>DQTL01000087.1 GCA_015662775.1 Lutibacter sp.
ACAGCCAAAGAATTTTTATGTTGGAAGGGGCAAACTCTATCCCTGTAAAAAACACTACTGCTAATGATGTTGTAACTGCAAGAATACGATTAGATTATAAATCTCCTAATGAAAGAATACGACATTTACTATTTGGTTATACTGAAACTGCAAGTGATGGAGTAGATTACGGTTGGGATGGGAAAATGATAGACCAATGGTCGGATGATTTATATTTTACCATAGGTAAGACAGATGAAGAGTTAGCTATACCTTATCTTATTCAAGGAGTACAGGCCTACAATATTGATGCAGAATATCCATTAGTTGTAAAAACAGCAACATCGGGGAAACATACAATTATGATTGATGAGTTAGAGAATTTTAACGAAGACATTTATATACTTGATGATAAAGGAAACACACATGATTTACGAGATAGTAATTATATATTTTATTCCAGTACGAATGAAACAGAAATACATTTAAAATTAGTTTTTAAACCTGCTGCTTCTCCAACTGACGTTCAAGATAATTTAAATGAGTTTATTACTACTTTTTATGTGAAAGATGAAATTATCATCAAAAATGATCAAAGCTTAACACTTACGGGACTGCAAGTTTATAATGCCATAGGTCAATTGGTTTTACAAATCAATAATAAAAATCAATTAAAAGATGCCCTAGTTCACATCCCTTTTACTAACTTTGCGAAATCAGCTTATGTAATTAAATTACAAGCTAAAACAGGAAGTGGTACTTATAAGTTTATTAATTATTAATTGATATATGTCTAAATTTGGTGAATTAGTAAATTCTGAAATTCCCATACTCATTGATTTTTATTCTAACTGGGATGAAGACCAAGAAGATGAGGCAGTTGCTCTTTTAAAAGAAGTAGCTATTGCTCTAGAAGATACAGCCAAAGTTATTAAGATTGACACCGAAAAAAACGAAACTTTAGCCAAAGCTTTACGTATAAAAAATAACCCAACCTTTATTATTTATAAAAATAGCGACATGAAATGGCGTCAAAGTGGTAAGCAAGATGCTGCTTCACTTATCAGTATGGTTGAACAGTTTTTATAATTATACATTTTAATCCAAAATATTATGAAAAAAACAATCCTTATTTTATTAGTGTTTATAATTGCTATTAGCAGTATGAATGCACAAGAGATTCAATCAACAAAAGTTTTTGGGGGCTATAAATATACTCAAGAAGGTAAGGTGTTGACAATGAAAAGCATGTCTTCTACTCTAGAAACAAATCCTGAAGCTTATAAGCTTTTCAAGAAAGCTAAGTCGGCTAATGTACTAGCACAAATACTAGGTGGTGTTGGTGGAGGCTTAATAGGTTACCCTATAGGAACTGCTGTTGGTGGAGGCGATGCAAATTGGACAATAGCTGCCGTTGGTGTAGGAGTATTGGCCATAGCAATTCCCATTTCAATTGGGGTGAATAAAAAAACAAAAAAAGCAGTTAGCATCTATAATTCGGGTCTTTCAAAGGTATCTTATTCTGAATATAACACGTCTTATCAAATTATCAGTAATGTAAATGGGATAGGTGTTTCTATGACTTTTTAGATTATAGTGCCAAGAATTCATAACCTTGTTTGCTCCAAATAGCCAAAGCTTTTGGCAAAACTTGTTTCAGTATTCTAAATGCCTTTTTACTATCGTGAAAGACAACAATGCTTCCTGATTTTGTGTGTTTTAATAGTTTCTTTAGACTTTTTTTTGGAATAAGATTTTGGGCAAAATCACCACTTATCACATCAATCATTACAATTGTGTATCCTAAGTTTTGAAGGGATTTTGCCTGCGAGGCTTTAATTTTCCCATAAGGAGGTCGAAATAGTTTTTTAGATTGTGAAGTGTATTTAATACTTCCTTTTAAAGCATTTTCTATCACAATTGATGCTTTTTCTACATCGGCAATATAATCGGTTGTGTTTGTTTTCCAGCCTTCATAGTGAGAATAGCTATGGTTGCCAATACTATGATTTTCTGAGTCTAGTTTTTGTACTAGCTCAGGATGTTTTTCTACATTTTTACCTTCGCAAAAAAACGTTGCTTTGGCATTGTATTCTTTTAAAGTTTCCATGACCCAATCTGTGATTTCAGGAGTAGGACCATCATCAAAGGTCAAATAGATAGCTTTGGGTTTGCTAGGCATTGTCCAAAGATATTTTGGATAGATTTTATGAATAAAAGACGGTATTTTAAAAAAGTAAAACATCATTTTTAAATTCCAATAACTCAAAACTCAAATTCCAACAAAACTAAATTTGTTTATTCTGAATCATCTATTAAATGTTGAAATAAATCTAGGTGTTCAATATAAGTATCCTGAGCAGCATCTGAATACGTCTTATCTTCATATTTAGAAATACTTCGAACAAGTTCTCCATACATTAACAGATTATTTTCTAATTCATTGTAGTAACTAGGAAAGAAACTATCATCAAATCGACTGAAATATACTAGCATTTCTTGATTCATGGTAATAATATTTTCTGCAAGTGTTCTAGCTTTTTGGTTCTCACCTAAAATATAATAGGCAGCAACATAGTCCATTAACATACCTTGACTTGAAAATTTACCCGCTGGCATTTTTTCTAATGATAAATCCAGAATTTCTATAGCTTTTATCGTATCCCCTTTTTCTGCAAAGGCATCTGATAAACGTAAGAGTCCATTTCTAAAATTCACTGAGTTTTTACGGGTTTCTACATCTAAATATATATCCTCAGTAATACTTCCCCAATTCCATTTTTCAACATGTTTGTACATCACGTCAGGGTTAATACGTCCCATTTCAAATGGTCCTTTATAAGGTGTTTTTATAGGTACTAATTTGTAAGAAAGCCCATCCATTTGTAAATAGTCTTGTAACCATATAAACTCGGCATTGTCATAACTACCACCTGTAAAATAAATAGGTTGTTCCCAATTGAAATTTGCCAAAATATCTAACATTAATATACGTTGTTTTGTTATGCCGTCTGGATCTATTTCAAAATCTATATAAGGCAAAATCAGCTCAGCATCTTCAGGAGCAACAATTCCATTTCTTAGAACCGCCTCTTTATCAACAGATAAGCGTAATCTATTCGTTGGATATGTTTTTTCTCTGTGGTCTTCATCAAATCTATAATAGGTAAATTCTTTTTTGCTTTGTATCCATTGCATAAACAATTTAATATCCATTACTGAATCTTTAAATTGCTCCATTTCACCCATGTTGTAGGCAACATCTAAGCTTCCATATTTGTAATCTTCATGTGTTAATTGCGAAGGAATTGGATCAGCCTTATAGGTTTTACGCTTCATTTGATCGATGTACCAATCGGTAGCGAATAAGCTGGTATTCACTGCTTTAATATCGGTTCTATAGCCTTCAATTTCTTGTAAATACCACAATGGGAACGTATCATTATCGCCAATGGTAAATAAAATAGCATTTTCATCACAAGAGTCAAGGTAAGCTTGTGCATTGAGATGTGCCGTGTATTTATTAGATCTGTCGTGGTCATCCCAATTTTGGAAACCCATTACTACGGGAACAGCCAATAAAGCGACTAAACTCACTCCAACAGCAGCAGTTTTTGGATTGATTAAATCTTTTAAAGCATTGAAAATAGCTAGTACACCTATACCTATCCATATTGCAAATACATAAAAGGAACCTACGACAGCATAATCTCGTTCTCTGGGTTCAAAAGGTTTTGGATTGGTGTAAAAAATAATTGCCAATCCTGTAAAAGCAAAAAACAATAACAAGATATAGAAATAATTAGGGTCTCTTTTTAAGTGGAAAAACAAACCTATCAATCCTAATATTAGAGGTAAGAAAAAGTAGGTGTTTCGTGCTTTGTTATTGGTGATTTCAGCAGGTAAATCGGTCTGAGGACCTAGGAAAGCACTATCAATAAAAGGAATTCCGCTCAGCCAATTTCCATTATGAATATCAAGATGTCCTTGTTCGTCATTTTGCCTTCCAACAAAATTCCACATAAAATACCGACCATACATATAGCCAAATTGGTAGCTAAACATAAACTTCATATTTTCCAAAAAGGTAGGTCGTCTTGTGCTGTTTTCGGGGATTCCTGCTAAAGCTTTGTAGTGTTTTATATTGGTAGGAGATGTTGCCACCATTCTAGGGATAAAACCTTTATGTTTATCGCTATAGTTAGGAAAATAATTTTTGTAACTATTTTTATTGACAACTATATATTCTCCTTTTTTGTGATCTTTTTCATATTTTTTTATGTCATCTTTATAGGGTTTGTTTTTGTCTTCTTCTTTTCTAAACGCATAAGAATAGTACTTATCATAAAACACATTGGCATCTCCATATTGTTCTCTATTGTAATACGCTAAGAGTTCTCTTGCACTTGATGGATTGTTCTCGTTTATGGTTGTATTGGCATTGGCCCTTATTGGAAGCATTAACCAAGACGAAAAACCAATTACAATAAAAAGAATGGATAAAACAATAGTATTTAAGCCTACTAGTTTCTTTTTACGCGTATATTGGATTGCAAAGTAAAAAACACCAATCATCAGTAAAGCAGCAATGATAGAACCACTGTTAAAAGGGAGTCCTGCGTTATTTACAAAAAACAATTCCATGGCACTGAAATATTTCAATGTAAATGGGAATAAAAATTTAAAAGTAAACAATAAGAAAAGTACAGATACGATATTAGCTATGATAAATTGTTTAGCCGAAAGTGTTGGATATTTTTTATAAATATATAAGAATACAATAGGCGGTATCACTAATAAAGATAGAATATGCACTCCAAAAGAAAGACCAACTACTAAACTAATTAGTAATAACCAACGATTTCCATGAGCTTGATCCATTTCTTCTTCCCAACGTAATCCTAGCCAAAAAAGCAGTGATGTAAGTAACATAGACATAGCATATACTTCGGCTTCTACAGCAGAGAACCAAAAACTATCAGAAAATGTAAAGGCTAAAGCACCTACAAATGCACTTCCTAAAATAGCATATCCTTTGGCTTGAGTTAGTTCTTCACCTTTTTTGACAACTAATTTTTTGGTAATAATAACAATAGTCCAAAATAAAAACAGAATGGTAAAGGCACTAGATAATGCCGACATGAAGTTAACCATTTTGGCAATATGCGTCACATCCGTAGCAAACATAGCAAAGAAAGCACCTAACATTTGAAATAACGGAGCTCCTGGTGGATGACCTACTGCTAAATTAGCCGAAGTAGCGATGTATTCACCTGCGTCCCAAAAACTTACAGTAGGTTCTAAGGTTAATGTATAGGTTACTAAAGCGATTACAAAAGTAAACCAACCTAGTATTTTATTGAATTTATTAAAATCAAATGCCATAAATGCTTAAATTTTCGACGAATTTAAGGAATTATTTGATGAGGTTGACTTTGTATATCTTTTATGGCTGTTTTTTGGGAATTTTTAACAGATTTTACAGATGTTTAATAACAAGGTTTATATGATTTTATTTATAAAACCTCATGGAATAACTTAAGTTTTATCATGTAAAATTGATATTCTCAGGTTAATAGTTTCATGAAAACAATATTACTATTCCGTTTCCTTAAATAGATTTACATGTAAAGTAAATAATTGATTTAACAGAAGTTAAAGTTAGGCAGATGTAAGAGTTTCCTTCTAATTTATGAATAGAGAGATTATATTACACCCAAAAAAATTCCAAATCTTGTTTTTTGCAAGAAACAGTAAGTGGAGTACTTCCATAAGCCTCTCCATCTGGTGTTAATAATTTAGCCTCTTTTGTTTTTACCGTGATGTTCGTAACTTTTATATAATCAACATCTTTATTAAAGATATGTGTCCCTTTAAAAACTTGAAGCAAGATTTTTAAAACATTAAATCGTGATGTTTTTCTGCTGAGCACTACATCAAATAAACCATCATCTAGTATGGCTTCTGGAGCCATTAAAAAATCGGCACCTGTATATTTTGTATTGGCAATTTCAACGAAAATATTGTCTTGTTTTATTGTTTTTCCATCTAAAATAATCTCCAAAGGGTAAGTTTTAAGAAACAGAATCTTTTCTAGCGTAGCTAATGTATAAGAGATACTTCCTAATTTTTTATATTTATTGGTCGCTTGGTTTATATCTGTAACCATACCAAAACCAATGATATTATGAAAGTAAATTTCTTCATTTTGAGTTTTGCAGTAGCCAATATCAATCTTTTTGATGTTTTTCTTACTGATGAGGTCAATTGCTTTTTCAAATTCAAATCCTTTCAGTCCTAACTCGCTTGCAAAAGCATTTCCTGTACCATTAGGGATGATACCAATCGGTGGTTTGCTCTTGCCTTTATTCTGATAATAACCGTTTAAAACCTCATGAAAAGTGCCGTCTCCACCAGAACTTATAATACCATCATATTTTGATAGGTCAGCTTCTTTTACAAGTTTTGTCGCATGACCTCTTTTTTTTGTTAAAAGTAAATCGTATTGAATTCCTTTATTAGAAAGGGTTTCTTTTACTTTGGGTAATACTTTTTTCGATTTCCCGAATCCAGCAAAAGGGTTGTAAATTAATAGTATATTCATAAAGAGAATTATATATAAAACTCCCAAAAATACATAAAACAGAGTTAACTGTTCCTTCTACGTTTAATTTCAAGATTTATTAGCTTTAACTCACGGCTTGTTTGTCCTTCAACTGATGTGTTTTCTTCAGCCCTTCTAAACAAATAAGGCAATACGTGTTTTACAGGACCATAAGGTAAATATTTAGCGACGTTGTATCCTTTTTCAGCCATATTAAAACTGATATTATCACTCATTCCATAGAGTTGAGAAAACCAATAACGTGAGTCATTTTCTTTTAGTCCTTTTTGCTCCATGAGATCAGCTAAAAGTAAGGTGCTTTTTTCATTATGCGTTCCATTAAAAACAGAAACTCGATCTCTTTTTTCAAAAGCGAAACGTATAGCGTTATCATAGGAAATATCTGTAGCTTCTTTATCTTTACAAATAGGTGATTCGTAGCCCATTTCTGAGGCTCTTTCACGTTCTTTTTCCATGTATGCACCTCTAACAAATTTAGCTCCTAAAAAATAATTGGCATCAACAGCTTTTTGATACGACATTTTTAAGTGTTCTAGTCTGTCGTGTCTATACATTTGCCACGTATTGAAAACAATGGCTTTTTCTGTATTGTAAAGTTGCATCATTTCTTCGGTGACTTCATCGATAAAGTTTTGATACCAGGAATCTTCTGCATCTATTAAAATAGGAATATTAGCTTCATAAGCCGCTTTACACAAGGTCTGTACACGATCTTTAAAATTTTGTGCTTCTTTCTTTTCGGAATCGTTTAATTTTTCACCGGCACTCACTTTTGTTAAAACAGCCGATGTTGTAAAAGCAGTTGGTTTAAAAACGGCAAAGGGTATATTGTCATTTTTACCTGCATTTTTTATAGAATCTAAAGTTTCTGCTAGCGCTTTATTGATGTCTTCAATAGCTTCTTTTCCTTCCACAGAATAGTCGAGAATGGCACCTACATTATGCTTGGATAAGTTCTTTACAGCTTTATCACATTCTTGAATGGTTTCACCGCCTACAAAATGATTGTAAATAGTGGGTTTTACCGCCCATTTTATAGGAATATGTAACGTCATTGCAAACTGAGTTAACACTTTAGAAACTCTTGTTATGGATTTGCTACCCATTACTTTATATAAGAACTTTGCTTTTTTTAAATCGAGATTTGATTTAGAAATAAATGCAATTTTAGTGTCTTTAAAATCTATGTTCATTTGTAAATATTTAGAACTACGAAATTACTATAATTTCAATAAAAATAATTGGGTAAAAAGAAGAAAATATTGATAATTCTCATGTTTTGAAAATAAAAAAATGTGACTTTTTATTCAATTCTTAATATATGCCTTTTTATTTTATTCAGAATTGAGATATTAGTAGTGAGTAGTGAGGCTGAAAAAGTTAGAAAAAAGCACGTTAAAAATTGAATCATCTATTAGAATAGTTCGTTATATTTTCATAACACACTGATTATAAGCAAGATATGGTAATTATTGCAAATCATATAAATCACTCAAAATCAAGCGATTAATCTCACATCTAACATCTCAAATCTAATAACCTGAGTTCGACCTAAGCTTTACTATACAGAATGCAAAGAAAAGGTGAGATTTGAAGAATAAATTTTAAGGAATAACGAGTTA
>DQTL01000311.1 GCA_015662775.1 Lutibacter sp.
ATATTAGAGTAGGAGAATTAGAAATGGGTATTGCTCAATCAGACTGGCAATATCATGCATACAATGGTACAAGTAAATTTGAAAAAAAAGGACCATTCAAAGAACTTAGAGCTGTTTTCTCTGTTCACCCAGAACCATTTACTGTTGTTGCTAGAAAAGACTCAGGAATTAAAAACCTTAAAGACTTAGTTGGTAAACGTATTAATATTGGAAACCCTGGCTCTGGTCAAAGAGGAACAATGGAAGTTCTTATGAAGGCTATGGGTTGGACAAAAGATACATTTAAACTCACCTCAGAACTAAAGTCATCAGAGCAATCAAAAGCACTTTGTGATAACAAAATAGATGCTATGGTATTTACAGTTGGTCATCCATCTGGTTCAATTCAAGAAGCAACTACTACATGTGAAAGTGTTTTAGTCAATATTACAGGTGAGGAAGTTGAAAAACTTATTGCTGACAATGACTACTATAGAATAGCAACAATTCCTGGAGGAATGTATAAAGGTAATGATGAAGACACTAAAACATTTGGTGTAGGGGCAACATTTATTTCATCTACTAAAACACCTAACAATGTGGTCTATACTGTTGTTAAATCAGTTTTTGAAAATTTTGATAAATTTAAAAAACTACATCCTGCATTTGCAAATCTAAAAAAAGAAGAAATGATTTCCGATGCACTTTCTGCTCCATTACATGATGGTGCTAAGAAGTATTATAAAGAAGTTGGTCTTTTAAAATAACAATTAAAAGTAAGTAGTCAAAGTTGTATAATGACTACTTAGCTAAAAAGAGGAAACTTTATGTTAAATAGTCCATATTTTACAGAAGTGCCAAAAGATCTTGGTAGTATAATTAAAAAATATTCTAATTATAATGGAGAAAAACCATTAGATAAAAAAACAAAGAAGTTTTTTAATTTTATTTCAATAATAATAGTAATTATTAGTATAATTTATATTATTATTGAATTTATGAATGGAGCTTTATCCATTGAAAGTACTTTACTAATCTTTTTTGTTTCAGGAATTCTTTTAAGTACTTTTAATACAGATTTTTCATTTGTAAATGAATATTTATTCGAAGATGGATATACGCTTAAGCGATGAGTCATTTTATTCTCAAGAATTTCCAATTGACATATTTATACTCTTTAATAAAATTGATAGAATTAAAACTAATGGGACAATTCAATGTGATGGAAATTTAGATTTTATCTTAATAGTAATTGATGAAAATTTAAAAGAGATAAAAATAAGTAGTAAATATAGTGATATACCTTTAGATTTGGAATCTATTTTGACTGATAGACTCTATCAAAAATATAAGAACTCAAATATATTCTTTAATTTAGAAGGAGAGATAATTGAGAACCTAGACTTAAATACTATTGAAACAGATGGAATTTTTTATTCTCCTAATCAAGAAATTTATTTAATTAAAAAGTTGAACAAGTATATTTTACAAAAAGACATCCTAGTTTCTGTTACTACAGAAGATGGATATATTAAATTTAAACTTAAGCATAAGTTATTAAAAATATCTTTTTATTTAGCAGACTTTGCAAATAATAAATTATTATTAATTTTATTGTCAGAAAAATTACATCTTAAACAAAACGATTTATTGAAGAATAGATTTCGAGAAAAAATTTGTGGAGGAGGTTAAAAAATTGGTGGAGAATAATTTTTCTACTCCTAAAATTATTTTATCAAAAGGAAAACATTAGCATGTCAAATAGTCAAATACTTGAACAAGAAACAGGAAATCGTAAGCCAAGTAACCCTAGAGTAGCTAATTTCTTAATTTATTTAGCACTTTCATGGTCAATTTTTCAACTTTATGTATCATCTCCTTTTATTCTTGAGTTTACACCTTGGATGAATGCTGACATGGTTAAACACTTTCACCTTATGTTTGCAGGTTCACTTGCTTTTCTAAGCTATTTACCTTTAGCTAGGTCTCCTAAACATTACATACCAATTAGTGATTGGATAATGTCTATGCTTATCATTATTTCAATTTTTTATTTTGCATATAATCAAATGTGGGATGCAAAAGCATTTGAAATGAGACTTGGTGTTCCAAATGAAATGGATTTATGGTTTTCAATTATTGGGATAATCCTTTTACTTGAAGCAACCAGACGTTCACTTGGTCCAGCTCTTGCTATTGTCGCAATTCTTGCTCTTGCTTATGCTTATTTTGGAGCTGATAAATCAATCAATAAAATAGTTTCTCATATGTGGATTACAACTGAAGGAGCTTTTGGTATTGCTATTGGAGTTTCAGCCTCTATGGTTTTTCTTTTTGTTCTTTTTGGAGCATTGCTTGAACAAGCAGGAGCAGGAAACTATTTCATTCGTGTTGCATTCTCTTTAATGGGACATTTTAAAGGAGGTCCTGCAAAGGCTGCTGTTGTTTCCTCTGCTATGACTGGTATGATTTCAGGTTCTTCCATTGCTAATGTTGTTACAACAGGAACATTTACTATTCCTCTTATGAAGAAAGTTGGATTTTCTGCTGAAAAAGCAGGTGCAATTGAAGTGGCTTCATCTACAAATGGTCAATTAACACCTCCCATTATGGGTGCTGCTGCATTCTTAATGGTCGAATATGTAGGCATACCATTTACCGAAGTCATCAAACATGCTATCTTACCAGCATTAATATCATACATAGCTCTTATCTACATTGTCCATTTAGAAGCACTTAAAGCAAATATGCAAGGATTGCCACAAACTAACAAAATGACTAGACTTGGAAAACTTATTGGTTTAGTCTCAGTTATTCTAGTATTAAGCTTTCTAACATGGGTACTCCCTCCTTTAATGGACTTTATTAAAGAGATAGGTGGAAACTATACTTTAGAGATTATTATGGTTTTACTATTTACTACCTATACTGTTTTAGTTTACTTTGCCTCACTTGTTCCTGATTTAACAGATGATGAGATTACAGAACTTCCACCAGTAGGTTTAACAGTCAAGTCAGGCTTACACTATTTATTACCTGTTGTAGTATTGGTTTGGCTACTTACTGTTGAACGACTCTCTCCTGAACTTTCAGCATTTTGGGCTTCATTATTTATGATATTTATATTATTGACTCAAAAATCTCTTTTAGATTTTTTTAGAGGTGTATCCAGTAATACCTCTCGAATCAAAGAAGGATTAATTGATTTAAAGTCTGGATTTGTAAATGGTGCAAAAAATATGATAGGTATTGGTGTTGCAACTGCTGTTGCAGGTATTATTGTAGGTGCTGTTAGTTTAACAGGTATTGGTCAAGTTATTATTGGTTTTGTAGAGCTTGTTTCAGGAGGTAATATTTTTCTTATTCTTCTCTTTACAGCAATTATCAGTCTTATCTTAGGAATGGGTTTACCTACTACAGCAAACTATATTGTTGTTTCAAGTCTAATGGCACCTATTATTGTAAGTTTAGGAGCAGCTAATGAAATTGCTATTCCTTTAATTGCTGCTCATATGTTTGTCTTTTACTTTGGAATACTAGCAGATGATACACCTCCTGTTGGGTTAGCAGCATTTGCTGCTGCTGCCATATCGAAAGGTGACCCAATAAAAACAGGTATACAAGGTTTTACTTATGACATTCGTACAGCCATTTTACCTTTTGTTTTTATTTTTAATACCCAGCTACTTATGATTGATATAGATAATACTTTTGAATTCATTCTAGTCATACTCTCTTCAATCTTAGGTATGATGATTTTTGCTGCTGTAACACAAGGGTACTGGCTTGTCAAAAGTAAATGGTGGGAAAATATAATTTTATTATTCGCTGTTTTTCTACTCTTTAGACCTGGCTATTTATGGGACAAGATAACACCCCCATTTGAAAACAGACCTGGTTCTGAGATTTTTCAAGTAGCTGATACAATGAAAGAGGGAGATAGGTTACAGTTTGTAGTTTCTGGTATGACAGTTGATGATATTAATCGTACCTATACTTTTTCAATTTCTTTAAAAGAAGGGGAAACAGGAAAAGAGCGTATTAACAATACAGGTCTACAACTAGATGACATCTTTGGACCGATGGAGGTTGCCTATATTGCATCTAGTAGTAAAGAGATAGAAGCGATAAACAAAGCAGGTGTTGATAGTGGATGGATTGTGGACTTTGTTCAAGTTCAACGAAATAGATTACCTAAGCAAATCATGTTTATCCCTGCTTTATTAATAATCTTTTTTATTGGTTGGCAACAAATAGGGAGAAAAGAAGACTAAGATTAATTGGACTAAGATTTTAAATTAGTCCAATTTTTGAAATTAATTTTGGGGTCAGTCGCCACCTTAAAAAAATATAATAATGCTACCAAAAGTAACAAAAAAGTCTGGATTAACTTAGCATATTATTTGCC
>DQTL01000220.1 GCA_015662775.1 Lutibacter sp.
TAAGATATTGTAGTATTTCAATTATTATAGGTATGCCTATCAAGAATTACTTACTAATTTCTTTCTAACGCCAAGGCGTCATAAATGAAACTTAGGGAATACTTTGCGTAACTCTGTGTAATAGCTATTACGCAAAGAGCCACAAAGAATTTCACAGAGTTGCATAAAGCCTACAGTAATCTACAACAGAATCTTTAAAAAAAATTATTTAACAAAAAGGGGTAACAATTTTTAAACCTAGTTGATATAAAGATGTAAACAATAATTATAAACCATTTTTAAATATTAAAACATGAAAACAACAAAAACAAACAAAGCTAATTTGAATAACAGTAGAATAGCAAAAACAACAAGAAATTTATTTGGAATCTTAGTACTTATCGCTTTAACATTTACAAGTTGTAAAGATCCAGAAGACCAACAAGAAGAATCAAAACCTAATGGAGCAGCATTAACAGCTCTTTTTGAAAACAATCGTACAGATGCACTACAAAGCTTTACAGTAGATATAGATGGTGGAGCAGTAGTAACAGGAGATCAAGGAACAAAAGTTACTTTCCCTGCTAATTCAGTTGGGTTAAATGGCACACCAGTAACGGGTAATATTACTGTAGAATTGATAGAAGTATATAGTAAAGGAGCCATGTTATTACAAAACATGCCTACATCAGGTATTAAATCTGACGGGACTGAAGAAGCTTTAATTTCTGCGGGTGAGTTTTTCTTAAATGCAAAACAAGGAACTACACAATTAGAAATATTGATTCCAGTACAAATTCAAAGTAGAGGTATTGTACCCGCAACCTGGGAGCCTATGCAAGTTTTTAAAGCAGGTGATGATTTACAAGATAATGATTTATGGGAAGAAGTAGAAGGTGCAGATGGAGGAAACCAAAATGCAGAAGGTGGAGAAGGACAAGGACCTGACGGAGAATATGTAATGTTTAGCATATTTGACACCAGTAGTTTTGGTTGGGCAAACTTAGACAGATGGGCAGGTTATACAGGTGCAAAAACACAAATTTATGTAGATGTTCCAAACGATTTTGACGGAGACAATTGTGAAGTGTATTTATCTTACGATGGCGAACCTACTGCTTTAGCCAGAATGGATATCTACAACAGTACTACTGAATTATTTACAGAGCATTATGGTCAAATTCCTGTAGGGCAAGACGTTCACATTATTTTAGTAGCAGAGATTGCGGGTGAGTTACATTATACAATTCAAGGGACAACTGTTGTTGACAATCATACAGAAGTGATGGCAGCTCCACAACCAACGACACAAGCTGCTTTAGAAACGCTAATTAATGCATTACCATAAGCTAAAACTATAAAGACAAAAGAAAGGGAAAAAGTTGATTTGTTATTTGGTTAATTTGGAATCCTGTACCTTCATAAAAAAGGTGCAGGTTTCTTCTTTGATATTTTTTTATATATTTGTGTAAACTACTAATTATGAGAACAATTATATATTTTCGTTTCCTATTTTTATTAGGAATTGTATTTTCAGTACCTAGCTATGGGCAACAGATTACAAAAGACACATTGGTGCGAACGGCTAAAATTCAACATGTAGCAACTAATAATAAAGTCCAATTTTCAGTAGATGCTCCACAATTAAGACAAATAGCAGGAGCTCCAAAAGCCTTTTACACCCATTTTTGGGAATTTGGTGATGGACATTATAGTACAGATGTAAACCCGAAACACACCTATAAAAACAAAGGAGAATACACCGCAAGATTAGCTGCAACCAATAATTATGACGATGGTCCTCCACCTACAAGTAGACCAAAAAAGATAATTATAACTGATGTTTCTTCAGCTGATTTTGATGATGAAAACGAGCATTTGATAGAAAAACACCATGGTTTTCGTTTGCTAAATAATAGAGAACCTAGCCCTAATCAAGAAATGCAATTGGTGATTAGTTATGCAAATTCGAGAGATTATACAACACAAGGGAAACTCTACGTGTTTTTCAATGAAAAAAAATTTAAAAACAATAATTTTAACCTCCTTGATACAAGAGCCTATCATGGAGAAATAGAAAAAAAGAAACACTTGATTTAACCTATCAAAAATCGATTCCTTACAAGGAACTAGTTTTAACAACAGGGATTCAAACTATTTCAAATCAATTTGTTGAAGAAACGGATACAATTGTAAAACACAATTTACCTGCTACTTTAAAAGAGGCTAAAGAAACCTATCATAATTATTCGGTATGGGAATTTGATAACCTACAGGCCAACGAAAAAAGGAATTTGTTTTTAACTTTTAAAACAACTCCTGAAATGCTAAAAGATACCACCGCAGTCATCAGTATAAGAAGCGTGTTTGTGCCAGAAAAAGCTAATGATGCACATCAAGTTAGAACTAAAGAAATGGAGATTGTCACTTCACACGACCCAAATAAAATGGCGGTCTATAATACCAAAGTTAATTACCGATTCATGCGTTTTAAACGTCTAAAATATAAAGTACGTTTTCAAAATAATGGAGAAGGTCCTGCTAGCTTGATTAAACTCAATGTTGACGTGCCAAAAATGTTAGATAAATCAACGCTAAAAGTACTAGATATGTACCCAAAAGTGCCTATTTGTCCTGATGGACAAGAGGTTCAATACAGTTGTTTAGATACAGTAAGAATGAAAGATATGATCTCTTTCCAATTTAAAAACATCTATTTACCAGGAACTGCTCAAAAAGGGGTAAAAGAAAAAGACTCTACCAAAGGATTTGTAAAATACTCCATGAAATTTGGAAAGAATTTTCATAAAAAACGTTCTCGAAGTAAAACAGCTATTATTTTCGATAAAAACGAACCCATTATCACCAATACAGCAACTTCAAGGTTTTCTACTGGCTTGTCTATTGGTGTGCGAGCGGGTTATAATTATTTCTTGACAAAAGATAAGAAAGAATCAATAGATATTCCTAGTCTTATTCCTGCTGGAAGTACGCTTAATGTAACCAAACACAACAATGCACATAGTTATTTTACGGGCTTAACATTTTCTCCTTATAAACCCTATCGCTGGTATTTTCAAGCAGAAAGTTATTTAGATAAAAAGAATTTCAACTCAGATATCAATATTAATTCAATAGGAAATCATGTTTTTCAGTTTGTAGATAACAATGGTGTTGTCATCGAGGAAGAAAGAAAAGTGCATGTAAAACAAACTTTTAGTACTCACATAAAACAAACTAATTTATTGTTGGTGCCAGCTTCTTTACGAATAAATGTCAATAGTTTTTTATCGCTGGGTACAGGCGTGCAACTCAATCTACGTATGAAAGGAACTAAGACAGAAAACACAGAAAAAAAGTTTTTTAGGTTTAATTATGATTTACCAAATGATCCAGGCGAGGAGTATAAAGAATTACACACCAAACAATCCGTTGACACAGAGCTTTCGTGGAAGATATATGATTATATGCCTTTTGTTGACATGACTTTAGGTGTCTCACGTATTGGACCTAGTATAGGCGTGCGATATTTGTACCCTATAAAACAAGAACTTGGAGTTGTGCAGCTTTATGCCATTTGGAAATTTTAAATTGTAAATAGAAAGTGAATTTACGATTTGTTATTTTAATTATTATTTTACAGCTAGTTAGTCTACAATTACTTGGGCAAGACTCCTTGACATACTATTCTAAACAGCTAAATGCTTTCTATAAGGAAGGCTTACTAAAAGAAAGTGACTCCGTTTTTAAAAAAAAAATAGCCTATCTGCAAAAACAAGATAACTTAGAAGAGGAATTGTATGCCTATTGGGATTTTTTTATGCTAAATCCTTCTCGTAAAAGAATTGGACTTATTACAAACATTGATTCTAAAATTAAAAGAAAACCTAGTACTCATAATGAACATTTATCTAAGATGCATTTATGGATAAATCAAGGTTATTATTTAAAGAAATATGGAAATATTTATCAATCTATCATTTCCTATGAAAAAGCACTAAATTATTTTGATAAACACAAACTTAACTACAACATCCTTGATTATTGTTTAAAACCCCTAGCCAATAACTGCACACGTATTGGTGATTACCAACGAGCTGATGATTTGATGATTCGTAGTTTACAACTAGCAACGACAACTAAAAATAGCAAACAAATAATTGCTTTTGCAAACAATCTAGCTATTAGTAAACATTCACAAGGCGATTATAATTTAGCTATTGAAATATTAAATAAAGCACTTTTGACAGCTTCAATTTCTGAAATTCAAAAAAGTAGAATTCATTCCGAATTAGCTAGAAATTGGTATAAAAAACAAGAGTATCATCAAGCGATTAAAGAAGTTGAAAAATCTATCTTTTATCAAAAGAAATTACAGAATAAAAACCAACCCATCTTAATTAATAGTTACACGACTAAAGGATTGTGTTTTATTGCTTTAAATGAAATAGAAAAGGCTAAAAATGAGATTGATAAAGCTTTGAGTTTAGCTCTTGTAACCTATGAAAATAGAGGTAGAGAAGTAGCTAAATTATACTTACTTCTTGCAGAGATTGCAACTTTAAAACTCAACTATAGAGAAGCATTGACAATGCATCAAAAAAGTTTACAAATTTTACTTCCTGAGTATAAACCAAGCGATACTTTTGACAACCCAAAACCAGAGTTATTCTATCCAGAAAACACCATAAAAGAGGCTTTAGATGCACGTGCAAAAATCTTTACTTTACAAAAAGATTATAAAAATGCCCTTAAAAATTACGATTTATCATTTGCTCAAGAAGAACTCTTACGACCTACTTACAGTTCACAAAAATCAAAAATAATACAGCAAACTGAAAATAGAAATAGAAGTATTCATGTTATTGATTTGTGTCATAAACTTTATGAGCAAACAGCCGATAATCAATACATTTTAAAAGCATTTAATTATGCAGAACAGTCTAAATCCCTAGTTTTATTAGATGAATTTCAGAATAAAAAAAATGCAAATCTGTTTCAATCAGATAGTTTATGGTTGCTACAAAAAGAGTTGCAATTTCAAAAAGCGGTACTTTCCAAAGAGATTCAACTAGCAATCCATCAAAGAGTTAGTCAAGATCTTATTGCCAAATCAATTAGTAAAAGGAGTGAGTTTACTAATAAGCTACAAATCATTAAGCACGAGATACAAAAAAAGCACTCATTTAAAAGATTCTATAACGAAGTAAGTTTGTCCTCTATTCAAAATGAAATTCTAATAAATGATAAGATTTTAATTGAGTATTTTATAGGAGATACTTTTACTACAATTTTTAAAATAGATGCTACTGGCTTGAGTTGGAGAAAGATTGAAAATGATAAATATTTTAGTTTGTTGGCGGAGTTCTTCACTTTTTTTAGTGATGATACTGGTAGTAAAATCACAAATGATGTAGACAATTACAAAAAAAAGGCATTGGCTATTTATCAAATACTATTAGCAGAAGAGCTTAAAAAAGTAGAAACACAAAAGCTTTTAATTATTCCAGACGGGATTCTCTCTTTTATTCCTTTTGATGCCCTTTTAACAGCGGAAAGTAAAAGTAGAAAATTTCATGATATGCCTTTTTTAATAAAAGAGCAGGAAATTAGTTATGGGTATTCGGTGAGTATACTATCTCAAAAGCAATTGCCACGTACATTAACTAAGAAAATAGCAGGTTTTTTTCCTGAGTTTACCGATAATCAAAGAGGTTTAAGTGAACTCCCGTTTACCCAAGAAGAAAAAAGGAAGATTGAAGCTCATTTTCCTATCGAAATTTTCGAAAGAAAAAAAGCAACTAAAGAAAATTTTATTAAAAAGGCACAAAAAGCACATATCATTCACTTATCTACACATGCAAACACCAAGAACGGCAACAAGCTTTCGGCTATAGAATTTTGGGACGAACCTTTGTATTTAACAGAACTCTACGGCTATCAAATACAGGCAGATTTGGTGGTCTTAAGTGCCTGTGAAACAGGAATAGGACAAGTTCAAAAAGGAGAAGGAGCCATGAGTTTGGCAAGAGGTTTTTCGTATGCTGGAGTTTCAAATTTAGTCGTTTCACTTTGGAAAGTCAATGATAAAGCAACTAGCATTCTTATGGGAGATTTCTATAGCTTTCTTTCAAAAAACAGAACAGCTACAGAGGCCTTGTATGAATCTAAACTTTCATATTTGAATAATAAAGACATTTCAAACACTAAAAAATCACCTTATTATTGGGCAAGTTTTATTCCTATAGAAAACACTTCGGAAGCTTTTATTATGGATTCGAGCACTAATTATTGGTGTTTTTATTTAGTGTTTTTTATAGTTGTTGGATTATTTATCTGGTTTAAGTTAAAGAGAGGTGAAAGGACTAATCATAAATAAGAAACTAGTCATTCTGAACAAGTTAATACCGGATACCTATTGGGTGAAGCAATCTCACAAAGTCAACACTACAGTTCGTTAAGTAACTTTTCAAACCAACTCTACAAATAAACAAATCAGTACTAAACACAATTAAAACAAAGTATCAGCCTGATAGCCTTTATCTCTTCCTAAATGTTTATAGGCTAATTCGGTTGCTTGTCTTCCTCTTGGAGTACGCATTAAAAAACCTTCTTGAATTAAAAAGGGTTCGTATACTTCTTCAATAGTTTCGGCATTTTCACTAACTGCGGTGGCTAGGGTTGTCAGACCAACCGGACCACCTTTAAACTTATCGATAATTGTGACAAGTATTTTATTATCCATTTCATCCAATCCATGCGCATCTACATGTAAAGCTTTGAGTGCATATTTGGCAATTTTAATATCAATACTACCATTTCCTTTTATCTGCGCAAAATCTCTAACACGGCGTAATAAGGCATTGGCAATACGTGGTGTACCTCTACTACGACCCGCAATTTCTATAGCAGCTTCCATGCCAATGGGGACTTTTAATATGTTGGCACTTCGTTGTACAATAGTGGTTAATAATTTGGTATCGTAATATTGCAAACGGCTACTAATACCAAATCTTGCTCGCATAGGAGCAGTCAATAAACCCGATCTAGTAGTTGCACCAATTAATGTAAAGGGTTCTAATTCTATTTGTACACTACGTGCATTGGGACCACTTTCTATTAAAATATCAATTTTATAATCTTCCATAGCAGAGTACAAATACTCTTCAATCACAGGACTCAGCCTATGAATTTCATCAATAAAAAGTACATCTCTTTCATTAAGGTTGGTCAACAAACCTGCTAGATCACCAGGCTTATCTAATACAGGTCCAGATGTAATTTTTATACCTACATTGAGTTCATTAGCTAAAATATGAGCGAGTGTCGTTTTTCCTAATCCTGGAGGACCATGAAACAAAGTATGATCTAAAGCTTCCACACGTTGATTGGCAGCAGCCACAAAAATCTTTAAATTATCTAATACTTGATCTTGCCCTGCAAAATCGTCAAATTGTATGGGACGTAATTTTTTTTCGACATTAATTTCTGCATCAGAAAGATGTGTTTTGTCTGGGTTTAGATTTTCGTTCATAGTAGTTGTCAAGTAGGTAACGAAAGTAATAAAAAAAAACAAGCTTGAAAGATATACATTCAGACTTGTTTAAAGTTATACTGTTGAAAAATTAAAAGCTATGGCCTCGACGGCACAATAGAATAAGTAGCTACATTAGCTTCAACCCAATTATTTGAATTAACTATAAACCTGAGTTCGACCTAAGAAACTCAATTAATCATAAGTATGAAAGCAGAAAATTAGTATATAAAGACTGACAATCAAGTGAATAGCTAATAATTCTACCATGATTTCTAAAGATATTTCTAAAATATTTTGTTGTATTGATGATTTTACACAAGTTTTTGAGCAATCATTAGAGAATAAATAGTGATGATTAAAGCTTTTTTACTTTGAATTACTTCCTTCTCTATAATTTTTTCGAGCGTCGTGCTTTTTTGTAAAAAGAACTTTTGCAACTGTCTTATATTAAATCATTTGTATGCTAAATGAGCTTGTCAAAATTTAATATTTTGGGAAATTAGCAACTAAAAAACCGACTCCCAAAATATTGAAAGTCGATTGTATATTTAATTATGTGTTTAAAAACTAGCTAATACAAAGAGCTCTATTAAACTCAAAATTCATACGAGTTATATCTAATAATTGAACTTCTTGCGGACATACCATTGCACATGCACCTGTATGCGTACAACTACCAAATCCTTCTTCATCATGAGCAGTTATCATCCATTCTACACGTTCTTTACGTTCTACTTTTCCTTGTGGTAATTTGGCAAGATGCGAAATTTTTGCAGATACAAATAATGCAGCTGATGAGTTTTTACAAGTAGCAACACAAGCTCCGCAACCTATACATGCGGCTGAATCAAAAGCACTTTCTGATATGTCATGATGGATAGGAATATTGTTTGCTTCAGGTGCATTTCCTGTAAAGGCTGAAATATAACCACCAGCTTGGATAATTGTGTCAAAGCTGTCACGATTTACTTTTAAATCACGAATCACTGGGAATGCTTTCGCTCTAAAAGGTTCAATAAAGATAGTGTCTCCATCTTTGAAAGAACGCATATGTGTTTGGCAAGTAGTATAATGCGATTCAGGTCCGTGTGCTTGACCATTAATAACTAATGAACATTGCCCACAAATACCTTCACGGCAATCATGGTCAAACTCTACCGAACGCTCACCTTTAACAGCTAAGTCTTCGTTAAGCATATCTAACATTTCCAAAAAGGACATGTCTTGTTCAACTTCATTTAATTGGTAAGTTTCTAGTTTCCCTTTAGCTTTGGCAGATTCTTGTCGCCATATTTTAAGTGTGATTTTCATGTTTATTAGATTTTAGTGTTTGAATATTTGTATTGAGATTGCTTACTCTATACATATCATAAAACACCTTTTCTTAACTAATTTATACTTAATTATATTAAAACGTAATTGCATCGAATTAATTAGAAAGCAATTCTAATTACTCAATACTAATATCTTATTACTTATAAGATCTCGTCTTCACTTCAATATCATGGAATTCCAAATGTTCTTTGTGTAATTTCCAATCTGGTTTCCCTAACCATTCCCATGCCGCTGAATACATAAATTCTTCATCATTACGTTCTGCTTCACCATCATCTGATACAAATTCTTCGCGGAAATGTGCGCCACAACTTTCATTTCTACTCAAGGCATCAATTGCCATTAATTCAGCAATCTCTAGGTAATCAGCTAAACGTCCAGCTTTTTCTAATTCTGAATTCATTCCATCTGCATCTCCTGTTATAGCTGCATCAGTCCAGAATTGTTTACGAAGTTTTTTAATTTCTTCGATTGCCCATATTAGTCCTTTTTCATTTCTTGCCATTGCCACTTCTTTAAACATAATCTTTCCTAGGGCTCTATGGATTCTATCGACTGGTGTTTTTCCTTTTATAGATAATAATTTGTCTATTTGATCTTTTACTGCTTTTTCTGCTTCATCAAATTCTTTTGTGTCCGTAGGAATTGGACCCGTTCTAATTTCATCAGCAAGATAATTTGATATGGTATTTGGTAATACAAAATTACCATCTACAGAAGCTTGTAATAAAGAGTTTGCTCCTAATCTATTTGCACCATGATCTGCGAAGTTAGCTTCACCAACTGCGTATAAACCTGGTATAGTAGTTCCTAATTCGTAATCTACCCAAAGTCCACCCATTGAAAAGTGAGCTGCAGGAGAAATCTTCATAGGTTCTTTATATGCATCAATACCTGTAATTTTTTTATACATGGTAAAAAGGTTACCATATCTTTCTTTTATGGTGTCAACACCTAGTTTTCCTATGGCTGTTCTAAAGTCTAAATAGACGGCATTTTTTAATTTTCCAATGCCATGACCTGCATCCATTCTTTCTTTGGCTGCACGAGAAGCTACATCACGTGGCACTAAGTTTCCAAAGGCTGGATAACGTCTTTCTAAGTAGTAATCTCTTTCTTCATCTGGAATATCATTAGGTAATCTATCGTCATCTTTTTTAAGAGGCACCCAAATACGACCGTCATTACGTAAAGACTCAGACATCAAAGTCAATTTAGACTGCTGATCTCCTGCTTGTGGTAAAGCCGTTGGGTGAATTTGTGTCCATGAAGGATTTGCAAAGAAAGCTCCTTTTTTATGTGCTCTCCATGTAGCAGAACCATTTGAGTTCATCGCTAAGGTAGAAAGGTAATATATTTTCCCAAAACCACCTGTTCCTAGTACAACAGCATGTGCTGAGTGACGTTCTATTTTTCCAGTTACCAAGTCACGAACAATCACACCACGTGCTTTTCCATCTATAAGAACAAAATCTAAGATTTCATGACGGTTATATTGTGTTAAGGTTCCCTTTTTTACTTGTTTCATCATGGCTTGATAAGTCGCCATTAAAAGTTGTTGTCCAGTTTGCCCTCTTGCGTAGAAAGTACGGGAAACTAATACACCACCAAAAGAACGGTTACTTAGGTATCCACTATATTCTCTTCCGAAAGGAACACCTTGTGCTGTCATATGATCAATCAAATCAACAGACAATTGTGCCATTCTATATACATTAGCTTCTCTAGAACGATAATCACCACCTTTTATAGTGTCGTAAAACATCTTATATATGGTGTCACCATCATTTTGGTAATTTTTGGCAGCATTCACACCGCCTTGAGCGGCTACTGAATGTGAACGTCTAGCTGAATCTTGAAAAAAGAATGTTTTTACATTGTAGCCTAACTCTGCTAAGGATGCAGAAGCTCCACCACCTGATAAACCAGCACCAACTACTATGATGTCAATTTTTTTACGATTAGCAGGATTTACAAGGTTTTTATGCTCGTTGTATAATCTCCATTTATCTTTTAATGGGCCTTTGGGTTCTTTTGCGTTTAATGCCATAATATTTTATTTAAATATCAAATTACAAAAGACAAATAAACTAATTTGTTTGTTGTAATTCAACATTATAATTTATTGAAAGTAGATAATAAGTGGAATAATACCGTATAAAACAGCCATTCCTATGCCGAAACAAACACCGATGTACTTAAGAATCTTCATCCATGATTTTGGATACATACCAAGCGAACGATGTGCACTTGTAAAACCATGAACTAAGTGAAAACCTAATGCTATAATTCCTATTTCGTATAGTACAACAACCCATGTGAGTTTAAATGTACGTACAACAAGATCATATAGGTCATGTTCAGTTCCTAAAACTTTATATTTTAACCAAAATTGTCCCATATGAATTACAATAAAAATACCGATAATTGTTCCTAATATCCCCATATTACGAGAATACCAAGTGCTTGTGGAATTATCAGTTTTTACGTATTTTTCACCTTTTGCTTTGTGATTAGTTAGTGTAATAATAATTGCATCAACTACATGTAAAGCTAAACCAGCATAAAGAATATACGCTACAATAGATATAGGCCAGAAATGCACTAAAAAGTGCGAATAGGCATTGTACATATCGTGTTGATTAGCAACATTTCCCCAGAATTCTATGGGAAACATAGAGTCAGGTAAAATAAGAATAAGGTTTCCTGCAAGATGAATTATTAGAAAAAAAGCAGTGAAAAGTCCGGTTATGGCCATAACATTTTTACGGGCAACCGATGTTTTGAAAAGTCCTAGTTTGAATGCCATTTGGCTAATATTTTAATTTAGAACGCAAAAGTACTGAGATTTCCTCTTTTAGGAACTGATAAATGTCATAAATGTTGCTCAAAACCCTTTATTTATAATGACTTTAAATAAGGTTTTGATTGCAAAGCATTATTTATTTAGGATTATTAAAAATATGAAAATAGAAAGAAGCCTATTCAATTTTTAATAGTTGGCATCATCGGGATAGTCATTCATATATTCTTCTGCCTTCTCTACCATTTCTTTACTTCCCACAAAGAATGGGACACGTTGGTGCAATTCTGTGGGTTCAATGTCCATAATACATTGAAAGCCGTCGATGGCTTTACCACCCGCTTGTTCGGCTATATAAGCAATAGGATTACATTCGTAAAGTAAGCGTAATTTCCCTTTTGGAGCTTTGGTTGAAGTTGGATAAATATAAATACCACCTTTAATCATGTTTCTGTGAAAATCAGATACTAAAGAACCAATATATCTAGAGGTATAAGGGCGATTGCCTTCTTCCTCTTGACAATATTTGAGATAATCTTTTACCCCTTGTGGGAAATGAATATAATTCCCTTCATTTATGGAGTAAATTTTTCCACCAGTTGGAAATTTCATTTTGGGATGTGAAAGATACCAAGTTCCTAATGCTGGGTTAAGTGTAAATCCGTTAACTCCATGACCAGTTGTATAAACCAACATGGTTGAGGTTCCATAAATTACATAACCAGCAGCCACTTGCTCTCTTCCTTTTTGTAAAAAGTCTTCTTTAGTAACGGGGCTACCAATTCCTGAAACTCTATGGTAAATTGAAAAAATAGTTCCAACAGAAACATTGACGTCAATATTTGAAGAACCATCTAAAGGGTCGGTCAGTACCACATATTTGTTGTCATGCCCGCCATCTTTATCACTAATTACTACAAAATCATCTTCTTCTTCACTTGCAACACCACAGACAATATCTCTTTTTTTTAGAATATGCATAAAGACATTATTGGCATATAAATCAAGTTTTTGTTGGGTTTCACCTTGTATATTAATGTCACCAGAAGCTCCAAGAATATCGACAAGACCTGCTTTGTTTACTTCGTGATTAACTAATTTGGCGGCTAATTTAATAGAATTGAGTAGTCTTGATAATTCTCCTTCGGAATATTTAAACTGACTTTGATGTTCAATAATAAATTCTCCTAAGGTTTTTAGTCTATGTCCCATAGTAAAGTTTGGTTATAAATTGCAGATGCAATAAAACGGATTCTGTTGCTTAATAATTAAAAAATTATTTTGTTACTATATAATTAAGGTGTCAGTTTTCATTTATTCTATTAGAAAGGGTCAACGCTTATAAGAATTGATTTTATCACATCATAAATAAAAAACTAAACAATTTTTAATATGACAAAAGTACTATTTTTAATGGTTTAGAAAGTTTCGTAAGTCCTTTTTTAAATACGAAAAAGAGTTTCATTTTCATTATATAATGTGTCTTTATAGCGTTTCTCAGTCTTAGTGTTGTTTTTAGCTTTTTATCATGTTTAAATATTTTTTTGTATTTTGCCCCCATATTTAACCAAATATTTAACTTTATGAAGAAATTATTATTTATTGTAGCATTGTTGTTTACTAGTAGTTTACTCTTTGCACAAACCACATTAAGTGGAAAAGTAACAGATGCACAAACAGGTGATGCATTACCTGGAGCTAGTGTTATAATAGTAGGAAAAAGTTTAGGGACTACATCAGATTTTGATGGAAACTTTAACTTAGTTGTAAGTGTAAACCCTCCATTTACATTAGAAGCTTCCAGTATCGGATTTGAATCTATGTCTGTTGAAGTAACCAAAAACAATCAAAAAATTAATTTTAAATTAGCAGAAGCTGCCGAGGCTTTAGATGAAGTAGTTGTATCAGCATCACGTACACCTGAGCGTATACGTGAATCTCCAGTAACCATTGAAAGAATGGATGCTAGAGCCATACAAGCCACTTCTTCTCCTAGTTTTTATGATGGGTTGGAAAACTTAAAAGGAGTAGATATTAACACAAACTCTTTAACTTTCAAATCGGTAAATACGCGTGGTTTTGCCACTTTCACTAATGCACGTTTTGTACAATTGGTAGATGGTGTTGATAATACGTCACCAGCTTTAAACTTTGTGCTAGGAAACTTAATTGGAATGAATGAACTAGACGTAAACACGGTAGAAATTCTTCCAGGAGCGTCTTCTGCATTATATGGGGCCAATGCCTTTAACGGTATTTTATTTATGACTAGTAAAGATCCTTTTAAACATACAGGAATAAGTACCTATTATAAAACAGGTTTGACCATGCAAGAAGCTGCTGGTGATAATCGTTTTAATGATGTAGGTATCCGTGCTGCCTATAAATTTAGTGATAAGTTTGCTGCTAAAGCCAATTTCTCCTTTATGAGAGGTACGGATTATTGGGCAGTTGATTATGATCAATATGATTCAAGTGCAACTGCTGTAGGAGATCCTGCAGTAATTACAGCTTATGAAGATAGAGGGTATGCCCATGAAGGAATTAATATTTATGGTGATGAAGTAGCAACTGATATACATAACGTTGCTTTAGCAATGGAAGCAGGTGGTCTAATCCCAGCTGGTGCTAGTGGTTTAATCCCTTCAGAACGTGTTGGTAGAACTGGTTATAGAGAGAGAGATTTAACAGATTATGATGCTAAGAGTGTTAAAGCTAATTTTGCTTTACATTTTAAACCTTGGGAGAATGACAAAGAATTTATTTTAGATTATCGTGTAGGAAGAGGTAATACTATATATCAAGGAGGTAGTAGATATTACTTAAAAGATTTTACAATGGATCAAGTTAAGCTTGAGTTCCGTGGCAAAAATTTCTTTGTACGTGGTTATGTAACTTCTGAAGATGCAGGTGATTCTTATGACATGCGTTTTGCAGGTATTAATATGAATAAGGCAGATGCTTCAACTTGGTTTGGAACCTATGTTGGTGCTTATTTGCAAGGAACATCTGATATTATTACTCAGGTGATGACTGGTGGTGGGTCTTATGCTCAAGGTGTTGCAGCAGCACAAGATGCCGCTCCACAATTACACGCAGGAGCAAGGGGTTATGCCGATGGAACTGTTACTTTACAACCAGGAACACCAGAGTTTGATGCCGCTTTTGATAAAGTGATTAATGACCCTAACTTATTAACAGGTGCAAAATTTGTAGATGAATCAAGTGTAACACATGTTGATGCCAACTATAATTTAGGAGAATTAATCAGTGATTGGGCTGATTTACAAATAGGAGGTTCTTATAGAAAATATTCCTTGAATTCTGCTGGTACGATTTTCACCGATTATGATGGAACTATAGATTATGATGAGTATGGTGCCTATATGCAACTTTCTAAAAAGTTTGCCGATGATAGATTAAAATTTACAGGTTCTGCTCGTTATGACAAAGCACAAAATTTTGATGGTAATGTATCACCACGTTTAGCATTAGTATATTCTGCAGGTGAAAACAAAAATCATAACTTTAGGGGTTCTTTCCAAACTGGTTTTAGAAACCCAACTACACAAGATCAATATATTGGCTTAGATTTAGGAGCTGCAATTTTAGTGGGATCTGCTCCTGATAATTTAGACAGATATTTAAGCAATCCTATTGCTATTAGTGGAACAAGTCAAACTTTAGTAAATACATTTGGTGCTGGTGGACTAGGAGCAGAAGTTCAGTTATCAGGTAGAAGAGCTTATGACAACTCTTTTAGTTTAAGTTCTGTTTTGGCAGGAGCTCCTGTAAAAGCAAATGTTGATTATGTACAACCAGAAAAAATCACGGCCTATGAATTAGGATACCGTGGTAAAGTAGGTGCTATCAATATAGATTTAAATGGATATTTTAACCAATATGATGGTTTTATCTCTACAACAACAGTACTTGTACCAAGATTTGGTTTTGTAGATACTATAACTGATCCAGCATCAAATCCTACTGATATTACAGATTTAACAGCAATAGGCGGTGGACCAACTCCAAATGCATTAATTGCATTAAGCAATGGTGATTACACACCTTTCCAAGTGTATACAAATTCTGTAGCAGATATTTCTTCATATGGCGCAACATTAGGTCTTTCTACTAAAATTGATAAATTTAATGTAGGTTTAAATTATACGTATGCTAAATTTGATTTTGACCAAACAACAGATCCTGATTATGAAGCAGGTTTTAATACACCAGAACATAAAGTGAAAGCTAGTTTTGGGTCAAGAAATTTATTTGAAAACTTTGGTTTTAATATCAATTATAGATATAGTACAGAGTATTTATGGCAACAAACATTTGCTGATGCTATGATAGATGCTCGTTCAGTAATTGATGCACAAATCAATTATTCAGTACCAAGCATTAAATCTACGTTTAAAGTAGGTGGAGCTAATATTGGTGGAAAAGAATATAGAAGTGCACCTGGTACAGGATATGTAGGTTCACAATACTTTATTTCTTGGACTATTAATCCATAAAAAGATATGAAGATGTTAGCTTTGAGTATTGAGTACCAATACTTATGTTAATAGCATTATAATAATTTGAAAAACACCTTGATAAATCGAGGTGTTTTTTTTATGATTCAAGTTTTATAATTAACACAAAAAAACTATCTTTGCATTTTTAAAAATATTTTATTAAGAACCTCTTAATGGTTTAGATATCATATTTGTAATATAGAAATTTGTAAATCAATATTTAAAATAATAATATGGCTAAAGTTACAGGTAAAATCGCTCAGATTATCGGCCCAGTAATAGATGTATCTTTTGAATCAGGTGTAGAACTTCCAAAAATCTACGATTCTTTAGAAATTACAAGAGATAACGGAGATTTATTAGTGCTTGAAGCACAGCAACATACAGGAGAAAATATGGTTCGTTGCATAGCAATGGATTCAACTGATGGATTGAGTAGAGGACGTGAAGTTGTTGCCATGGGAGCTCCAATACAAATGCCTATTGGAAAAGATGTTTTCGGAAGATTATTCAATGTAAATGGCGATCCTATTGATGGTTTAGAAGCTTTACCTAAAAAAGGTGATGCTGGTTTACCAATACACAGAGCGGCTCCAAAATTTGAGGATTTAGCAACTAGTGCTGAAGTTTTATATACAGGTATCAAAGTAATCGACTTGATTGAGCCTTACGTAAAAGGTGGTAAAATTGGATTATTTGGTGGTGCTGGAGTTGGTAAAACAGTATTAATACAAGAACTAATTAATAATATTGCCAAAGGACACGGTGGTTTATCTGTGTTTGCAGGTGTAGGCGAAAGAACTCGTGAAGGAAATGATTTGCTTCGAGAAATGCTCGAATCAGGTATTATAAAATATGGAAAAGAGTTTGATGAATCCATGGAAAAAGGAGGATGGGATTTATCAAAAGTAGATATGAACAAATTGAAAGAATCAAAACTTTCGTTTGTATTTGGTCAAATGAATGAACCACCAGGAGCACGTGCTCGTGTTGCTTTATCAGGTTTAACTATTGCTGAGTATTTCCGTGATGGAGCAGGCGACAGTCAAGGTAAAGATGTATTATTCTTTATTGACAATATCTTTAGATTTACACAAGCGGGTTCAGAGGTGTCAGCACTTTTAGGACGTATGCCTTCTGCGGTAGGATACCAACCTACTTTAGCATCTGAAATGGGTGCCATGCAAGAACGTATTACTTCTACCAAAAAAGGTTCTATTACATCTGTACAAGCAGTATATGTACCTGCGGATGATTTAACGGATCCAGCACCAGCAACAACTTTTGCCCACTTAGATGCAACAACGGTACTTTCTCGTAAGATTGCAGAATTAGGAATTTATCCAGCGGTTGACCCGTTAGATTCTACTTCTAGGATTTTAACTCCTGAAACATTAGGTGAAGAGCATTACAATACAGCACAAAAAGTAATTGAGCTTTTACAACGTTATAAAGAATTACAAGATATTATCGCTATTTTAGGAATGGAGGAATTAAGTGAAGAAGATAAATTAGTCGTACATAGAGCAAGACGTGTACAACGTTTCTTATCACAACCTTTCCACGTAGCAGAACAATTTACTGGAATTCCAGGTGTTTTAGTTGATATTAAAGATACCATAAAAGGATTTAACATGATTATGGATGGTGAGTTAGATAAATATCCAGAAGCAGCATTTAACCTTAGAGGTTCTATTGATGATGCCATCGAAGCAGGAGAGAAAATGTTAGCAGAAGTTTAATTCATTTTTGAATTAAGAATTATAAATTAAGAATTTATTGAATATGTTATTAGAAATCGTTACTCCTGAAGCTACTATATTTAATTCAGAAGTGAGTTCATTGGCAGTTCCTGGTATAAATGGAGCTTTTCAAATGTTAAATAATCACGCACCCGTAGTTTCTTTACTGGACAAAGGATTAGTGAAAATTAAAGGAGATGCAGTGAAAATTGCTAAAGAATTCACAGATAAGTTTACAAAAGAAGGAGATGAATTTCAATTGGCAATTAATTCTGGCACAATAGAAATGAGTGCTAATAAAATTATTATCCTAGCGGATTAAGGATATTAAAAAATAGTATATATAAAAAAGTCGAGTTAAAAAATAACTCGGCTTTTTTTATTGTTTCTTACTTTTTTATAGATTGCTAAATTGTAACTCTCACTACGAATTTTACTTTTACAGTAAAATGTGGTAATCTTTTCCGTAATCAGAATAGTATTCCACCTGATTGTTATTCTTTATTCTATTTGCTTTTTTTAAAAGCGGTATACAATTCTTTAAAATCAAGTTTTCCCTTGACTTGAATAAGGTAAAATCTTAGAATCATCAACTTTTCTAGTTGGGTGTTCTCATTTTTATAGCTTCCAATTTTATGGAGTAGAGCTCGCTGTTTTCCAGATGTTAAATTATGAAATATACGATCAAAGTCAGGGTCTTGTTTTAGTAATTCTTTAAATACTCTTGGGATGGGAAGTCCGTATTTGCTTTTATCAATTTTGAGTTGTAATGTTACTTTGTCATGTAATAAAATACCAGCTTCTTTTCTAAGATTTGTGTTGACGTTTACAAAATATCCCAAATCTCCAGCAGACAAAAGCCCTGTTTGATAACTAAGCGTTTTGTTTATAGTACAAATTAACCTTTTCCCTTCTTTTAATAATTTTTTTGCAATAGCATCTGGTATACTAAAGTGATAACTCCAAACTTGATTTTTTTCAAATTTTTCTACACTACTTTCAAATTTAAACTCCATAAAAAAACCCTGACAGTTTAGTTGTCAGGGTTTAAAACCTGAGTTCGACCTAAGCTTTACTATACAGAATGCAAAGAAAAGGTGAGATTTGAAGAATAAATTTTAAGGAATAACGAGTTATTGTGCAA
>DQTL01000027.1 GCA_015662775.1 Lutibacter sp.
AGGAATAAACAAAAAGAAATGTAAAAAAAACTATACTCTTTCTAAAGAGTTGTTTTCATTAGAGAATGAAATGAATCTCTATTTAGAGATATTAACATAAATAAAGGAACTACAATGGGAATCAAAACAAGTTTAACAAAACGTTTCAATTGGCTAACAAAAGTAAAATTTGATAAAAAAACAGGATTTTATAAATATAGTTGTTTTAATAGCAATATTTATGTACGATATCCTCGACATTTTATAAAAGAAAGTGAAACACAGTGGTTATGTGAAAATCTTTATTATCATTACTATTTACCAAAAGACAATGATGTTGTTGTAGACTTAGGAGCTGGTTATGGAGAAGAGACTGTTTATTTACATAGTAAATCACCAAATATTAAATTTTTTGGTGTAGAAATACAACCAATTATTTTTGAATGTTTATCAAATACACTTAACGATTTAAATAAAAACTTTACATGTAGTAGTCAGGCAATTACAACAGAAGAATCTATTTCATTATTTAGCCATTTCTCTTATGCCTCTGTCGGAGAGCAACCTACAGAAGGATATATAGATATAGCTACAATAACATGGGATGATTTTCTTAAAAAACACAATATAGAATCAATTGATTTATTTAAAATGAATATTGAAGGTGCTGAAAAAGATATTCTTTCTTCCATAACAAATTTCAATATTATAAAAAGGTTTATTATTTCATGTCATGATTTTAGAGCAAACAATGGAGAAGGAGAGTTTTTCAGAACAAAAGATTATGTACTAAAAATATTAAAAGAAAATAATTATCAAATTCAAACTTTCAAAACAGGAGAAAGTTGGCATAAAGATTGGATTTATGCTTCTAGAGAGGAGTTATAAGAAATTATTTAGGAAATCTAACCCTTTCTATTTCTTATTACCTTTGCAGGGTTTCCTACAGCTATACTATACGCTGGTATAGCTTTTGTCACCACGCTACCTGCACCAATCACACTACCTTGCCCAATTTTAACACCTGTAAGAATTATTACACTAGCACCAATCCATACATCATCTTCAATAATAATATCACCTTGCTTCCCTTCTCCTTGTAACATCATTGGAATATCTGTTCTAGAAATATTATGATTACCTCCTATTATCATAACATTATGCCCCATCATCACATGACTTCCTATGCTAATTTTGCTTTGACCATGATCAGATGTTGTTATTGAACAATTTTTTGATATGTAGATATTTTCACCAAATTTTATTTGATTTAGTGGAGCAATAGTAACATTTTTACTTATATGCAAGTTAGTACGACTATTTTTTAAAAGTCCATATTTATCGATCTTTAAATAATATTTTATTAAATTTCGAACTTTTTTAAACTTTTTCTTCATAAACTTTCTCCATAAGTTTAACTGTACTATCGAATACTTTTTCTACTGATGGTTTTGTAAAGTCTGAATTATAAACTACTTCATGAGACTCTACTTGAGGTAAATAACGTAAAGGGGATACACCAAATGCGAAAATAAGCCCTATTGTTGGTACATGTACACCTAATGCCATATTTCTTAAACCTGTATCTCCCACAATAACCAGTGATGCTTCAGCAAGATACTCATAAATTTTATCTAATGGTAATGCATCTTGATGTATTACGGATGGATTATCTTTAAAGAGTTCATAAATTTCATCGAATGCTTCATCTTCTTTTATTCCTTTTAATACAACATGTTTATGATTAGGATACTTATTGAGCATCAAAGAAATAAGTTCTCTAAAGTTATTATCACCCCAACATCTTGCTTCTATCGAAGCTCCAGCAAAATAAATAATATAAGGTTTATTTTTATTACAAGTTTTATCAGATAACTTATACTCTAATGGATAATGTTTTGTGTTAGCTCCTAAAATATTTAATTGATGTAGCATACTCATTGTTTCAAAAGTAAAATCACTTCGTAAAATAGCAATATCATAAAACATTCTTCTAATCCATCGATAAGGGTAACCAACTTTTAATTTAGGTTGAGCAATTTGCATTATTAGAAGAGAAAGGGAACTATCAGTTAAGTCAAAAATAATATCTTGTTTTGGAAGCTCTTTTATTTGCTTAATTCTTTGAAAAACCGACGTTTTTTTCTTTTTATTTTCTAAATCAAGTTTATCTATTATATGTACAGCATCAATTAAATCATCAGGAATACCATACATATAACTTCTAATTACGCTTAATATAATTTTTGCATTTGGAAAATACTTTTTTAATTCAATTAAAAAAGGTCTTGTAGCAACTAGGTCTCCAATAGCAGCATGTCTAATAACAGTTACTGCTTGTATATCTTCTGTAACAATAGTTTCAAGGTAATTTTTTGCTTTCTTAGAAGCATATGCACCCCCTCTTCTAAAATTTAACTTAATCATTTTATCTCCATTAATACTTTAAGTAGTTTCTCTAATTGGGTATCGGAATGAAACTTCTCTTTCGCTTTTTTATACCCTGCCAAAGCCAATCTTTCTTTTAAGTCCCTATCTCCATAAAGTAAAGCTATCTTAGTAGCTAAGTCTTCTGAAGATCTATCAAATAAAAGTCCATTTTCGCCGTCATCAATAATTTCTAGTGGTCCAGCCTTATTAGTTGCTATCATGCAAACTTTATTCATCATCGCCTCTATCACCACCAAACCAAATGTCTCTTTAGGTGTTGCCAATATATTCACATCAAAAAGTTGCATATGAGCATTAACTTCTCTAGTAAACCCTGTAAATACAACTTTCTCTTCAATTCCTAAATCTTTAACCTTTTGTTTCAAACTTTCCAAATAAGCTTCATCCATAGTATGCCCTACAATCAAAACCTTTATATCTAAATCTTTTAACTTAGCCAAAGCCTCTAAAACCAAATACTGACCTTTTACCTCTTCTATTCGCCCAACTATCCCTACTACAAAACTCTCACCCAAACCATAGAGTTTTTTTAATTCATCTATTCTAACAACATCTATCTCTTG
>DQTL01000159.1 GCA_015662775.1 Lutibacter sp.
AAAAACCCCACAAAAAAGTGAGGTTTTTTAAACTTTCTAAACAAGCTATTGTTTAATTATCCTAAAAAAAGAATATTTATAATTTGAAACAAATGTCAACGTTATTTAGGCATTGACAAACCGTCAACCGTCAACTGTCAACCGTCAACCGATAACCGTCAACTGAAATCACTATCCCAAAAATGGATATTTATAATCCGTAGGTGGTACAAATGTTTCTTTGATTGTACGTGTATTTACCCAACGTAGTAAATTCCAAACTGAACCCGCTTTATCATTGGTTCCAGAACCTCTAGCACCTCCAAAAGGTTGTTGTCCGACTACGGCACCTGTTGGCTTGTCATTAATGTAGAAGTTACCTGCCGCATCCACCAGTTTTTTAGTCGCTATTTGTGCTGCGTAACGGTCATTACTAAATATAGCACCAGTCAAGGCATAAGGGCTGGTTTCATTTAAAGTATCTAAAACACTTTCCCAATCTTTATCTTCATAAACATAGATTGTTAAAACAGGACCAAATAATTCTTCTTCCATAGTTACATAATGTGGATCTGTAGTAAGAATTACAGTAGGTCTTATAAAGTAACCTTTGCTATCGTCATATTCGCCACCGATGATAATCTCAGCATCTTTATCCTTTTTTGCTCTGTCAATAAAACCAGTTAAATTGTCAAAAGAATTTTGATCAATAACAGCATTGACAAAATTTGAGGTGTCTTCAGGACTTCCCATTTTCATGGATTCAACTTGTTCTGTTAAGATAGCTTGTACATCACCCCACATAGATTTTGGAATATAAGCACGAGAAGCAGCAGAACATTTTTGCCCTTGATACTCAAATGCACCACGAGATAGTGCTGTAGCTACCTGTGCAGCATTGGCAGATGGATGTGCCCAAACAAAATCTTTTCCACCTGTTTCACCGACGATACGCGGATAATATTTATAATCTTTCATGTTGTTTCCAATCAATTGCCAGAAACTTTTAAACACTTGCGTAGATCCTGTAAAATGTACTCCTGCAAATTCTTTGTGTTTCATCACTACTTCTGTAATCATACTAGAACGACCAGTCACCATATTTATGACACCATCTGGTAAACCTGCTTCTTTAAATAATTGCATGATTATTTGGGCAGAATACATTTGTGTTCTTGCTGGTTTCCAAATTACAACATTCCCCATTAAAGCTGGTGCCATTGGTAAATTGGCGGCGATAGAAGTGAAGTTAAAAGGAGTAATAGCATAAACAAAACCTTCTAAAGGACGGTATTCCATTCTATTCCAAATACCAGGAGAAGATTCAGGTTGATTTTGATAAATTTCAGTCATAAACTCTACGTTAAATCTAAAGAAATCTATCATTTCACAAGCTGCATCTATTTCGGCTTGGAATACATTTTTTGATTGTGCTAACATAGTAGCAGCATTCATTTTATCACGATAAGGACCAACCAATAAATCGGCAGCTCTTAAAAAAATAGCAGCACGTTCTTCCCAAGGCATTGCTGCCCATTTATCTCTTGCTTCAAGTGCTACAGAAACCGCTTTTTCAATGTGTTGTTTTTCTGCTTGATGAAATTGACCTAAAGTATGATCTTTTTCATGTGGTGGATGAATAGTTCCGGTCTTACCAGTACGTATTTCTTCCGAACCAATATATAAAGGAATATCAACACTTTCATCATGCATTTTATGATACATAGCAAGCAAGCTATCTCTTTCCTTACTGCCTGGTGCGTAATCTCTTACGGGTTCATTAATTGCTTTGGGTGCTTTATAAAATCCGTTTGCCATTGTGTTTGAATTTTTGAAATTAAAATTGATAGGCAAAGATACAAATGAATTAAGAATTAAGAATGTAGAAATGTAGAATTATTATTTCACTATTTTTAAAATACTTAACCCACATTATTCATTGCTGAAAGCTTTAGAAAAAAATGAAATAAACTAGATTACAAATGCTAAAAAAGAAATAATCAAAACTCCTATTACAGCCATAAAAAAGTAGCCCATATTAATTATTATAAACTTTATGATAGTTTTAAATCTTCCTTGTTTGTAAAAGTTTCGTAATGTTTTATACACATAAAAAACAAATAAAAATTGAAAAAGTGGTGTAAAAAAGTCTGTTTTTAACAAAGCATCTAGCAATATTCCTACAATTAGAAGAATAAAGAAAACGGTTTGAATATTAAATACAACAACCAAATGTTCGGTATAACCATAACGATGTCGAATATATAGCAGACTATACAACAAAGTTAAAATTGGCAATAAAAAGAAAAGTGCAATAGATATCTTGGAGACAATTGACTTTAAATACATTTTTTGGAAATCTTTGTCTTCACCCAATTTATTAGCATCTTGAACTTTTTGATAAAGGAAAAAATTCATTCTTGTTTTCTTGTATCCCAAACTATCCAAAGCTTCAGTAGGTGTAAATTCTTTATTGGTTTTATAAAACTCAAAAAAACTATTTAATTTATCAAATTTTGATGTAAAAGTAATATTTCTATTTTTTTTGTTAGAAAAAGGTTTATTGTATTGAATCTTATTCTTCCTAAAATAACTTTTAAGTTGTTCTTTGACCACTAACTTATGGGCATTTTTTGTTTTTGATTTTAAATCGAAATTCTTTAACTCTTCTATCTCATTTTTGAGATTAAAGAAGTCCGTTTGCATACCCAAATCAAATAAAACTTGATACAATGAGTCCTTAGTTGATATGGGAATACTATCAGAATTAAACTGTTTTTTATAATTGCTACTCGCAAAGAAAGAATCAATTTTTTTTTGAAACTCTTGGTTAAAATTATATCCATTAAGCTGAATATCCTCTTGCTCTAAGCTATTTTTGATAGAATCTAGAGTTTGAATATGTGCTGTTTTGTAGTCTTTGTGATTTAATTTTTTAAAGTTACTTATACTTGAATTTAACCCCATTAATAAGAAAAAAACAATAGAGGTATGTAAATAAAGTTGAAAAGGATTGGTGTATTTCCTACGTTTACCTTCAATATATTCCTTACTGACTTTTCCAGGTTTAAAGAGAAGCGGAACTATGGTTTTAAAAAACGAGTATCGAAAGAAAAGAAACCTGCAAAAAATTCTGAAATAAATTGTTTGATACTCAAAGGAAGTTCATCATTCACCTGACCACAATTACTACAAAAGTTATCACCATAAAATAGGGGTTGCCCACAGTTTAGACACGTGTCACCTTTTTTGTTTTTATTAAAATGTTGAGTTGATTTCATCGTGTTGTAAAAGTAATAATTATTAATGAGTTTTCTTTAATTTCTGTATTTTTGCCAAAAAGCAAGGATTTGAGCTTTAAAGCTATCTTTAAAAAGTACGAGGAAGCGGGCATTACCCAACAAATTGTACAAGACATATATACTAAAAACAACCAGATTATAATTCCTAATTTGGCAGGATCTTCCTTGTCTTTTTTAATCGCATCTGTTTTTAAAAATATTGAAAAACCTTTACTTTTAATCTTTGATGATAAAGAAAAAGCAGCCTATTACCTCAATGATTTAGAACAGTTATTAGGTGAAAAGGATTTGTTATTTTTCCCTGGTTCTTATAGACGAGCTTACCAAATAGAAGAAACCGATAATGCAAACATCTTATTGCGTACAGAGGTACTTAACCGTATAAGCTCACGTAAAAAACCAGCGATAATTATCAGTTATCCTGATGCGTTATTTGAGCAAGTAATTACCAAGTCTGAGCTTAAAAGAAATACGCTTAAAATTAGCTTAAATGATAAACTTTCTCTTGATTTTGTCAATGAAATGCTTTTTGAATACGACTTTAAAAAAGTAGATTTCGTTTCAGAACCCGGTGAGTTTGCCGTAAGAGGTGGCATCATTGATGTGTTTTCCTACAGTAATGAAGAACCCTATCGAATAGAATTTTTCGGTGATGAAGTGGAGAGCATTCGTTCTTTTGATGTAGAAACACAATTGTCGTCAGAGAAGACCAATCGCATTCACATCATGCCTAATGTGGCAAACAAACACTTACTAGAAAAAAGACAAAGCTTCTTACAATACATCGGCAAGAAAACGATAATTTGGACCCAAAATGAAGAACTTCTCTTTAATAAATTAGACAAGCTATTTAATAAAGCAAAAGAGACTTTTCAAGATTTAAATACCACCATACAAAACACAGAACCCAATGCTCTTTTTATTGATGGAAATCAATTGCAAGTTGAGTTACAAAGCTTGACAAAAATAAGTTTAGAAAATGTAGCAACAATTGAGAAATCAATTAATTGGGAAACCAAAGCACAACCTGTTTTCAATAAACAGTTTGATTTATTAATTCAAGATTTACAAGATAATTCAGAAAATAATATTACCAATTATCTTTTCTGTGATAACAAAAAACAAGCCCAACGTTTTCATGATATTTTTTCTGATATTGATGAAAAAGTAACCTATCAAACTATTGTTTTTCCATTATATCAAGGTTTTATTGATCCGCAATTACAAATTGCTTGTTATACCGACCATCAAATATTTGGTCGCTATCATAAATTCCGACTTAAAACAGGATTTAAAAAGAAACAAGCCATTAGTTTAAAGGAATTAACTAGTTTGCATGTAGGAGATTATGTGACTCATATAGATCATGGAATTGGAAAATTTGGAGGTTTACAAAAAATTGATGTAGAAGGAAAACCACAAGAAGCCATTAAACTAATGTATGGAGATAGAGATATCTTATACATCAGCATTCATTCCTTACATAAAATTGCAAAATACAATGGGAAAGATGGTACGGTTCCTAAAATTCATAAATTAGGTTCTGGTGTATGGAAAAAACTCAAACAAAAAACTAAAAAACGAGTTAAGCAAATAGCTTTTGATTTAATAAAGCTCTATGCCAAACGAAAAAATCAAAAAGGTTTTCAGTACAATCCTGATACGTATATGCAACACGAGCTGGAAGCAGGATTTATGTATGAAGACACGCCCGACCAGTTTAAAGTAACCCAAGAGATAAAAGATGATATGGAAAGTGAACGCCCCATGGATCGATTGGTCTGTGGCGATGTAGGCTTTGGAAAAACAGAAGTAGCCATACGAGCAGCGTTTAAGGCAGTTGATAACGGTAAACAAGTAGCTATTTTGGTACCAACGACCATTTTAGCATTCCAACATTTTAGAAGTTTTCAAGAAAGATTAAAGGATTTTCCTGTAACTGTAGACTATTTAAATAGGTTTAGAACAAGCAAACAACGAACAGAAGTATTAAAAAGTCTTGCAAATGGCACATTAGATATACTTATTGGCACACATCAAATAGTGAATGATAAAGTGAAATTTAAAAATTTGGGTCTTCTCATTGTCGATGAAGAACAAAAATTTGGAGTCGGTATCAAAGACAAACTTAAAACACTTAGAGAAAACATTGACACCTTAACTTTAACAGCTACACCTATCCCAAGAACTTTACAGTTTTCATTAATGGCAGCTCGTGATTTATCATTAATCAACACGCCTCCACCAAATAGACAACCCATAGATACTCAAGTAACTCGTTTTAATGAAGAACTGATAAGAGATGCTTTGCAATACGAAATTTCTAGAGGTGGTCAAGTATTATTTATTCACAATCGTATTGACACAATCAAAGAAGTTGCGGGTCTATTACAACGATTAGTTCCCTATGCTAAAATAGGAATTGGTCACGGACAAATGGAAGGAAGAAAACTAGAAAAATTAATGCTTTCTTTTATCAATAACGAATTTGATATTCTAGTATCAACGACTATCGTAGAAAATGGATTAGATGTTCCTAATGCGAATACTATTTTCATCAATAATGCCAATAACTTTGGCCTGTCAGATTTACACCAGATGCGTGGTCGTGTTGGACGATCAAATAAAAAGTCATTCTGTTATTTGATAACACCTTCTTATGATATGATGACCAATGATGCTCGAAAACGTATAGAAGCCATTCAATTGTTTTCTGATTTAGGAAGTGGATTTAATATAGCCATGAAAGATCTTGAAATTCGAGGTGCAGGTGATTTATTAGGCGGTGAACAAAGTGGTTTTATCAATGATATTGGTTTCGAAACCTATCAAAAAATACTTAATGAAGCCATTGAAGAGTTAAAAGAAACCGAATTCAAATCTTTATATAACCAATCAGAAACTGCTGAAAAAATTTATGTAAAAGAAGTACAAATTGACACCGATTTAGAACTTTTAATACCCGATGATTACATCAATATCATTTCTGAACGTCTCAATTTATATACCGAACTTGGTGAAATTAAAACCCTAGAAGAACTCAATAAATTTGAATCGCACTTGGTTGATCGATTCGGCGAACTTCCTTCTCAAGTCTCAGGTTTGTTAATGAGTGTTCAACTCAAATGGCAATTACAAAAATTAGGAATTGAAAAAATAATTCTCAAGAAACAAAGCTTAATTGCTTATTTTATCTCAGATCAACAATCTGATTTTTATCAGTCGCCAATTTTTAATAAGATGTTACGTTATGTGCAACAAAACCCAAGCCTCTGTATCATGAAAGAAAAACTGACAAAAAACGGATTACGTTTACTACTAAGATTTGATCAGGTAAAAACTGTTGAAAGAGCTATAGAGTTATTAAATTCTATCACTAGGTAAATTACAGGGCATCTAAAAATACAATTTTAGTTATTTATTTATTTTTTTATACTTTTGCCGTTCTCCAAGTTTCTCTCAAAAAAATGGATGTAATTTAAAGAAAATGAAATGATAAAAATACCAAGTAAACAACGTAAAGAATGGAAAGATTTAGTAACGGGTCATCTAGTGATTGAATTTTCTAATTTTTTCTTTAGAATGAAGGTTGAACAAACTAAAAATCTAATAAGTCAAGGAAAAATTACTACAAGTAATGCAGTTAATAATTTATATAAAACATGTATTGAGTTAGCTAAAACAAGAGATATAAGTGATGATATTGAAATGATTTTTGGAAAAGACACCCAAGAAAAAGAAGTCATTGCAATAGTTCCAACCATTGAAAACAAAAAAGAAAAAATAACAATAACGGAAGATATTCACACGAGAATTAATAAGATTCAGGAAGAAGCTGCTCTAAAAAGAAAAGCCTTTCAAACTAAAAACACGAAACCCATAAAAGACATTAATATCATTTATGAGAATTTCAGTTCTAAAAAAGAAAAAAAACCTTTAGTTGACACTAAGAATGTTACAATAGAGCAAGAATCAGAAGTAAAAGATTTAGTGAAAGAAAAAACTGCTTTAAGAAAGGCATCAATCGAAAGAAGAAATAAAGTTTTGAAAGAGAATAGAGATCTCCTAAGAAATAAAGATAAAAATTCGCTAGGTTTAATTATCAAATCTATATTTAACTAGTTATTTTTCAAAAAACAACAATAAGAATTTATGAATATAAAAAGACTGAAAGATTCAATAGCGTTGTTTAAAAAAGAATTAGATGGAGCCTTAATTTCCTCTGATATTTGGGACAAAGCAAACGGCTTATCCATAGCTAGTTACAATCCAAACGAAAAATATGTAGCCCTATTTACTCGCCTAATGAACAATATGGATAGAGACCTAGAGACTATAGGTTTTTCTGCATTTGGAGAATACCAACTTACTGATTTAGAAGAAGATACTATGTTATTAGTTGTGAATTTTAAAGGAGTATATCTTTGGGGTAGCCTGCTTGATAAAGCTAAATTATCTTTAGGAAGACTTCTATTTATTGCCATGCCCAAAGCACAAGAATCACTGAAACTAGCAATTAATGATATTGAATAATTTCAAGAAATAAAATAGATAAGAATTCATTGCATAAACAGACTAAACAATTCAAACGATTACTATATGGACGTAAAAAAATTAAAAACATCAATTGAAGTACTAAAAAATGATTTAGACGGAGCATTATTAGCTTGTGATATTTGGATAACGGGAACTAGTCAATCCATTGCAGGTTTTAATACAAATCCTGTTGCGGTTGCTCTTTTTGAACGCACAACTGAGTTTATGGATAAGGCTTTAAAAGATTCAGGTTTTCCGACTTTAGAAAATTATTACATACTTAATTTAGCAAATAACGCAACCGTTTTGGTACTTCATTTTGAAGGCTATCAATGGGGAATGTTAGTCGATAGTTCTAAAGTACAACTAGGTTTGTTGTTAAATATTGCTATACCTAATGCACGAAAAGCTTTTGAAGAAGCTGTAAATTCTTAAAAAGTAACCCCTATTTTTTGTGTTATTTTTTCTTGTTTTTTACGTAAGTTTTTAACAAATTTTTGATGTTGCTCTGAATCAAAGTTAAACGGTTTGTGCTGCAAATCTCTTTGAATGGAAGCAATTTCGTCTAAAATTGAAAAAGATTTTGGGTTAATCCATATTTCTTTAAAAAAAGACCATATATAATCAATAGCTAGCTCGTTAGGATGCAACATATCTTTTTTGTAAAATCGGTAGTCTCTTAAATCATCCATTTGCATCTCATACGATGGAAAATAAAAACTAGAGGAGTTATTGACCACAGTATGAATTCCAGAAAGCAACCTAGCTTTACTTTCTGAATTAGCGAGCATGCCATCTTTTAAATGCCGTACTGGACTTAACGTAAAAATTAACTGTATTTCAGGATTAATAGATTTAACTAGCTCAATGCTATTGCGAAGACTCTCTACAATTTCATCGATTGATAATTGCCTTTTTATAAATTTAGATTGCGGTATTTTATGACAATTAGCAACCAATTGGTCTGTCTCAATATGATGATAAACCCAAGCCGTTCCTAAAGTAATAATTAAGTGAGATGCTTTTTTTAATTCAAAATGAGTTTGTTCAATACTTTGGTTTATTTTTTCTGTTGTTTTTGAAGCTTCTTTATTAGAAAAAGAAGAATGATGATGTAAACTATGCCATTGTTCATTTTCAAATTCTAAATCATTTTTAATATAGATTTTTTGATTTACAATATCAGTAAGAGCTTTTTCAATTGCTTTAGGGTTAAATAAAATTCCATACGGATTTATAAAATTATCAAACTTAAAAAAAGCTAGTTTTTCTCCTATATTTTCAACAAAACAAGAGCCAATCAAGCCGATTTTAGATTGATAATCAATAAGATTTGTTGATTTTTGAATCTCATTTTCATTAAAGATAGTTCTAAAGGTCATCATTTTTCATTTTAAAACTACAAAACTAAGTAATTTACTTTAGGCAATCAATTCATAATTCTTAATTCATAATTCTTAATTCATTTTACCTATCTTGCACCCCTTATTAAAACACATGAAGAACATAAGAAATTTTTGTATTATCGCCCACATTGACCATGGTAAAAGTACTTTGGCAGATCGCTTATTAGATTTTACAGAAACTGTAACAGAACGCGAAAAGCAAGATCAGCTATTAGACACTATGGAGCTAGAACGTGAAAGAGGTATTACCATAAAGAGTCATGCCATACAAATGGATTATGAATTTGAAGGCGAACAGTATATCCTCAACTTAATTGACACACCTGGTCACGTAGATTTCTCTTATGAAGTTTCTCGTTCAATTGCAGCTTGTGAAGGAGCATTATTAATTGTTGATGCAGCACAAAGTATTCAGGCTCAGACTATTTCAAATTTATACTTAGCTTTAGATAATGATTTAGAAATTATACCCGTACTTAATAAAATAGACTTACCAAGTGCCAATCCCGAAGAAGTAACCGATGATATTGTCGATTTAATAGGTTGTGATCCTTCAGAAGTTATTCCTGCAAGTGGAAAAACTGGCGAAGGTGTAGAAGCTATTTTACAAGCTATTATTGAAAAAGTTCCGCCGCCAAAAGGTGACCCAAAAGCACCTTTACAAGCTTTAATTTTTGATTCTGTTTACAACCAATATAGAGGTGTAGAAACTTACTTTAAAGTAATAGACGGTGAAATACGCAAAAAACAACGTGTAAAGTTCATGGCAACAGATATGGAATACTTTGCAGATGAAGTGGGTACGTTAAAGCTAAATCAAGTACCCAAACAAGTTATTAAAACAGGTGATGTGGGTTATTTAGTTACGGGTATTAAAGAAGCAAATGAAGTAAAAGTGGGTGATACAATTACTGATGCATTAAACCCAACAAAAACAAAAATAGATGGCTTTGAAGATGTAAAACCAATGGTTTTTGCAGGAATCTATCCTGTTGATAATGATGATTTTGAAGAGCTAAGAGCCGCTATGGAAAAGCTAAGACTCAATGATGCCTCTTTGGTTTTTGTGCCTGAAAGTTCGGCAGCATTAGGCTTCGGATTTAGATGTGGTTTCCTAGGAATGCTACATCTAGAAATTATCCAAGAAAGATTAGAACGTGAGTTTGATATGACAGTAATCACTACTGTGCCCAATGTTTCTTATCACGCTTATGTTAAAAAAGATGTCAATGAAATCATAGTAGTTCATAACCCTACAGATTTACCTGATCCTTCAGGATTAGATCGAGTAGAAGAACCTTATATAAAAGCATCGATTATTACTAAATCTGCATTTGTAGGTCAAGTCATGTCATTGTGTATCGAAAAAAGAGGGATTATTACCAATCAAACTTACTTAACGACAGAACGTGTTGAATTAACTTTTGATATGCCTTTAGCAGAAATTGTATTTGATTTTTACGATCGTTTAAAAACCGTTTCTAAAGGTTATGCCTCTTTTGATTACCATCCGATTGGGATGCGTGATTCAAAACTAGTTCGATTAGATATTTTACTCAATGGAAAAGGAGTGGATGCACTTTCTGCACTGATTCATAAAGATAGTGCTTATAGTATTGGAAAGAAAATGGTTTTTAAACTACGTTCTTTAATTCCAAGACAACAATTCGATATTCCAGTACAAGCAGCAATTGGTGCAAAAATTATTGCTAGAGAAACCATTAAAGCACTTCGTAAAGACGTGACAGCCAAGTGTTATGGAGGTGATATTTCTAGGAAACGTAAACTTTTAGAAAAACAAAAGAAAGGAAAAAAACGTATGCGTCAAGTTGGTAATGTAGAAATACCACAATCTGCATTTATGGCAGTTCTAAAATTAGATGATTAAGTAATTACACTTAAGTTTAGTTTACACCAAACCAAATAAGTACCAATACCATCCTACAATTTATTGTAATAAAAAACAGCAACCCAAATAAAAGAGTTGCTGTTTTTTATTTCTTAATAAGAAAAAATATCAAATTAAATTATTCACCGTGTAACCACGCTTTTTTCTCATTTAATTGCTCCTCTGTTTCTTCATTGTCTTCATCAGGAACACAAGCATCTACTGGACAAACAGCAGCACATTGTGGCTCATCATGGAAACCTTTACATTCTGTACATTTATCAGTTACGATAAAATAGAATTCATCAGATTTTGTTTCAAATGACTCATCAGCATCTACTGATTCACCATTACTTTTTAATGTGATGTCACCACTTAATTCAGTACCATCAGCATAAGACCATTCTTCATCTGGTTCATAAATTGCTGTGTTTGGACATTCACTTATACATGCATCACAGTTGATACAATCGTCAGTTATTTTAATTGCCATAATTTTTTGTTTTAAATTTAATAATGACACAAAACTAAATAAATATTAGGTATTAACGTGTGCTTAATAAAATTTAGAATGATTCTAAATAATAATGTTTGTTACATATTATTTAATTATAGCTGTTTATTAATCAAATGAACTGAATCAGGTAACAACATGTTAGTAAGTATCTTATATTATTCAAATTATTACTTTTATTTCATAAATTCATTAGCTTAATGATATTTATCATTTAATAATAAAAAAAATCTATTTTTTCTAAAAAATTAGCAACAAAAACTTGCAGACAGTAGATTTTTAGTAATTTTGGCAGTCTAAACTTAAGTTTAATTATAGATTTTATGATAACCAATAACGATAATAAAGCAATTGATAGAAATGTTGCGGAGGTCGAAGACGTAGCCATTCGGTTTGTCGGTGATTCTGGAGATGGTATGCAACTTACAGGAACTCAATTCTCAGATACTTCAGCAATGTTTGGTAACGATATTGCAACGTTCCCAGATTATCCATCCGAAATACGTGCACCGCAAGGAAGTTTGTATGGTGTTTCAGGGTTTCAAGTACATATAGGTCACAAAGACATTGCAACTCCTGGTGATGATGTAGATGTGTTGGTAGCTATGAATCCTGCTGGTTTAAAAACAAATCTATATGCTCTTAAACCAGGTCAGATGTTGATTGTTGATTCAGATTCTTTTACTAAAAAGAATTTAGAAAAAGCACATTACGAGACCAATCCTCTTGAAGATGGAAGCCTAGAAAATTACAAAGTGATTGAGGTTGCCATGACTACACACACAAGAGAGGCAGTTAAAGATCTCGGTTTAGATAATAAAAGTATACTAAGAAGTAAAAATATGTTTGCACTAGGTATTGTGTATTTCATATTTAATAGATCTATGGATCACACTATTGAGTTCTTTGAAAAGAAATTTAAAAAGAAACCACTAATTGTAGAAGCAAATACCAAAGTCTTAAAAGCAGGATTTTTCTATGCAGAAACTTTAGAATTAATTTCTACAACTTATAAAGTAGCTCCTTCCGAAATGCCAAAAGGTATGTACCGTATGCTAAATGGTAATACGGCGACTTCTTGGGGCTTATTAACAGCACAACAAAATTCAGGATTGGAGTTGTTTTTAGGGTCTTATCCTATTACGCCAGCCACTGACATTTTACATGAAATGGTAAAACACAGATATTTTGGTGTAAAAACATTTCAAGCAGAAGATGAGATAGCAGGTATCACCTCAGCTATAGGTGCTGCATTTGCAGGTGATTTAGCAATTACTACAACTTCAGGTCCAGGTTTAGCTCTGAAAGGTGAAGCGATAGGTTTAGCGATGATGATTGAGTTACCACTTGTAATTATCAATGTACAACGTGGTGGTCCATCAACAGGATTACCAACAAAAACAGAACAATCCGATTTATTACAAGCCTTATATGGTCGTAATGGAGAAAGCCCTGTTATTGTAATCGCAGCAAGTACACCAGCCAATTCATTTGATTTTGCTTATGAAGCTTGTAAATTAGCTTTAGAACATATGACGCCAGTTATTTTATTAACAGATGGTTATATAGCAAATGGTTCAGCACCTTGGAAAATTAAAAAAGCTTCTGATATGCCACCTATAAAAAATCAATTGGTGCCAAAAGGAACTACCGAATATACTCCTTATCAACGAGATAAAGATTCTCTAGCACGTAAGTGGGCAGTTCCAGGTATGAAAGGTTTAGAGCATCGTGTTGGTGGTTTAGAAAAAGATAAGGATTCAGGAAATGTATCACATGTACCAACAAACCACGAATACCAAACAAATATTCGTGCAGAGAAAGTAAAACGGGTACAAAATGTAATTCCTGAAGTAAAAGCAGAATATAACGAAGAAGGTGACCTTTTAGTAATAGGTTGGGGTGGAACATATGGTAGTTTAAGTACTGTCGTACATGAAATGGCTGATGAAGGTCATAAAATAGGTCATTTACATTTCAACTATATCAACCCATTACCTAAAAACACAAAAGATATCTTGAAAAAGTTCAAGAAAATTATCGTGTGTGAATTAAATAAAGGGCAATTTTCAATGGTTCTAAATTCACATTTCTCAGAGTTTGAGTACTTACAATATAATAAGGTACAAGGATTGCCATTTACAACAATCGAATTAAAAGATAAATTTAAGCAACTCGTTTAATCATGGAAAATACAGCAATTAAATATACATTTAAAGACTTTCAAAGCGATCAAGAAGTTCGCTGGTGTCCGGGTTGTGATGATTATGTAATCTTACGATCTATTCAAAAAGCATTACCCGAAATGAATAAAAAGAAAGAAGACTTTGTCTTTATTTCTGGTATTGGATGTTCCTCACGTTTTCCATATTATATGGATACTTATGGAATGCACGGTATTCATGGTAGAGCTGCAGCAATTGCAACGGGTGTAAAACTAGCCAATGACAAATTGAGCGTATGGGTAGCCAGTGGTGATGGTGATTCTATGGCAATTGGTGGAAATCATTTTATACATGTAATTCGTCGTAATGTAGATTTAAATTACATTTTATTCAACAATGAGATTTACGGTTTAACCAAAGGACAATTTTCACCTACTTCTTTATTAGAACAGAAAACTAAAACTTCTCCCTATGGAAATACACAACCACCTTTTAACCCTGGTGAGTTAGCTATTGGTTCTAGTGCTCGTTTTTTCGCTAGGTTATCAGGTAATAATCCTAAAGAAATGACTCCTGTTTTTGTTGAAGCAGAAAAGTTTAATGGTTTGTCTTTAGTTGAAATCATGCAAAACTGTGTTATTTTCAATGACGGCTGTTTTTCAAAATATACTGATAAAACAGTAAGAGCAGATATGCAGGTTTATTTAGAACATGGTAAACCAATGCTTTTCGGCAAAGAAAAAAATAAAGGTCTGGTATTAAATGGTTTAAAATTAGAAGTAGTCACTTTAGAAGAAAATGGAGTTACTGAATCTGATATTTTAGTACACGATGCTCAAGAATCTGACAACACTTTGCATTTAATGTTGGCTAAATTAAAATATCCCCTTGCTACAGGAATCATCAGAAGTGTCAAAGAATCAACGCTTGGCGAACGTAGAAGAGATAAAACGCAACATGTTAAAGAAATTTCCAAATTTAAAACAGTAGATGATTTATTTGCTTCTGGGGAAACTTATGAAGTAAAATAGATGTTTTTAATCGAATAGTTGAAAAGTATTTCTAAAAGTGATATTTGTCATTTTAAGTCCAAATATTTAGAAATATTTTCGCACTTCAAAACAAATAAGTAGAAATGGGGAATATAGCAATCATTGTTTTCTTTCTTTCTGGTGTCGTTTTAGTGGCTGGAGCAAATGCTCTAGCTAACTTAATTTCACCGAAATCAGATAACCCTGCCAAACGCGAGCCTTACGAAAGTGGTATGGTCACTCAAGGACCAACTTGGGTACAATTTAAAGTAGGTTATTATTTATACGCAATTTTATTTTTAATATTTGATGTTGAAGTAGCATTCTTAGTGCCATGGGCAGTTGTTTTTAAAGAAACAGGAGGAGTCGCATTAATTGAAATATTAATATTCTTATTAATTTTAGGTTTAGGTTTAATCTATGCCTGGAAAAAACAAGCATTAAAATGGGATTAATTAAAAAGAAAGTACAGCAAGGTACTGATGTGCCAGCTGATTTTCCTGGAAAAGTAATTCCAGCAGGAAACGGTGGTAATATCATCGTAGGCCCTATAGATAAGCTCATCAGTTGGGGACGTAAAAATTCTTTATGGTCACTTTACTTTGGTACAAGTTGTTGTGCCATAGAAATGATGCAAACAGGAGCAGCTAGAAACGATTATTCTCGTTTTGGGTTTGAGGTAGCTCGTCCTTCTCCAAGACAAGCCGATTTAATTATTATTGCAGGAACAATAACCAATAAAATGGCACCTGTTTTACGTCGTTTATACGATCAAATGGCTGAACCAAAATTTGTTATAGCCATGGGAGCTTGTGCAATTTCAGGAGGACCATTTTTCTATAACACATACGCAGTCGTAAAAGGAGCAGATCATGTAATTCCAGTTGATATTTATGTGCCAGGTTGTCCGCCACGCCCAGAAGCTTTATTAGAAGGGATGATTAAATTACAAGAAAAAATAATGAGTGAACCTGCTATTAAAATGTCAAATCCAATAGATGGGTTTGATGAAGGAAAGAAAAAAACAAGATATTAATTAGATAGAAGAATTGAGATGTGAGAATTGAAACCCGTTTAATTGTAGAATTTAAATGAATCAACAATCAAATCTAACTACTCAATACAAACTACTAAATACTAGAAGACATGACTAACCAACAACTACAAGACCTTATCAATCCTTGGTTTGAAAATCTTGCATTTACAGAAGAAGCTACAGAGTTTTTGACTGTTACTGTTCCCAAAGAAAAGCTACATGATTTGGCTGAAAAGTTAAAATCAAATTCTAAGACACAATTTGATTACTTATTTTGTGAAACAGGAATGGATTGGGGAGAAGAATTAGGTGTTATTTACCATTTACGCTCTACTACACATGGGCATGAAATGGTAGTCAAAGTAACAACTAAAGATCGCACTACTGCAAATTTAGATACAGTTTGTGATATCTGGAAAACCGCAGAACTACACGAAAGAGAAATTCATGATTTATTTGGAATAAAATTTAACAACCACCCAAATATGGAAGTATTAATCCTTCCACCAAATTGGGATGGCTATCCTTTACGTAAGGATTATGTCGATGAGGTTAATATGATTATACGTTAGTTATAAAGTTTAAAGTGAAAGGTTAAAAGTTTAAGTAGTACAAACTAAAAACCATAAAACATAAAATTAAGATTCTAAATCTTTGCGATTAAGCGTCTTTGCGGTAAAATTCCGAAATATGGATTACGAAGCACAAATAAAGAAAAATCAATTTAGAACAGAGGAATACAAAATAAACATGGGGCCACAGCATCCTGCTACCCATGGTGTATTACGTTTAAATTTGACTATTGATGGTGAAATCATTAAAAGGGTTGAACCAGATTTAGGTTATATTCATAGAGGTATTGAAAAAATGTGTGAGTACGATTCGTATCCGCAAATAATCCACCTTACTGATAGAATGGATTACCTTTCCTCTCATAATAATAATGAGGCAGTAGCATTAGCTATTGAAAAAGCTTTAGAAATAGAAGTTTCTGATCGTGTAAAGTATATACGTACTATTGTTGGTGAATTGACAAGATTGGCTTCACACCAATTATGGTGGGGTGTTATGGGAATGGATTTAGGCGCTTTAACTTCATACTTTTACGGTTTTAGAGATCGTGAAGTAATCAATGATATTTTTGAAGAAACTTGTGGTGCTAGATTAACGATGAACTATAGTATTCCAGGTGGAATCAGATATGATATTCATAAGAATTTTGTACAAAGAGTTAAAGATTTTATTGTTCATTTTCGTTCGAAATTACCAGAATACGACCAATTACTAACTGGGAACATCATTTTTGAAAAAAGAATGAAAGGAGTTGGTATTTTAAGTAAAGAAGATGCCATAAGTTATGGAGTTTCGGGTCCAGTTGCCAGAGCTTCTGGTGTTAAAAGTGATATCAGAAAGATAAAACCATATTCAGCTTTTGCAGTTCAAGACATAGATTTTAAAGAACCTATATATACAGAAGGTGACGCCTATTCACGTTACAAAGTACGTATTGATGAAATGTGGGAATCTATGAGAATTATTGAACAACTCGTTGATAATATCCCAGAAGGAAATATAAAAGAACCAACTAAAGCAGTAATCAAATTACCAAAAGGTGAGTTCTATCAACGTGTAGAAACAGCTCGTGGTGAATTAGGGGTTTATATTAATAGTGATGGAAAGAAAAGTCCATATCGCATGAAATTTAGATCACCAGGTTTTTCAAACCTATCTGCACTAGAGGATATGGCAGTTGGCAGTAAATTAGGTGATTTAGTTGCTATGATGGCGACCTTAGATTTGGTGGTTCCAGATATTGATAGATAATTAGAATTATAGAAAAGCAATATGGATAATAAAACTTATATTGAACAATTAATTTCTTTCTTTTCCAATGATTTAGGTTGGGGAATATGGGGAGATGTAACAGGCTGGATAGTAGTTGCTGTTGTTTATTTAGCATTTTTTGCCGTAACGGGACTGTACTTAGTTCTTATGGAACGTAAAGTCGCTGGGTGGATTCAACTTAGACATGGACCAAATCGTGTAGGTCCTTGGGGTCTTTTCCAAACTATAGGTGATGCTATAAAACTGGTAACAAAAGAATTAACAGGAACAGCCAAAGCAGATAAATTTTTATACAATCTAGCACCTTATTTTCCTATTGTAGCTGCTCTGATTTCATTATCAGTTTTTGCATTTTCAAAAGACTTACAAGCTTTTGATATAAACATAGGATTATTCTTCTTAACTGCTGTTTCATCAGTAGGTGTTATTGGAATACTATTAGGAGGTTGGGCAAGTAATAACAAATTTGCATTAATCGGAGCCATGCGTTCGGGTGTACAAGTTATCAGTTATGAATTATCTGTTGGTTTATCCTTATTAACTATGGTATTGTTAACGGGATCTTTACAATTATCAGAAATTATTGAAGTACAACGTACCGGAGGTTGGTTAATTTATCAAGGTCATATCCCAGCAATTATAGCTTTTATGATTTATATGATAGCAGGAACAGCAGAAACAAATAGAGCACCTTTCGATTTAATCGAAGCAGAATCAGAGCTAGGAGCAGGTTATCATACAGAATATTCAGGTATGAAATTCGCCTACTTTTTCTTAGCAGAATTTATCAATATGTTTATCATTGCAGCTATTGCTGTAACGGTATTCTTTGGTGGTTGGTTATCTCCTTTCGGAATTACAGAAGGTATTGAAATAGAATGGTTACAGGCTATTTTTGGAGTATTTTGGTTTGTCCTTAAAGTAGGAATGATTATCGTGTTAATGATGTTCTTTAGATGGACATATCCACGTTTAAGAATAGATCAAGTATTAACACTAGAATGGAAGTATTTACTACCATTAAATTTAATGAATATCGTATTAATGGCGATTATGGTTTGGGCAGGTTTCACCCTTCCTTGGCCATTTTAATTAGATAATAAAGAAAAGAATATGTCATATTTTTCAGAGATATATAGAGGATTCAAAACTTTAATCAATGGCTTTCGAGTTACACACAAGTATTTTATAAATGCTCGTAAAGAAATTGTCACAGTTCAGTATCCAGAAGAAAGACCCGTAATTTTTGATCGTTTCAAAGGAGAAGTTATCATGCCTCATGACGAAAACAACGAACATGCTTGTACGGGATGTCAAGCTTGTGAGATTGCTTGCCCTAATGGAAGTATAGAAATCATTTGGGATCGAGTTCTCAATGAGGAAACAGGTAAAAAGAAAAAAACGATTGATAAACACATATATCATTTATCAATGTGTACAATGTGTAGTCAATGTATTGAAGCTTGTCCAACAGGTGCAATCATTTGGGGACAAGAATTTGAACACTCGGTAACTGATCGTTCGGAATTAACAAAAGTATTAAATAATCCAGGGTCTAAAGTTAGAGCTGACGTAGAAGATTAAACGAAAAACAAAGGATAATTTAAAAACTTAATTGTTTGGAATTTATAATTTAAATTTTTGAAATTTTAAAAAACATGGAACAAATTATATTTTACATTTTTGCAATAATTATAATTGTCATGGCATTAGCATCCGTTACAAGCAGAATGATTTTACGTGCTGTAATATATTTGTTATTGTCATTATTAGCAATATCTGCCATCTATTTCATGTTGGAATACAATTTTTTAGGAGCTGTACAATTGGCAGTCTATGCAGGTGGAATTATCATCCTGTTTATTTTTGCCGTCTTTTTAGTACATCAAATTGATGGGAAATTAGAAGTCCCTTCAATAGGTAGAAAAATATTTATGGCAGCCTTAAGTGCTGTAGGACTAGCAATTACATTAACCACAATTTATTCACATGATTTTAAAGTAGTTGAAGCAACAAAAGCTTTTGATGTGAAGGATATTGGTCGTGGATTATTAGGAACTGGTGAAGGTGGATTTATATTACCATTTGAGGTGATAAGTGTACTCCTACTAGCAGCGATGATCGGAGCCATAATAATAGCTAAAGGACAAAAAATAGAAGTTAAAAAGTAAAAAGTTCATGAAGTTCATAAAGTTAAAAAGTATAGCAAATATCTTTCAACTTTACAAACTTTCAACTTTAAAACTAAAGGAAAATGATTGAAAACGTAAGCATATACGAACTACTAACCCTAACAACAATCTTATTTTTTATAGGATTGTATGGGTTTTTGACAAGAAAAAATTTAATCACCATGTTAATGGCAATCGAATTGTTGTTAAACACTTCAGTAATCAATTTCGTGGTAATCAATAAATATCTGTATCCCGATGTGTTACAAGGTGTGTATTTTTCGATTTTTATTATTGCAGTTGCAGCAGCTGAGACAGCTTTAGCAATTTCAATAATTATAAATCTTTATCGATTAAAAACATCGGTTGATTTAAGTGAAACAGAAACAATGAAATATTAAAATTGAATAGCGAATATTGAATATGGATTGAAGATTTTTGAAGTAAAATAAGGAAATGAAAAAGTTTGATTTAGAGGAGAGATTGATAAATTTTTCAATGATGATAATTGATATTGTTAACAATACACCTAATAACAAAGCTGGAGGTTATTTAGCAGGTCAATTAATAAAATCAGGAATATCACCAGCGTTAAATTATGCTGAAGCACAAAGTGCAGAATCAAGAAAGGATTTTGTTCATAAAATGAAAATTTCATTGAAAGAATTGAGAGAATCATTTGTCAATATGAAAATAATGCATAAAGCAAAATTATTTAAAAACGAAGAATTAATAATTTCAACAATAAAAGAAAACAACGAATTAATTTCAATTTTTGTGAGTAGTGTTAAAACAGCACAACAAAATATGAATAAAAAATAATTCAAAAATCATAATTCGTTAATCGATATTCGATATTCAATTATAGGATTGATGAATTAATAAATAATACATGAATATGGACTTTAGTTATACTATTTTTATTTTGATTATTCCAATAGCAATGTTTATATTGTTGGGATTTTTCTACAACAAAATTAAGCCAGCCGTTTCAGGTTGGATTGGTGTGGCAGGTTTAACTGCCGTGGCAGGTATGTCGTATTATACCGCTTATCAATACTTTTTTAATATTCCTAAAGTTGATGGTAAATTTCAAACTTTCTTTGGTTTTAAGATGAACTGGATGAACTTTACCGATACCTTACGTATTGATATGGGAATCTTGTTAGACCCTATTTCTATTATGATGCTGGCGGTTGTTTCAACAATTTCACTCATGGTACACATCTATAGTAGAGGTTACATGAAAGGAGATAGAGGTTATACAAAATTCTTTGCCTTTTTAGCCTTGTTTACCTTTTCAATGATGGGATTAGTTGTAGCAACTAACTTATTTCAAATTTATATATTTTGGGAATTAGTAGGTGTTTCATCCTTCTTATTAATTGGGTATTACTACGAAAAACCATCTGCAGTTGCAGCAGCAAAGAAAGCCTTTATTGTAACAAGGTTTGCGGATTTAGGTTTCTTAATTGGAATACTATTAATGGGATACTACGGAGGTTCTTATGATTTTATGGAATTAAACAACCCAGAAGGTCCTGCCATAATGAATTGGGCTTCTAGTTCGTTTATGGGCTTATCAGTGATTACTTGGGCATTGATTTTAATGTTTATGGGTGGTGCTGGTAAATCTGCCATGTTCCCGCTGCATATTTGGCTACCCGATGCAATGGAAGGACCAACACCAGTGTCAGCATTAATTCATGCAGCAACTATGGTTGTAGCCGGAGTTTATTTAGTTGCTCGTTTGTTCCCAATGTTTCATTTTGTGGAAAATGGATTTGCCTTGAATATAGTTGCTTGGGTCGGAGCAATTTCTTCCTTAATAGCTGCAATTATTGCCTTAACCCAAACCGATATAAAACGTATACTCGCCTTCTCAACCATGTCGCAAATTGGATACATGATGTTGGCATTAGGAGTTTCAGAATACGACGGCCATGATGGTATTGGATATATAGCCTCTATGTGGCATTTGTTTACACATGCCATGTTTAAAGCCTTATTATTCTTAGGTGCTGGTTCTGTTATTCATGCAGTTCATAGTAACTATATGAAAGATATGGGTGGCTTACATAAATACATGAAAATTACAAGTATTACCTTTTTAATTGCTGCCTTGTCTATTTCTGGGGTACCTGGTTTCTCAGGTTTCTTTAGTAAAGATGAGATTTTAGTAGCTGCTTTCCACCACAATAAACCCATTTACTTTATTACATTATTTGTAGCAGGTTTAACAGCTTTCTATATGTTCAGATTGTATTTTAGTATTTTCTGGGGTAAGAAAAAAGAATACGAACATGCACCACATGAATCTCCATGGTCAATGGCAATTCCTTTAATATTTTTAGCGATAATGAGTATTTTACCAGGGTATTTACCATTTACAGAATGGTTAGCACCCGATAGAATAGGATTTCACGGACATATTGATTACACCATGGCAACCATAGCAACACTAACAGGTTTAACAGGAATTTTCTTAGCGTGGTTATTCTATTTCAAACCATCTATTTACCCTGCAAAAGTGAGTGCTTTCTTTGGAAAATTGTACAAATGGACTTTTAACAAATTTTATATTGATGAAGTATATCTTTTCATCACTAAAATAATAATATTCAAAGGGATTTCAGCACCATTTGCATGGTTCGATAAAAAAGTAGTTGACGCTACCATGGAAGGAATAGGAAACAAGACTGTAGATCTTTCAAAAGGAATAAAAGGAATGCAATCAGGTAAACTGCAAGACTACGCTTTTGCATTTGCTGGTGGTGTATTTATATTGGTATTAATTGTCATGTATGTGATGTAAATGTTAAATTTTAAGTGTTGTATTATAGATTAATTCAACATTCAAAACTCAACATTCAAAATTTATAAAAAATGGATATATTAACGCTTTTTGTAGTAGTTCCCGTACTAACGGCAATTGCTTTACTATTTACAAAAGACCTAAAACAGGCTCGTATGACAACCATGATTGGTATGTTAATTGAATTTGGAATGGCAATCAATTTAATCTTTGCCTATTTTAAAGAACGAGCTGTAAACACAGATATCATGGTCTTTAGACAAGATATGATGTGGTTTGAATCATTCAATATACACTACGCAATTGGTGTAGATGGTATTTCAGTATTGATGATAGTTTTAACGGCAACTGTAGTTTTAGCAGGTGTATTTATCTCATGGATGATAGACGATATGCCTAAAGAATTCTTTATTACACTTGTGATATTAGCTGCTGGTGTTTATGGATTCTTTATCTCGTTAGATTTATTTACCATGTTCGTGTTTTACGAAATAGCCGTAATACCTATGTACCTTTTAATAGGAATTTGGGGAAGTGGCCCAAGAGAATACGCAGCCATGAAACTGACATTAATGTTAATGGGAGCTTCTGCTTTATTACTAGTTGGTATATTAGGAATCTATTATAATTCAACTGCAGATGGCGGTGCATTAACTTTTAATATTCTAGAAATTTCACAAGTAAATATCCCTTTTGAAGCACAAAAATTATTCTTTCCTTTAACTTTTATTGGCTTTGCTGTAATTGGAGCTTTATTTCCATTTCATACTTGGTCGCCTGATGGTCATGCCTCAGCACCAACAGCAGTCTCCATGTTGCATGCTGGAGTATTGATGAAATTAGGAGGTTATGGAATTTTCCGTGTAGCCATGTATTTATTGCCAGAAGGAACTAATTATTGGTCAACATTCTTTATAGTGTTATCTGTGATTGGTGTAATTTATGGAGCATTAGCAGCCATAAAACAAACCGACTTAAAATATATCAATGCCTATTCCTCAGTGAGTCACTTAGGAATGGTCATCTTTGCTTTACTAATGCTAAATAAAACGGCTTGGACTGGAGCCATTTTACAATCCTTATCACATGGATTTATGACCGCTCTTTTCTTTGCTTTAATTGGAATGATTTACGGCAGAACACATACAAGAGACGCTACCAAAATGGGCGGAATGCTCAAAGTAATTCCATTTATATCTTTAATTTATGTAGTGGCTGGTTTAGCTTCTTTAGGTTTGCCAGGAATGAGTGGATTTGTAGCAGAGATGAACATCTTTGCTGGGGCTTTTCAACATACAGATACTTTTCATAGAGTCATGAGTATATTGGTTGTGTCGGCAATTGTAGTAACTGCGGTTTATATCTTACGAGTTGTTGGAATGATGTTAATGGGACCAGTTACCAATGAAGAATACCACAGTTTAAAAGATGCCACTTGGTTTGAACGAGTAGGAATATATATGTTACTAATTCCTGTAGTAGGAATTGGTGTCGCACCGCTATGGTTGAGTAATATGATATTAGATAGTATAAAACCTTTTATTGAAGGAGTATTATAACAGAATAAGATTATGACAAATTTTTTATTAATGCGCAACGAAATCATACTTTTAGTATTGATTTTAGCAATGTTAATTTTAGAAGTAACTACAAAACCCCAACATAAAAAGGGTTTAATCAATGTCGCTATTGGTTTATTTCTACTACATACCATCTTAGGATTTTTCCCGAATGAAGCTGGAGAATTATTCGGAGGTTCTTTTAGAACAAATGGGTTGATCCATTTCTTTAAGAATGTTTTAAATGTGGGTGTGCTAATTATCCTTTTGCAATCGGCAGATTGGTTACGTGATAAAGTAGCAGTGTACAATAAAATTCCAGAGTTTTTCATGCTGTTATTTTCATCATTATTAGGAATGAATTACATGATTTCATCAGGTGATTTCTTGATGTTTTATATTGGATTAGAATTATCAACTTTACCCTTAGTTGCCTTAGTAGCTTACAATTCATTTAGTGAAAAAGCAACAGAAGCAGCCATTAAATTAATCTTGTCAGCGGCATTGGCCTCTGCGGTTTCTTTATTTGGAATTAGTATGCTTTATGCAACAGGAGGTTCTATCTTCTTTGAGGAAATAGCAACTAATTTACAAACATCTAATTTAGCAATATTAGGTATGGTTTTCTTCTTTTCAGGAGTTGCCTTTAAAATATCATTAGCACCTTTCCATTTTTGGACAGCAGATGTGTATGAAGGAGCACCAATTGGTATTACATCTTACTTATCGGTTATCTCAAAAGGAGCAGCTGTATTTGTTTTAATGAGTATACTTTTTACCGTTTTACCAGCTTTGACAGAAGTTTGGAAAAATGTTGTTTATGTAGTGGCAATTGCCACCATGTTTGTCGGTAACTTGTTTGCTTTACGTCAACAAAATATGAAACGCTTCTTAGCCTATTCATCTATTGCTCAAGCAGGATTTATGTTAATGGGTATTATCAATGCAGAAGAATTAGGGATAGCTACAGTAGTGTTTTTCTTGTTAGTATATGTGTTCTCTAACCTAGGAGCATTTGGAGTGGTTCAAGCCATTTCGTCAGAAACAGGAAAAGAAAATATGGACGATTATACGGGACTTTATAGAACCAATCCAAAATTAGCATTAACCTTGCTCCTAGCCTTGTTTTCACTAGCAGGAATCCCTCCATTAGCAGGATTCTTTGGGAAGTTCTTTTTATATGCAGCAGCAGCCTCTAAAGGATATTATTTATTAGTATTCTTAGCAGTAGTAAACGTTACTATTTCTTTATACTATTATTTATTACCAGTAAGAGCTATGTTTTTACGTAAAAGTGAAGATGCAATTCCTTATTTTAAAAATAAAGTAATGATGCGAGCTGGTTTAGTATTAGCTGTAGCTGGAATATTAGTTTTAGGATTGTACAGTCCGTTATATAATTATATTGTAGAATTGAGTGCTGGGATTTTATAGTTCTCACCTATCAACAAATAAACACATAAACAAATTAACTAGAATGGCATTACCAGGAAAACATCAATTCGGAGCAATAGACGAAACTAGAGTTACTTTTATTGAAAAAAAGATAGAAGAAGACAGAAAAGACTTTTTACAAACTATTTTAGAATACAATGGCTTTGAAGTTATAGTTAAAGAAGAAAAAAGAAAAAGTGAAGAAGTACCTCAATTATATACGGTTGGTGTGACGGATATGTTATTTAACCCAACTGTTTATATATTTCAACGTCGTTTAAAAACTTTAGATGATCGTATGGTAACCCAAGATTATTGGAATCAAAAAACAAAAGAAACTACACCTCAGTATTGGAGAAGTAATTTCTAGCATTCGTCATTTTTATTATAAAAACACTAAATTATTTTTATCAACATTTAATTCTGTTATAAAATTAAAACAGTTACTTTACTTCTTATATAATCATTATCTTTTGGACAAGAAAAGTGTGTATTCATAACATGGCAGTTAATACATTTATCTATGCTGTAAAATAGTAAATTTGCATATTAATAAATCATTTTCAAAAAAATAAATGAGCAATCTTTGCTCTTCCAATTATAAAAAACTTATAATGTCAAAATCAAGAGAAAAATTAGCCGCTTTACATTATCATGCAAAGCCAACACCTGGAAAAATAGCTGTTATTCCAACTAAAAAATATGCAACACAACGAGATTTGGCTCTCGCCTACTCTCCAGGGGTTGCAATTCCTTGTTTAGAAATTGAAAAAAATCCTGAAGATGTTTACAAATACACTTCCAAAGGAAATTTAGTAGCTGTTATTTCTAACGGAACCGCAGTATTAGGTTTAGGTGATATAGGAGCTGAGGCATCAAAGCCAGTTATGGAAGGTAAAGGTTTACTTTTTAAAATATTTGCTGATATTGATGTATTCGATATTGAAATCAATGAAAAAGATCCTGAAAAATTTATTCAAGCAGTAAAAGCTATTGCCCCAACTTTTGGTGGAATTAATTTGGAAGACATTAAAGCACCCGAAGCTTTTGAAATAGAAACAAGACTAAAAGCAGAATTAGATATCCCTGTGATGCATGATGACCAACATGGAACAGCAATTATCTCATCAGCTGCTTTATTAAATGCACTAGAGATTGTTGAGAAAAAGATTGACCAAGTCAAAATAGTGGTAAGTGGTGCTGGTGCAGCAGCTGTTTCTTGTACTAAATTGTATCAAAGTTTAGGTGTTAAACCAGAAAATGTAGTGATGCTTGATAGTAAAGGTGTAATACGTACTGATAGAGAATACTTAAGCCCTAGTAAAAAAGAATTTGCAACTACAAGAAAAATTGATACACTTGCAGAAGCGACAAAAGATGCCGATGTATTCTTAGGATTATCTGTTGCAGATGTTTTATCTCCTGACATGCTATTATCTATGGCTAAGAATCCCATAGTGTTTGCTTTAGCCAATCCTAACCCAGAGATTGATTATAAATTAGCCATGAAAACTCGTGATGATGTGGTTATGGCAACGGGTCGCTCTGATTACCCAAATCAAGTAAATAATGTATTAGGATTTCCATATATTTTTAGAGGAGCTTTAGATGTACGATCTACTTCAATTAATGAAGAAATGAAATTGGCAGCTGTGAAAGCACTAGCCGATTTAACAAAAGAAGCTGTTCCAGAACAAGTAAACATTACCTATCAAGAAAAGCATTTAGAATTTGGAAGAGATTACATCATTCCAAAACCATTTGACATGCGTTTAATGGAACGTATTCCTGTCGCAGTTGCAAAAGCAGCCGTGGAATCTGGTGTTGCACGAAAAGAAATTAAAAGTTGGAGTAAATATGCCAAAAGTCTTGCTGACAGATTGGGTTCAGGTAGCAAGCATATGAAAAAGCTAACAACAAGAGCTAAACGAAACCCCAAGAAAGTTGTCTTTACAGAAGCCAATCACCTTGATGTTTTAAAAGCTGCACAAATAGTTTATGATGAAGGCATGGCAATTCCTATTTTATTAGGAAATAAAAAAGCAATTTTAAAATTAATGGATGAAATCAGTTTTCATCCAACAGATGATTCTGTTTTAATCATTGATCCAAGAAGCCGTGAAGAAAAAGAAAGAATTCTAAAGTACGCGCAACTATATTGGGAAAGAAGACAACGTAGAGGAGTAAAACTATTAGATGCTCAAAAATGGATGCTCGAACGTAACTATTATGCAGCAATGATGGTCAACACAGGTGAAGCAGATTCATTGATTACAGGATATTCACGTAGTTACTCAAGGGTTGTAAAACCTATGTTAAGACTAATTGGTAAAAAAGACCACGTAAATAAAATTGCTGCAACAAACTTAATGCTAACCGATAGAGGTCCTTTATTTTTATCTGACACTGCAATTACAGAAGACCCAAGTGCAGAGGATTTGGTAAATATTGCAAATATGACTGCAGAGACTATGAACATGTTTGGTGTTGAACCAAAAATGGCTATGTTGTCTTATTCAAATTTCGGAGCTGCTGATTCAGTTACTGGTAAAAAAATGGAAAAAGCAATTTCGTATCTTCATAAGAATTATCCTGATCTAATAATTGATGGTGAAGTACAAGCAGATTTTGCTTTAAACAGCAAAATGATGAAGGAAAAATTTTCTTTTTCGCCCATTGCAGGTCACAAGGTAAATGCTTTGATTTTCCCTTGTTTGACAGCTGCAAACATCAGCTATAAAATTATGAAAGAATTAAATGGTATTGAGTCTGTTGGCCCAATAGTTATGGGATTAAAAAAACCTGTTCATTTAATACAATTACAAGCCAGTGTTGATGAAATTGTAAACATGACTATTATCGCAGTTGTAGATGCACAAGATCATGCTAAAAAACAGGAATAATTAGTATCATTTAATGTTTTATTCTAACGAAGAACGCAAATTTAACTAGTTAAATTTGCGTTCTTTGTTTACTTGTAGATTTAAAAAACTCACAACAAAAATAAAGACCGTTGCAAAAACTCCTTTTACAAAGAAGTACGACGCTCGAAAAAAATTTAACCCGCAGTAAACTCTTGTTTATGAGGACTTAAATTTTAGAGAAGGAAGTAATTCAAAGTAAAAAAGCTTTAATCATTACTATTGTTATAACCTGAGTTCGACCTAAGCTTTGTTTACAGTTTGAAGGAATTTTCAATCAATTCGAAGTTATATTTTTGAAGGACTAACTAGTTAATTTGATAAAATATAACAAGAATTGGGGAAAATTC
>DQTL01000153.1 GCA_015662775.1 Lutibacter sp.
AACTCCGAGATAAACTCTCGTTTTAATGAAGTTTATCGAATGTTGGGTAAATTTCGGTAAAAAAATTGACAAAGTCAACTAAATTGCACAACAATTTTAAAAAAGATTTAGTTATCTGATAGGTTATTAGTATATCCCATACGGGTGTTAAAACTAATTAGTAATTTTGTAAGTATAAAACATCAAAATAAATGAGAAAATTAATATTAGCCAGTACATCAACCGTTCATGGAAAACCATATTTAAGTTATCTGTTTGATACTTTAAAAATTCATTTTAAAGGAGTTTCAGAAATTGTATTTATTCCCTACGCTAGACCAAGTGGATTAACACATGATGCCTATACGGAAGTTGCTCGAAAAGCTTTTGCACAAATTGATATAAAGGTAAAAGGTTTACATGAGTTTGATGACCCTATTCAAGCAATTAATGAAGCTAAAGGTATATTTACAGGAGGTGGAAATTCGTTTGTTTTACTCAATGATTTATATAAAATTAAGGTTTTACCAGAATTAAAAAAGGTGATTTTAAACGGAACTCCTTATTTTGGCACCAGTGCAGGAAGTAATATAGCAGGAGTTAATATTATGAATACCAATGATATGCCTATTGTGTATCCACCAAGTTTTGATGCTTTGGGAATGATACCTATTAATATCAACCCGCATTTTTTAGATCCTGATCCTACTTCAAAACATATGGGTGAAACTAGAGAAACACGAATTAATGAATATCAGTTTTATAATAAAATACCTGTGATTGGTATTCGTGAAGGCAGTTGGTTAGAAGTCAATGGAACTGAAATTATCTTAAGAGGAGATTTAAAAGCAAGATGGTTTGTAACAGGTGAAAAAACTATTGAAGTTGCCACTAATTCTAAACTTAATAATACAAGTAAATCTTGGAACTAAACTTTTCAATAATTGTACCTGTCTATAATCGTCCTGATGAGATTGATGAATTACTAGAAAGTTTAACCAAACAAACTTTTACGGCTAGTTATGAAGTGGTTATTGTAGAAGATGGTTCTACTAAAAAATGTGATGAGATAGTAGCTAATTACAAAGATAAACTACAAATAAAATACTTGTCTAAGCCCAATACAGGAGCGGGATTAAGCCGTAACTTTGGAATGAAGAATGCCTCTGGAAACTATTTCTTAATCCTAGATTCTGATATTATTTTACCAGCTACTTATTTAAAATCAATACATTCACAATTAAAAGTAAATTACACAGATGCCTTTGGTGGTCCTGATGCTGCACATGCTAGTTTTTCTGATTTACAAAAAGCAATAAATTATTCTATGACTTCCTTTTTAACTACAGGAGGATTAAGAGGAAGAGAAAAATCCAAAGCAAAATTTCAACCTAGAAGTTTTAATATGGGTTTGTCAAAAAAAGCTTTTAAAGAAACACAGGGTTTTAGTAATCGAAAAATAGGAGAGGACATTGATCTTACTTTTAGATTGTGGAATGGTGGTTTTCAAACTCAGTTTATTGTTGATGCATTTGTATATCATAAAAGACGTACTAGCATCAAACAATTTTTAAAACAAACCTATAATTTTGGAAAAGAAAGACCTGTATTAAATAATCAATACCCAAATACAGCAAAGTTGACTTATTGGTTTCCGAGTGTATTTCTTTTGGGGATGCTAGTATCAATTGTGGGTTTATTTTTTAGTGTTTTTTATCCTTTTTACCTTTTGGTTTTCTATTCACTAGCCATTTTTATTAATGCAGCGAGTAGTACTAAGAGCATTAAAATAGGTTTTTTAAGTGTACTCACTTCTATTATCCAATTTTTAGGTTATGGTGCTGGGTTTTTAAAAGCAGTCTTTTTATAAAAAAAAAGGCTCACAAAATGTGAGCCATAAAAATTAGTTACAAATAGTTATATTGGGGAAATCCTAAGGGGTATATAACAAATCTGTATTTTTTTTGTTTAACGTGGCAAAAATATAAATGTTTGCAACACATGCTGTTAACATATGTCTATAAATAAAAAAAAACAGAAAAGAATAATAAATAATGCTATGTAGAGAATAACTTTTTACGAATTCTACTTAATTGTACAGGAGTTATACCAATAAAAGAAGCAATATTTAATTGAGATACTTGTTTTTCAATATCTGGGCAACGTTTCCTAAGTTCAACATATCTTTCAGTAGCTGTCATGGTAGCGAGTTGGATGTTGCTCAATTCAAATCTAACAAAACGTTCTTCTAAAACTTTTCTATAAAATATACCAATCTCTGGATTTGTTTTTGCTAATTCCATAAAGCTTTCCCAATTTACTTCTATTAAAGTGCAATCTGTTAAACACTCAAGTGCTAAGTTTGCTTTTTTATTTTGTATTAAAGCAGATAAAGAAGCCATAAATTCACCTGATTGATAGATGATACGATTATAATGATTTCCCTTTTCAGTTAAGGCATAACCTTTTACATAACCCTTTATTAAAAAAAAAAGCTTTAGTTGGGATTTCTCCTAGTTTACTAAGGATAGTACCATCATCGTATGTTTTTAGGATGAGATTTTTTTTTAACTCACTCCATGAAGCCTCCGATAGAGAAGTATATCCTTTTATTTTATTGAATAAGGATTCCATTAGTTTTAGCTTTAGTAAAAAATATTTTCTAGGGGAAATAATAATAAATGAGATGATAAATATATGAAAAAATATTTAAACAGCACAGAATAAGCTTATTATATAGTCTAAAATTATAATAACTTAGACTCTATCTCAACAAACTAACAGCATTTGGCTTAAAAAGTAAATCTAAAATACTTAAACTAAAAATAATAAAACATTTTGAAAAATTATTTGATTGTGATATGAACTATCGTAAACTCAATATATTTACAGCATTTGGTCCTTCATTAAAGATCAAATCTAAAATACTTAAATTAGGAATAAATCCATGCTTAGCATCAAATACTTGGATGTATTTTCTAAATGTTTGGTCTATAGATAACTTCGGATTATCTAAAAATCTAAAATCTTGGTTTATAGGATAGTCAACAAGATATTTGGTTGTTTTTTTTATTTCAAATTCTAATTGCAACATTTCAAAACTTAGTTCTTGTGTTTTTAATAATAAATCTAATAAATACTTTTCTTGTTTTTCATAAAGAGGAGCCAAGTCATCTTCATAAAACTCAAAAAAGGGTGAGGATCTATAAAAATTTTGCAAAGATTTAAAATGAAGCCTTTGCCACTTATAGCTATTATCAATTTCTATTTCCTTAGTCATTAATTTAATTCCCTTTTTGTGTTTTATGGGGATAATTAAATCTTGGCGACCTTGAGGTGTGTATATACTAAGACGAGTTCTATAAGTTTGTTTTTGGTAATTATCATGGATTTCAAAAATACACTTTTCTACTTGAACAACTTTTTCAAATTGTATTATGGGTGAAAAATATGTAGGTTGAAATAGCATGTTTAATTAAGCTTTTCTTCTTCTTCTAAAATAGGAAAAACCCCATAATAAGAGAACGAATACAATAAAAGGAATCAGATAAGATCTAGGTTCACCACCATAATGTACCGTTGTAAACAAACGTTCTGTACGAATACGCTGGAATAAACCTTTAGGATTTCTAGGGTCTTTTTGCTCAATACTAAACCAAATAAAAACAGGTTTTCCAACTACGTGATCAAAAGGAACATAACCCCAATATCTTGCATCTTCTGAGTTGTGTCTGTTATCACCCATCATCCAATAGTAATCTTGTTTAAAAGTATAAGAATCAGCTTCTTTCCCATTGATGTATATCTGGTCTCCCTCAATAGCGACATCATTTCCCTCGTATTCTTTAATGATACGTTTGTATAGCGGAATACTTTTAGCATCTAAAGTTACTTGGACTCCTTTTTTGGGAATATATATTGGGCCAAAATTGTCTTTGCTCCAAGGGTATTGTGGATCGTGTGGGAAAATACGTTTTTCATAAACTCCTGCACTATCAATATTTTGAGTTAAGCTAACAACACTCTTTTGCTTTCTTAAATAATCAGCAGCTTCTTTTGTTAAGTTAAGAACAAAACGACCATCAGCCAACTTTCCGCCTTCTGTGATGTCATATTTTTCAAAGAAACGTTGTAAGTTTATTTGTTTACTTCCGGTGTCAAGTGTGTAATAAAATTGCGGTTTTGCTCTATCAGGTAAGACCGTTTGTTTCCCATTAATAAAAATATAACCATCTTTTATTTCAAGGGAATCACCGGCTATACCAACGCAACGTTTTACATAATTTGATTTTTTATCTATTGGTTTGTCTACATGAATACCTGATCTATCTCTAAAAAAACGTACTGTATCTGCAGGCCAATTAAATACCACAATATCATTGCGTTTTATTTTTTGAAAGCCTGGGAACCTAAAATTTGGAATTGAAACATCCTTTACATAAGATTTCACCCTTTTTCCTGTAAAGAAAATAGGTATAGTATCATGTACCATAGGTAGTGCTAAAGCCGTTTTTGGAGTTCTTGCTCCGTAATGAAACTTACTGACAAATAAGTAATCACCCACAAGTAAGGTCTTCTCTAAAGAAGAAGTTGGTATGGTATAAGGTCGCATAAAATAGGTATGAACCAAAGTCGCCGCAATAATTGCAAAAACAATAGAAGTTACCCATTCACCAGCTTTAGTATGCGGACTCAGTTGTCTTTCTTCTAAGTACTTGACATCTTCTATATAGTTAAGATAGAAAATATAAAAGCCCAAAGTAAAAACAGCTAGAAGTACATGAGAAGTTTTTTCTTTTCCAAAACTACGAACTGTTTCCACCCAAAAAGAAGGAAACATCATTAAATTAATAATAGGAATAAAAAGTAAAATAACCCACCACCAAGGTCGGTTAATGATCTTTGTTAATACATAGGCATTGTACACAGGAACAGCAGCTTCCCAAGTTTGTCTGCCTGCTTTTTTATAGAGTTTCCAAGTTCCTAAAAAATGGATTACTTGAATAATGATAAAGAATAAAAGTAAATTTGTCATTAGTTTTTGCTTTTAGCAAGTTGGTTAAGCCAGTTGCATTATATAATTTGTCAGTTTTGTATTATTTCTGTTACAGTCAACTTTGTTTTTTAGTATTTCTTTTACTTTTCAGTCTTCATCATCAACTATTACTTTTAATCTTAAATCTCAAATCTCAAATCTCAAATCTCAATTCTCAAATCAATCATACTTAGAAACGAAATGATAAACTAGCAACTAATTGCGGCTTATCCCGATTGGGTTCTTGTATGAGTTTTGGTTTAAAACTCAAATCTCTATTAATATTATGGTGTTGTAAGTGTGCATCTACACTTGCTTCTACAATTTGCAAGATATAAACACCAAAAGTCAATAGTATATTCCCATCTCTTTTCTTTTTATGATACTCTTGAGCTCTTTCTAAAACATCTAAACTCAATTCTATAGAATCATCACCTAGTTTTTTCTTTTTGTAATCATTTCGGAATTCTTGGTATTTATTATTATTTGAAATAACAAAATATGAGGAAGTAGCCAAAGCAGCATATACTATAGGAATTTTCCAATATTTTTTATTGTAGGCTTGTCCTAAGCCAGGTAAAACAGCACTGTAAAATGCAACTTTGGTTGGTTTTATAGCTCTTAGATAGTTAATAGTATTGATACTATCTATTTGCTTGTCAGAATATTCCTCCTGAGCTTGCAAAAAGAGAAAGTTTAAAATCAATATTAGTAGAAACAGATATTTCAAGACTATTTTAATAATTTCATGATTCGAATAAAATCTTCTTTTGATTCAAACGGAATTTGGATACTTCCTTTTCCTTTCCCACTTACTCTGATAGTTGTAGTATTTCCAAAAAAGTCATTGAAGAAAGAAGTATTTTCTTTAATAAAAGTAGGTTGTATGGTCTTAGTAATCTTCTTTTTAGATTTTGGCTCTTTATAAGATTTTACTAATTGCTCCGTTTGTCTGACTGATAATTTTTGGTCTAAAACTATTTTGTAGACACTAATTTGAGTTTCTACATTATCAATATTGATTAAAGCACGTCCGTGTCCCATACCAATAAAACCATCACGCATACCAGTTTGAATAATTGGGTCTAGTTTTAAAAGGCGTAAGTAATTGGTAATAGTAGAACGTTTTTTCCCAACACGTTTTCCTAATTGGTCTTGTGTTAGTTTTATCTCATCCATTAATCTATGGTACGAAAGAGCTACTTCTATAGGGTCTAAATCTCTACGTTGAATGTTTTCAACCAATGCCATTTCCAACATTTCTTGGTCATTGGCAATACGTACATAAGCAGGTATTGTTTTTAATCCAATCAATTTTGAGGCCCTAAATCTACGCTCACCTGATACTAGTTGAAAACTATTTCCTTTTTGTTTTCTAACAGTAATAGGTTGTATGATTCCTAATTCTTTAATGGAAGCGGCTAATTCTTTTAGAGCTACTTCATCAAAATGAGTTCGTGGTTGATATGGGTTTACTTTTATTGAATTTAAATCTAACTCAATAATACTACCCACAATTTTATCAGCATTTTTATCACTTGCAGATGAAATGTCTGCACTTGAATCATTTAATAAAGCTGATAAACCCCTTCCTAGTACTTGTTTTTTAGCCATTGTTTTTAAGTATTTCGTTTGCTAAACTTAAATAATTTTTCGCACCACGACTTGTGGCATCATAGGCAATAATACTTTCACCATGACTAGGAGCCTCTCCTAGTTTAATATTTCTTTTGATTACTGTTTTAAAAACCATATCTTGAAAATGGATTCTAACTTCTTCAACTACCTGGTTAGATAGTCGTAATCGAGAATCAAACATGGTTAATAATAAACCTTCAATATCTAAATCAGGATTATGTAGTTTTTGTATACTTTTAACTGTGTTTAAAAGTTTTCCTAAGCCTTCTAAAGCAAAATATTCACATTGAATAGGAATCAAAACGGCATCCGCTGCAACCAAAGCATTTACGGTTAAAAGACCTAAAGAGGGAGCACAATCTATAAGTATGTAATCGTATTTCTCTTTGATAGATTCAAGAGCTTCTTTTAATTTGTATTCTCTGTTTTCTTTGTCAACTAATTCAATTTCTACGGCAACCAAATCTATATGTGAAGCAATTAAATCTACATTTGGTGAACTAGTTTTAACTGCTGCTTCTTGAGCTGTTGCGATATTTACGAGTAATTGATAGGTTCCATTTTCAATACCTTCGACATCTACACCCAAACCAGAAGAGGCATTGGCTTGAGGATCTGCATCTATTAATAACACCTTTTTTTCTAAAACACCTAATGAAGCTGCTAAGTTTACTGTAGTCGTTGTTTTACCAACACCACCTTTTTGATTGGCTATTGCAATAATTTTTCCCATAAATGTAATTTGTATTCAATTTGTAAAAATACACTATTTTGTGTGTTTCAAAAAATTTAAAATTAAGATTAGGTAAATTTTATAATAATAAAACTGTTAAAAGTAGAAGTATAAAGCAGAAAGTATGTAATAGAGATTGTATATTATTCAAATTGAGAATCATCTTCTCTTTCTTTGTGTTGTTTTCTTGCAAGATCTTGCATATCGGCATGGCTGTCACTTTCATCTAATATTTCTAGACCTAGGAGTGTTTCTATGGCGTCTTCTTGGGTTACAAGACCACTGACTGAACCATATTCGTCAAATACTAGAGCAATATGCTCTTTGTTTTCGAGTAGTTTTTCGAATAAATCAGAGACAGATTCTTTCCTACTAGTTGTCAATATATCTCGTGCTATACTTTCTAATTTTTCTTTTCCATTTCCTTTGATGATGGCTTCGTAAAGTTTGTCTTTTAGGAAATAGGTAGAGATATTATCAGGTTCATCATCATATAGAGGTATTCTAGAAAAACGAATTTCAGGATTTTCATCATAAAACTCTTTGATAGTTTGATTTTGATCAGCTGTTAATATGACAGATCTAGGTGTCATGATTTCATTGACAGCCGTATCTTTAAAATTAATAATATTTTTAATAACAGTACTTTCATTTTCTTCGAATACACCTTCTTCTTCGGCAATTTCTGCCATAGCATGAAAATCTTCTCTACTAAATACACTACTACCGTGTACTTCTTCTTTCCCGATTAAACGAGTTGTAAAAAGTAACAGCCACATAATACCTGTCCATTTTAAAGGAAAAATAAAGACATGGAGCATTTTAGTTGTAAACTTTGCCAATTCTTTCCAGTAAGTAGCACCTATCGTTTTGGGGATTATTTCTGATACTAAAAGGATTAGAAAAGTCATTACTGCAGAAATAATCAACACCATATTATTACCTGAACCAAAGTTTTTTTCTGCCTCAACACCTACCAACATAGCACCTGCCGTATGAGCAATTGTATTGATTGTTAAGATTGCAATTAAGGGTTTGTCAATATCTTCTTTGAGTTTTTCTAACTGGATGGCATACTTTTCCCCTTCTTGAATTTTTATATTTACAAATGCAGGAGTAATACTGAGCAGTGCTGCTTCAAGAATAGAACATAAAAAAGAAAAAAATATGGCTAATAAACCATACGTAATCAATAAAGTCATTGTTTTAGTAGATAATTAGATGCAAAAATACGGAAAATATTCAAAGTTTATAGTTTAAAGTTTAAAGTTTAAGGTTAAATTAGGTCAAAGGCATGAAGTAAAAGGTTAAAGGTTCAAAAGTTTAAAGCTTTAAATCTTCACCCTTTTACCTTTTACCTTTGACCCTTTACCCTTTAACCCTTTCACCTTTAACCCTTTACCTTTTTTATTACCTTCTTAAGCTCTTTCAGGAATATTTTCTAAAATTTCTAATAAATATTTCCAGAATTTGGCGGTTGATTTTATATTAGCTCTTTCGTCTGGTGAGTGAGCTCCTTGAATAGTTGGTCCAAAAGAAATCATATCCATATCAGGGTAATTTGTTCCTAGAATACCACATTCAAGACCAGCATGACAAGCAACTACACTAGGTTTTTCTTTAAACATATTGGTGTAAATATCTGTCATAACTCCTAAAATAGCAGAATTGACATTGGGTTGCCAACCTGGGTAAGATCCAGAGAATTCTACTTCATAACCTGCTAATTCAAAACTAGAACGTAAGCCTTGCGCTAAATCTAATTTACTTGATTCTACAGAAGAACGTGTTAAATTTTCAATAGTAATAGTCCCATTTTCTACAGTTACTTTGGCGATATTGTTTGAAGTTTCTGTTAAGTCTTCCATATCAGGACTCATTCTAAACACACCATTATGAGCTGCATAGATTGATTTAATCAACAATATTTGGCTATGTGTATCCATGGCTTTAGTCGCTTGTTTTTCACATTCCTTAAGTGAAATTTCTAAACCAGCATCCATTGTTTTGTATTCTTTCTTAATATCGGCAGCAATAGTTTTTATTTTATTTTCAAAAGCTTCTTGTTTTGCTTTTGGGACAACTAAAACAACATTACTTTCACGTGGAATTGCATTTCTAAGACTACCACCATGTATGTTAACGATGTTAATTTCAAAATCGAAAGTTTCAAATAACAGACGGTTCATAATCTTATTGGCATTTCCAAATCCTCTATGAATATCCATCCCTGAATGTCCACCATTTAAACCTGTTACATTTAATAACATGGTTGTGGTGTTGTCTAAAACAGTTTCTTCTTTATAAGTTCCAGTTGCGGTCACATCAATACCACCTGCACAACCCATATCAATTTCCTCATCGTCTTCTGTATCTAAATTAAGAAGTATCTCTCCATCTAAATAACCAGCTTGTAAACCTTGTGCTCCTGTCATACCCGTTTCTTCATCTATAGTAAACAACGCTTCAAGGGCTGGATGTGGAATGTCATTAGATTCTAAAATACTCATAATGGCAGCTACTCCTAATCCATTGTCCGCTCCTAGTGTAGTGCCTTCAGCTGTTACCCAACCATCATCAATAATCATTTTGATTCCTTCTGTTTCAAAATCGAAATCAGTATCATTATTTTTTTGCCAAACCATATCTAAATGGGATTGCAAAACTACTGTTTTACGATTTTCCATTCCTTTAGTCGCTGGTTTTTTGATGATTACATTTTCTATAGGGTCAACTAGTGTTTCTAATCCTAATCTGTTTCCAAAATCAACCATAAATTGAATGACTTTTTCTTCTTTTTTAGAACCTCTTGGTACCGCATTTAAATCTGCGAAATTATTCCATAATGCTTTGGGTTGTAGTTCTCTGATTGCTTTGCTCATATTGTTGTTAGTTTATAAAGTTAAAAGTTGTAAAGTTGAAAGTTAAATAGTTGAAAGCTTATAAATTTGAAAGTATTTATGCTTTACAAACCTGCCTGAATATAAGGAATGGTTTTTTAACCTCTAGGCAAATTTACATACTTTTATTGACTCTTGTATTTTCTAATTGTATAATAAACTTGTAATATTGCAACTTCATACTTTATAACTTTAAAAACTTTCGATTTTTCGATGAATTACGCAAATAATATATTAGAAACTATAGGAAATACACCGCTAGTAAAACTCAATAAAATTGTTGAAGAAATAGATGCTTTGGTATTAGCCAAGATGGAAACTTTTAATCCAGGACATTCTGCAAAAGATAGAATGGCACTTAAAATGATTGAAGATGCCGAAGCAGATGGTCGTTTACAACTAGGAGGAACTATTATTGAAGGTACATCAGGTAATACAGGTATGGGATTGGCATTGGCCGCCATAATAAAAGGTTATAAATGTGTGTTTGTTATTGCAGATAAACAATCAAAAGAAAAGGTTGATATTCTAAGAGCCATGGGTGCAGAAGTAGTTGTTTGCCCTTCTGCAGTTGAACCAGATGATCCACGATCTTATTATTCAGTTTCTAAAAGACTGGCTGAAGAAACACCAAACTCTTGGTATGTAGATCAGTACAACAATCCATCAAATGCACAAGCTCATTACGAAAGTACAGGCCCAGAAATTTGGAAACAAACTGATGGTAAAATTACCCATTTTGTCGTTGGAGTTGGTACGGGTGGAACTGTTTCTGGAACAGCAAAATATTTAAAAGAACAAAACCCCAATATTAAAGTATGGGGAATTGACACCTATGGTTCTGTGTTTAAAAAATACCATGAAACTGGAGTTTTTGATGAAAAAGAAATCTATCCTTATGTAACAGAAGGAATTGGAGAAGATATTTTACCTGCCAATGTCGATTTTTCTTTAATAGACGGATTTGAAAAAGTAACAGACAACGATGGTGTTATCTATACACAAAAATTAGCTTTAGAAGAAGGCTTATTGATGGGGAACTCTGCTGGTTCAGCCATTAAAGGATTATTGCAATTAAAACATCATTTTACAAAAGATGATGTAGTGGTTATTCTGTTTCATGATCATGGAACCCGTTATGTAGGGAAAATGTTTAATCCAGATTGGGTTAAAAAAATGGGGTATAAGGAGTAGAGAGTTTAGACCTTATTTATACTTTATAACCTGAGTTCGACCTAAGCTTTGTTTACAGTTTGAACGAATTTTTAATCAATTCGAAGTTATATTTTTGAAGG
>DQTL01000151.1 GCA_015662775.1 Lutibacter sp.
ATGTACGGTAGAAATGGAGAAAGCCCATTAATTGTTATTGCAGCAAGTACGCCTGCAAATTGTTTTGATTATGCTTATGAAGCATCAAGATTAGCTTTAGAACATATGACACCTGTTTTATTATTAACGGATGGATATATAGCTAATGGTTCAGAACCATGGAAAATTAGCTCTATTAATGATATGCCGCCAATTACACATAGACAATTAAAAGGTGGTAATCCTGAAGAGTTTAATGTTTACAAAAGAGATAAAGATACATTAGCCAGAGATTGGGCTATTCCTGGAATAGAAGGTTTTGAACATCGTGTTGGTGGTTTAGAAAAGGACAAGCTTACAGGTAATGTTTCTCATGATCCAGAAAATCATGAATATATGACTAAAATTCGTGCTGAAAAAGTACAAAGAGTTCAGAATAATATTCCAGATTTAAAAGCAGATTTTAATGATGAAGGTGATTTGTTAGTTATTGGTTGGGGTGGAACTTACGGTTCGCTACACTCTGCAACAAAACAATTAGATAAAGAAGGTTATAAGATTGGACATGCACACTTTAACTATATCAATCCTTTTCCTAAAAATACAGAAAAATTATTCTCTAAGTTTAAGAAAATTATAGTTTGCGAGTTAAATAACGGGCAACTAAAATTCATTTTAAATGCTACATTTACGCAATTTGAATTTGCACAATATAATAAAATACAAGGATTACCTTTCGGAGCAAGTGAATTGGTACATAAATTTAAAACACTATTAAAATAATATGGATACAGTTAAAAAATATACGTTTAAAGATTTTGCAAGTGACCAAGAAGTTAGATGGTGTCCTGGTTGTGATGATTATGTAATCTTAAGAGCTATGCAAAAAGCACTTCCTGAAATGGGTGTTAAAAAAGAAGATGTGGTTTTTATATCTGGTATTGGATGTTCTTCCCGTTTTCCTTACTATATGGATACTTATGGTATGCATAGTATTCATGGTAGAGCTGCAGCTATTGCAACTGGTACAAAATTAGCAAACCCCGATTTAAGTGTTTGGATTATTACTGGTGATGGAGACTCTTTGGCAATTGGTGGAAATCACTTTATTCATGTACTTAGAAGAAATGTCAATCTAAACATGGTTTTATTTAATAATGAAATCTATGGATTAACAAAAGGACAGTTCTCTCCTACTTCATTAATAGGTCAAAAAACAAAAACATCTCCTTATGGTAATACACAACCTCCTTTTTCTCCTGGCGTTTTAGCTTTAGGAGCTAATGCACGATTTTTTGCAAGAATTGGAGGAAATACACCAAAAGAAATGACAGCATTATTTATTGAAGCTGAGAAGTTTCAAGGTACTTCATTAATTGAAGTGATGCAAAATTGTGTTATTTTTAACGATGGTTGTTTCACACAATTCACAGATAAAAAAGTTAGATTAGATAAGCAATTACATGTAGAGCATGGTAAACCAATGATTTTTGGTAAAGAAAGGAATAAAGGTCTTGTTCTTAATGGTTTAAAATTAGAAGTTGTTACTATTGGCGAAAATGGAGTAACAGAAGAAAATATATTAATCCACGATGCTAAAGATCATGACAATACAATGCATACGATGCTTGTAAAGTTAGAATACCCAATGGTTACAGGTATTATTAGAGCTTCTGAAGAATTAACATATGAAGTTAGAGAAGATGCTTTAACTAAAGAAGTGAGTGCTAAATCAAAATTCTCTAAAGTAGATGATTTATTTTTTAGTGGTGAAACTTACGAAGTATAAATAAAAGAGCTGTCATTAATAATAATGACAGCTTTTTTATTGATAACTGATGTTTGTCAGTTGTTAAATTTGAATAAGCTCTTACCTTTATTTAAAATTAAATTTTAAGAGTAATATTAATGGTACAATTATAAATAATTTATGGGATATGAAGCGATTATAGTATTTGTGTTAGCAGGAGTTTTTCTTGTTGTTTTAGCAAATAATATTTCTAATTTAATTTCACCTAAATCTGATAATAAGGCAAAGAGAGATCCTTATGAATGTGGTGTAGAAACTATTGGTCCAACTTGGGTACAATTCAAAGTAGGTTATTATTTATTTGCCATACTTTTTTTAATATTTGATATTGAAGTAGCTTTTTTAGTTCCTTGGGCAGTTGTTTTTAAAAGTATGGGAACTGTAGCTTTAGTAGAAATAATTATCTTTTTAGTAATTTTAGGCTTAGGATTAGTTTATGCTTTGAAGAAAAAAGCTTTAGAATGGGAGTAATTAGAAGTACTCTTTAGGACCTAAACTGAATAGCAGAAACTAAATGACTAAATAAAAAGCGAATAATAGTATATCACATAAAGCTTAGAGCTTATATAAAATGACAGAACAAAATAATACAGAGTTAGCAAAAGATTTCCCAGGAAAAGTTATTCCTGCAGGAAACGGTGCAAATATCGTAATAACATCTTTAGATAAAGTTGTGAATTGGGGAAGATCAAATTCTCTTTGGCCATTGTATTTTGGTACAAGTTGTTGTGCTATTGAAATGATGCAAACTGGAGCCGCAAAACACGATTGGTCAAGATTTGGTTTTGAGGTTGCAAGACCTTCGCCAAGACAAGCAGATTTAATTATTATTGCAGGTACAATTGTTAATAAAATGGCGCCAGTATTAAGAAGACTTTACGATCAAATGGCAGAACCCAAGTATGTAATTGCAATGGGAGCTTGTGCCATTTCTGGAGGACCTTTCTTTTATAATTCGTATTCTGTAGTTAAAGGAGCAGATCATGTAATACCAGTAGATGTTTATGTTCCAGGTTGTCCACCAAGACCAGAAGCTTTATTAGAAGGAATGATTATGTTACAGAAAAAAATAATGGCTAATAGTAGTAATAGAGATAATCCAATTGATGGATTTGATGAAGGAGTTATCAAGTAAAGATACAATGCTTGCATCTCCTCAAAAGCTAAAATGATAAAATGTAAAGACGCAATGCTTGCGTCTCCTTAAAAACTAAAATGACAAACGAAGAATTACAAAATAAAATAGCAAGTATAAACAATAGTTTAGAGTTTACTGAAGAAGCTTCTGAGTTTTTAAATATTACAGTAAATAAAGACGATCTACATAAGTTATGTACTGATTTAAAATCGGATACTGATTTATCTTTTGACTACCTTTTTTGTATGACAGGAATTGATTATGGAAAAGAATTAGGTGTGATTTATCATTTAGAAAGCATAAAATATCGTCATCAAATTGTAGTGAAAGTAAAAACTGAAGATAGAGAAAACCCTGTATTAGATAGTGTTACAGATGTTTGGAAGACAGCAGAGTTTAATGAAATGGAAATATTTGATTTCTTTGGAGTAAAATTCAACAATCATCCAAATCTTAAAAGATTATTCTTAACACCAGATTGGAATGGGTTTCCACTTAGAAAAGATTATGTAGATGTTGATAATATAGTAATTAAGTAATAGACTGTAGACTTATAGATATTAGACAAAAGACTAAAAGGCCAATGACTAAAGACAAAATAACAAACGATAGCTTTAAAACACAAGAATATTTTGTGAATATGGGACCACAACATCCCGCAACTCATGGTGTTTTAAGACTTATTTTAACTATTGATGGTGAGATAATTAAAAATATTGAACCAGATTTAGGATATATTCATCGTTCTATTGAAAAAATGTGTGAGCGCGATAGTTATCAGCAAATAGTCCATTTAACGGATAGAATGGATTACCTTTCGTCACATATAAATAATCACGCAGTGTGTTTAACTGTAGAAAAATCATTAGAATTAGAAGTTACAGATAGAGTTAAAGTTATTCGAACAATAATTGATGAGCTTACTCGAATTGCTTCGCATACACTTTGGTGGGGCGTTATGGGAATGGATGTTGGTGCACTTACCACCTATTTCTTAGCTTTTAGAGATAGAGAAATGATTAATGATATTTTTGAAGAAACTTGTGGTGCTCGTTTAACCATGAATTATAATATTCCTGGCGGTTTAATGAATGATATTCACCCTAATTTTATAAAAAGAGTTAAGGAATTTCTTGTTCATTTTAGAAAGAAACTACCAGAATACGATAGTTTATTAACTAACAACGTGATTTTTCAAAAAAGAACTAAAGGTGTTGGAATACTAAGTTACAAAGATGCTATTTCTTACGGAGTTTCTGGACCAGTTGCTCGTGGAAGTGGTTATTCAAGTGATGTTAGAAAAATTCACTCGTATGCTGCTTATGACAAAGTAAATTTTGATGAAGTATTATTTACTGAAGGTGATACTTTATCAAGATATAAAGTAAGAATTGCAGAAATGTGGGAAAGTATGAAAATTATTGAGCAATTAATTGATAATATTCCCGAAGGTGATATTAGCGTGCCAACAAAAGCTGTGATTAAATTACCAAAAGGAGAATTTTACCAAAAAGTAGAAACTGCTCGTGGTGAATTAGGAGTTTATATAAATAGTACAGGAACAAAAAATCCATACCGAATGAAATTTCGTTCACCAGGATTGTCCAACTTAAATGCCTTAAACCAAATGGTAGTTGGAGGAAAAATAGGAGATTTAGTAGCAACTATGGCGTCGTTAGATATCGTAGTTCCTGATATAGACCGCTAAGGCGGAAATTCCAAAAAATAAATAAAAAGGAAATTCCAATTACTGTGGTGAATAAAAGAAAAATTAATAAACAAGCGTTAGAATTAAGAAAAATTCTTTCAGCTATTTTAAATAAATTAAAATAATGATAGTTTGAAAATCTAAACTTTGTAATAAACTTTATAGTTTGTTTCAAAATTTTGGAATTTTAAAATTGGATTTTGGAATTTTATAGATTATGATAAAAACAATACACGACTGGTTATTTTCTGTAATGCCAGAATGGGCAGCAAGCCTTACCGAAATGGTATTGATTGCTGTATTCTATTTGACACTTTTTGCAGTTATCGGACTTTATTTGGTGTTATTAGAACGTAAAGTTGCTGCTTGGTTTCAAATGCGTAAAGGTCCAAATAGAGTTGGTCCTTGGGGACTTTTTCAAACCATGGCTGATGCTTTAAAACTGGTAACCAAAGAACTAACAGGAACAACAAAAGCAGATAAATTTTTATACAATTTAGCACCTTACTTTGTAATTGTAACTGCTTTAGTAGCCATGTCCGTTATTCCGTTTACACAATCGGTACAAGCTTTTGATATTAATATTGGTGTTTTCTTCCTTTTAGCAGTATCTTCTATTGGAGTTATTGGTATTTTACTTGGTGGTTGGAGTTCAAATAATAAATACTCATTAATTGGTGCAATGCGTTCTGGAGTTCAAACAATTAGTTATGAATTATCCGTAGGATTATCTTTATTAACTATGGTTTTATTAACGGGAACATTACAATTATCCGAAATTATAGCTAATCAACAAGAACATGGTTGGTTGATATTGCAAGGACATATTCCTGCAATTATAGCTTTTATGATATTTATGATTGCCGGAACTGCAGAAACTAACAGAGCGCCATTTGATTTAGTAGAAGCAGAAAGCGAACTTGGAGCAGGTTTTCATACAGAGTATTCAGGTATGAAATTCGCTTATTTTTTCTTAGCGGAATTCATTAACATGTTTATTATTGCAAGTATTGCAGTTACCATATTTTTTGGTGGTTGGCTATCGCCTTTTGGAATTACCGAAGGTATTATATGGTTACAACCAATTTGGTTTACTGTAAAAGTTGTAGGGATTATATTTTTGATGATGTGGTTTAGATGGACATTTCCAAGACTTAGAATTGATCAATTATTAAAATTAGAATGGAAGTATTTATTGCCTCTTAACTTAATGAATATTGTCATTATGGCAATTGTTATTTGGTTAGGTTGGACAATATAAAATATAAATGGTTAATTAAACAAATAACAACAAAATGAGTTATTTTAAAGATATATATAAAGGAATAAAAACACTCTTAACTGGTATGAGTATTACAGGGAAATATTTCCTAAATGCTCGTAAAGGTGCTTTAACACAAGAGTATCCTGATAATCGAGATACATTAAAAATGTTTGATCGATTTAGAGGAGAAGTAATAATGCCGCATGATGAAAATAACGAACATCGTTGTACTGGTTGTCAAAAATGTGAAATTGCTTGCCCTAATGGTTCTATTGAAATTATTTGGGATAGACAAATTGATCCAGAAACTGGAAAGAAAAAGAAAATGATAGATCAACATATTTATCATTTAGGAATGTGTACCATGTGTAGTTTATGTATTCAAGCTTGTCCAACAGATGCAATTAAATGGGGACAAAATTTTGAAAACTCAGTATATGATAGAAGTTATTTAACCAAAGTATTAAACAAATCAGGTTCTAAAGTAAAAGCAGGAGTTGAAGACTAGTTCAATTGACTGTGTTCCGTATCCTTAAAAAAAGAATAAAAAAAATAAAACAACGCATAAGCTTAAAGCCTAATGTATAAGCATAAAAAATGGAAAGAATTATATTTTACATATTAGCAGCAATCATCATTATCTTTGCAATAGCATCGGTAAGTAGCAAAAAAATGTTACGAGCAGTTATTTATCTGTTATTCGTTTTAATTGCCATTTCTGGAATTTATTTTATGGTAGATTACAGCTTTTTAGGCGCTGTTCAGTTAGCAGTATATGCAGGTGGAGTTATCATTTTGATAATTTTCTCTGTATTATTAGTACATCACATTGAATTAAATTTAGAATTAGCAAGCACAAAAAAACGTGTGATTGCGGCGTTAATTAGCTTTGCAGGAATAGCAATGGTTTTACCAATAATATTGACACATAAATTTAATGTTGTAGAAAACTCAAGAACAATAGAAGTAAAAGATATTGGAGAAAAGATGCTAAGTTATGATAGTGGTGGATTTATTCTTCCATTTGAAGTAATAAGTATTTTATTATTAGCCGTAATGATTGGAGCAATTGTTATCGCTAAAGGTAATAGATTAGGCTTAAAAGAGAACCAAGAAACAAGAGACAAGAAACAAGATATTATAAACCAATAAATATCCATCAGAAGTTCTTCTTCCCATTTGGAAGAGATATAGATGGGCTTTACATAGAAATGATAAACGGAATAAGCATATACGAAATATTAACCCTAACCACTATCCTATTTTTCATAGGTGTTTATGGTTTTTTTACTCGAAAAAATTTGATTACTATTTTAATGTCGATTGAATTAATTTTAAACGCATCAGCAATTAATTTTGTGATTATTAACACTTATTTGTATCCTGAAAATTTACAAGGAGCTATATTTTCGGTATTTATTATTGCCGTTGCAGCAGCAGAAACAGCACTTGCAGTCGCAATTATTATAAACTTATATAAAATGATTACTTCCGTTGAAGTGAAAGGTACAGAACTAATGAAGTATTAAATAAATGATGAATGTTAAGTTTTGAATGTTAAATTTAACTTGACAGATAAACGAATTAACAAATAAACGAATTAATCTAAAATGGACTACAGTTACACAATACTCATACCATTACTTCCTTTTATTACCTTTTTAATATTAGGTTTAGGAAGTTTTAAAATCAAGCCTAATTTAGCAGGTTTAATTGGTTCGGCAAGTTTAGGAACATCTTTGATACTTTCTTTATATACAGCTTATAATTATTTTATCAAAGTTGGAAAAGTTGATGGTGCTTATGAAGCTGTTTATGCTTTTAAAACCACTTGGATGAACTTCACTCCTACACTTCATATAGATATGGGAATTTTAATCGATCCTATCTCTGTAATGATGTTGATAGTAGTTACATTAATTGCCTTTTTAGTAAATGTTTACAGTATAGGTTACATGAAAGGAGATACTGGTTTTACCAAATTTTTCGCTTTTTTATCTTTATTCTCTTTTTCTATGTTAGGTTTAGTTTTAGCAACAAATCTATTCCAAATCTATATATTTTGGGAGTTAGTTGGTGTTTCTTCTTTTCTATTAATAGGATTTTATTACACCAAGCCATCCGCAATTATTGCAGCAAAGAAAGCTTTTATTGTAACTCGTTTTGCCGATTTATTTTTCCTTATCGGAATTTTATTAATGGGTTATTATACAGGTACATTTGATTTTGCTGAATTAACTAGCGCAGATAGTTCACAATTAGCAGAATGGACAAGTGTAACTTTTATGGGAATGTCAATTATTACATTCTCTTTAATTTTAATTTTTATTGGTGGAGCAGGAAAATCTGCTATGTTTCCTTTACACATTTGGCTGCCAGATGCAATGGAAGGTCCAACACCAGTTTCAGCCTTAATTCATGCTGCAACTATGGTTGTTGCAGGAGTTTACTTAGTAGCAAGACTTTTTAATGTCTATTATGTTGCCGATGATGGTTTAGCTTTAGAAGTTGTTGCTTATGTAGGTGCTTTTTCTTCCTTATTTGCTGCTATTATTGCTTTAACACAAAACGATATAAAACGAGTTCTTGCCTTTTCAACCATGTCGCAAATTGGATATATGATGTTGGCTTTAGGAGTTTCTGGTTATGAAGGACATGCTGGTTTAGGTTATATGGCTTCTATGTGGCATTTATTTACACACGCTATGTTTAAAGGTTTACTTTTCTTAGCTGCTGGTTCTATAATTCATGCTGTACATTCTAATATGTTAAAAGATATGGGAAGTCTACGTAAAAAGTTGCCTATTACACATATTACCTTTTTAATTGCAACTTTAGCTATTGCAGGAATTCCGTTTTTCTCAGGATTTTTCTCTAAAGATGAAATTTTATTAGCTGCTCATCACCATAATAAATTCTTATACTTTGTAGGTTTATTCGTTGCAGGTTTAACAGCTTTCTATATGTTTAGATTGTATTTCGGAATTTTCTGGGGAAAAGAAAAAACCTATTCTGACAAAGTACACGAAAATCCTAAATCAATGACAATTCCGTTAATGATCTTAGCCTTTATGAGTATTGCTGCGGGATATATTCCTTTTAGTAAATATATAACTGCAGATAGACAAGGGTTTGAAGGTCATATAGATTGGAATATGGCAGCGATTGCTATTGCTACTGCTGTTTTAGGAATAGCCTTAGCATATGTTTTCTATAAAAAAGAAACCAATTATCCTGAAAAAGTAACAAAAGCATTTGGAATTTTCTATAAATGGGCTTACGATAAATTCTATATGGACGAATTGTATTTCTGTATTACAAGACAAATAATTTTCAAACGTATTTCAGCACCATTTGCTTGGTTTGACAAAAAAATAATTGATGGAACTATGGATTTAATTGGTAATACAGCCGTAAAAACATCTGAAAAAATAAAAGGAACACAATCAGGTAGAGTTCAAGATTACGCCATGTATTTTATTGGTGGAATAGTTGTTATTACAATGGTTGTGAAGTATATAATGTAGCCCATCTTCCGTCTTCCCTAAGGGAAGAAACTGAATATCTGGGTAAAAAAGTAATAATTAAATAATAATCATGCTCTTCAAATTCTTAATTAAAGATTTTAATGAGCTTTAAAACGAAATGCTTTGAGTTCCTTCCCTTTGGGAAGGTTAGGATAGGCTCCTAAAATAATGGATATATTAAGTTTATTTGTAACCGTTCCTATATTTACCTTAATAGCTTTGCTATTTGCTAAAGGATTAAAACAAGTGAGAATAATTTCGCTTATCGGAATGGGAATTCAGTTTGTAATGGCAATCAATTTGGTATTTGCCTATTTTAAAGAACGCGCTATTAATAGTGATATAATGGTTTTTACGCAAGATTATACTTGGTTTAAAAACTTCAATATTCATTATACTGTTGGTGCTGATGGAATTACTGTTGCTATGATTGTTTTAACAGCAATCGTTGTTTTGGCAGGTGTTTTTATTTCTTGGAAAACCGAAGATTTACCAAAGGAATTCTTTATTTCTCTTATTGTTTTAGCAGCAGGAGTTTATGGTTTCTTTATCTCGATAGATTTATTTACGATGTTTGTTTTTTATGAAATAGCCGTAATACCAATGTTTTTATTGATCGGAATTTGGGGAACTGGACCAAAAGAGTATTCTGCTATGAAACTAACCTTAATGTTAATGGGAGCTTCCGCCCTACTTTTAGTTGGTGTTTTAGGAATTTATTTTAATTCAGCTGGAGCTGATGGCGTTTTAACGTATAATATTTTAGACATTGCTAAAGTAACTATTGATAGTGATGCTCAAAAATTATTTTTTCCAATAGTATTTATAGGTTTTGGAGTTCTTGGAGCAATGTTTCCATTTCATACTTGGTCGCCAGATGGACATGCTTCTGCACCAACAGCAGTATCTATGCTGCATGCAGGAGTTTTAATGAAATTAGGTGGTTACGGAATTTTTAGAGTTGCCATGTATTTACTACCAGAAGGAGCTGCTGAATGGGGAAATTTCTTCATCGTTTTAGCTGTAATTGGGGTTATTTATGGAGCTTTAGCAGCAGTAAGACAAACGGATTTAAAATATATTAATGCGTATTCATCGGTTAGTCATTTAGGAATGGTATTATTTGCTTTATTGATGATGAACAAAACGGCTTGGAATGGAGCAATTATGCAATCATTATCTCATGGATTTATGACTGCACTTTTCTTTGCTTTAATTGGTATGATTTACGGAAGAACACATACAAGAGATATTACAAAACTTGGTGGACTGCTTAAGGTTATTCCATTTATATCGGTAATTTATGTAATTGCAGGTTTAGCATCACTTGGCTTACCTGGATTTAGTGGCTTTGTTGCCGAAATGCAAATATTTCAAGGTGCTTTTCAACATCCAGATACATTTCATAGAATTGCTTCAATCATAACAGTTTCGGCTATTGTGGTTACAGCAGTTTATATTTTACGAGTAGTTGGTATTATGCTAATGGGAACAATTAAGAATGAAGAGCATTTAAGTTTAAAAGATGCTACTTGGTACGAAAAAACAGGAATATTCCTTTTATTAATTCCAATAATAGGAATGGGAATGGCTCCACTTTGGTTAAGTGATATGATTACAGAAAGTTTAGCACCTTTTATTCATAGAATGCTATAATAGAGATTAAGTAAAGACGTGATGCATCGCGTCTCAACAATAAAAATAAAAAAATGACAATAGAGAATTTTTTACTAATGCGAAACGAAATATCATTATTAGCAGTAATTCTGTTAATTTTGATTGGAGAAATATTTGTAAGCAACAAAAAAACAGTAATTAACATAGCAATTATTTTGTTTATTGTTCATACAATTATTGGTTTTTTACCATTAGAAATAGGTAAATTATTTGGTGGTAGTTTTAGAACAAATGAATTGGTACACTTCTTTAAATCAGTACTTAATGTTGGTGTAATTATTGTTTTGCTTCAAGCAAATGATTGGATTAAAGAAAAACTAAGTATTGAAAATAAATCAAGTGAATTCTATATTTTATTATTCGCTACCTTATTAGGAATGTATTACATGATTTCGGCAGGTGATTTTCTAATGTTATTTATTGGTATTGAATTAGCAACCATTCCAACTGCTGCTTTGGTAGCTTATGAAACAAGTAAAAAGAAATCAGCTGAAGCTGGAATAAAATTTATATTATCCGCAGCTTTAGCAACAGGAGTTTCTTTATTTGGAATTTCAATGCTTTATGCTTCTACTGGTTCTATTTATTTTACTGAAGTCTCTACATTATTAACAAATACACCTTTAGCTGTTTTAGGATTTGTATTTTTCTTTGCAGGAATTGCTTTTAAAGTATCTTTAGTTCCTTTCCATTTTTGGACAGCAGATACTTATGAAGGTGCGCCAATTAGTGTTGCTTCTTACTTATCAGTAATTTCAAAAGCAAGTGCTGTTTTTGTAATGGTAATGGTATTATTTACCGTTTTTCAATCGTTATCTGCTATTTGGGTTAATATGATTTACGGAATTGCCATTGCAACTATGTTTATTGGTAATTTATTCGCTTTAAGACAGCAAAACATGAAACGTTTCTTAGCCTATTCATCTATTGCTCAAGCAGGATTTATACTATTAGGAATGATTGCAAATACCGATTTAGGAATTACAACAGTTGTATATTTTGCTGCAATTTATATATTTTCAAACTTAGCAGCTTTTGGTGTAGTTCAATCCATTTCGCATAAAACAGGAAAAGAAAATATAGATGATTATAATGGTTTATATAGAACCAATCCTAAAATGAGCCTGGTCATGTTAATGGCATTATTCTCATTAGCAGGAATTCCACCAGTTGCAGGTTTTTTTGGTAAGTTTTTCTTATTTACAGCAGCAGCAAGTAAAGGATATTATCTATTAGTATTTATTGCTGTAATTAATGTAACTATATCTCTTTATTACTATTTATTAGTAGTACAGGCTATGTTTTTACGTAAAGGAGAAAATCCTATACCATTTTATAAAAACTCAATTGCTGCAAAAGCAGGATTAGTTATTGCAGTATTGGGTATTTTTGTAATTGGATTGTATAGTCCAATTTACGAATATATAGCCGATATTAGTAACTTTGTATTTAAATAAAAAATGTTGAGTGTTGAATTTTTAATGTTAAATTCAAAATCAACAAATCAACTAATTAACAAATCAACAGTAATAATGGAATTAGCAGGAAAACACACCTTTGGGTCAATTGGAGAAACAAGAGTTACTTTTATTGAAAAGAAAATAGAGAAATCACGTTTAGATTTTTTAAAAGAGTTGCTAGATTTTAACGGATTTGAAACTGTTGTAGATGAATTAAAACGAAAAACAGAAGAAGATCCACAATTATACAATTTAGGTGTTACTGATATGACTTTTAACCCAACAATTTGGGTTTTTGAACGTAAATTAAAGACTCTAGACGGTAAACATGCTGTTACTTTAAATTATTGGAAACAATTAACTACAGATACTAATCCTTCTTATTGGAAGAATAATTAATTTAAATAAACACTTATTATTCCGTGTTTTGTACTATTAAATAAAAGTTATTCAAAAAAAAGCACAACTATCCGAAAGTCTTGATTTGTTAAACGCCTGAGAAAC
>DQTL01000231.1 GCA_015662775.1 Lutibacter sp.
AAGATAATTACATCTAACGCATCCCAAGCTCGTATTTTTACTTCACGATTTGTGGTCGGTAACCAATCAGAAAGTCTGTGTTCTTGCATAAGACAAAGGTAAGCTTTTAGTTAGTGCTTAAATCTAGTAATTTTTGATACAATTTATCGACCAACTTTTCGGTAGTTTCCCAATTGATATTCTCAATTACAAAATCTGATTTTTGAATTTTTAGTTGCTCATCCCATTGATGTTGCATACGGTCTTTTACCTGTTTTTTAGTTACTTGATCTCTTTTAACAACTCTTTTAATACGAGTTTCTATAGGTGCTGTAACTGTGATGATATAATCACAATATTTGTAACTTTCATTTTCAAATAAAATAGCATTTTCATAGATAAAGAATTTAGATTTTTGTTGCTTTTTAAAAGCTTCTAAATCTCTATGAACTGCAGGATGTACGATAGCATTTAGTTGTTCGAGTTTTTTATTATCTCCAAAAACTTGGTTAGCCAAATAGGCTCTATTTAGCTGATTATCTTTTGTGTAGGATTCATTTCCAAAAATAGTTTTTATTTTTTTTATTAACTCTTTGTCTGATTGCATGAGGCGTTTTGCCTCAATATCGGCAATATAAACAGGTATGCCTTTATTGATAAATAGTTGTAAGACACTGGTTTTTCCAGATCCAATACCTCCTGTTAAACCTATGACTATCATTTTTTTATTTGTTGAATTAAATAAGTAACTTCCTTAGGATCAATTGTGTAATTCTTAATGAAATTAGGCTTTTTGATTAAAACTAAATCTAGTGTTTTTGTGCTATCTTTTGGGTAAGAACAACTTATGGTAAAACTTTTTGAAGAAATATCTTGGTAGTTTTCAAAAGTAACTTCATATTTAATAACAGCTGTTTTTGGAAATAATTCTAAAATTTTCCCATCTTGGGCTTTAGGGAGTATTATTGGAAGTTCCATAGTTCCTTCAGTGAATTTTGCTACACTAGCTTTTAATACTATTTTGGAGATGTTAAGATTTGTTATATTCAATCCTTTTTTTGGAAGCTTTAAGTCGACCTCATAATTAATATCTGTATCAATATTTTCTAGAGTTTGAGTTTTTGTTTTAATACTTTTTATACTATCAACAAATTTTTCTGGTCCTTTAACAACTATACTGTCAGGTAAAATTTGCAGGTTACTGCTCAATTTATATCCAGCTTTAAAAGCAAGTGTAACCTTAGATATAATAGGCACTTTTTTAGTTTTTAGTTTTCCTAAATAGACAAAAATAGAATCACTAATAAAGCTTTCAATTATTGTTTCATTTGTTTGATTATTAGCAAAATAGTCTTGTTTGTTAGGTTTGTAATAGTATTTGTAATTCCCTAGAGACTTAAATAAACCGACATCAAAGGAAACGGAATTTGGAAATATTTTTTGACTTATTATTTCAAAACCTGTTGCTTTAATTTGTGTAGGAATCAAATCTGGTGGTGTTTGTTGAAAATATAGATTTTCGGGTAAATTATTATATTTAATAGTATAAAAGGTTTTGTAAGTATAAACCTCCGATAAACTTGTAAAAAACCAATATAGAGCAGATAGAAACAGTAAAACCAAAAATAGTCGTATTTTAGGATTGCTTTTTATTCTATTAATATTCTCCTTAGCGGTCATTGAGTTTTCTTATTTTACAAAAGTACAGAAAAACTATTACAAAAAAAGTGAGCTATTAAGCTCACTTTCTAATATTATATAGTAAAAAAAATTACTTTTTATCAGCAGTCTTTAAAAAACGTTTACTCATTTCCATAGAAATGGCAGACTTTTCAAATTTAATCCGTCCTGCTTGGGTTTCAATTAAAACAGTACCTTCAGTTTCATTTGTTTCTACAACTTTTCCATGAATACCACTGGTCATAACTACCTTTGAGCCTTTTTTTATATCAGTTTGAAACTTACGTTCCATCTTTTGACGTTTCAATTGTGGGCGTATCATAAAGAAATATAATACGACAAAAAGTAGTAAAAATGGAAGCATTCCACTTCCTAATATTTGATCCATAATTAATGTTTTTAAAATTTATTTAATGTTTGTTTTAGGTTTTGCTTTTTTGCTTTTATTGGGGTCTGGAGTTACAAAGCCTTTAACATATACAACCTCTTTCCCTTTTAGGGTGTTTGTTGTTAAAGTAACAGATTTGTTTTGTTTATTTGTTTTTGATTTAGAATCAAATAAAGCTTTAATTTCTCCTTTTTCACCAGGTTTAATTCTTTTGCCTTTTGGCCATTCTGGTACTGTACAACCACAAGAAGCTTTTGCATTGGTGATGATTAAATCACTTTCTCCTGTATTGGTGAAAACAAAAATTGCATCAACTTTATCTCCTTGATTAATAGTTCCAAAATCAAAATCAGTGGATTCAAAAGTCATTTCAGGCAATCCTGGAACTTTTTTATTATCTCTTTCTTGTGCTTTTTTGATATTTTCATTTTTTACTTTATCAGCAGCATTTTGTTTGCATGATATGCTAGTCAGTAAGATTGTAATAAGTAATGATAAACTGATTTTTTTCATCGTTATAGTATTAGATTTAGTTATTGTTCTTTTAAATGTTATTGCAAATTTACTAAAATATTGTTTTTATAGTAAACCTCTGCCTATTTTTTGAATGCTTTTTTGTTTGTTATAATCTTCTAATAATTTGTCAAGTACACCATTTATAAAGAAGCTACTTTTTGGTGTAGTGTAATCTTTTGCTATTTCAATATATTCATTAATACTTACCTTGGTTGGAATAGAAGGGAAATGAAAGAACTCAGCAATACCCATTACAATGAGTAATTTATCAATTTTTGTGATACGTTCGGAATCCCAATTAGGAGTACTTGCATCAATATCCTTTTCGTACTTAGCAAAGTTTAAAACCGTTTTTCGAAATAAATCTAATACGAATTGTTTGTCTTCTTTGTCTTTATATAGTCTATCAGGTGTGAACTCTTTTGTAAGATTAAAACTTTTTAGATTATTAAGTATCCAGGTGTTTACAAATGGAATATCATCTACCCAACTAATTACTTCACCTTCATATAAGGTTGCCAATTGATCATCGGGTGCAATTATTTTTTTAAAGACAGCTATAAGTATTGCTTTATCATCCTTGTAATTAGGCTCAGACAAGCTCATATAGGTGCTGAATTCATTGTTCTTTAGTATTTTTTTCCAAATGGATTCCACTATTTCTTGGTGTTCATTCCAATTGGTTTTAATGCTAGAATAATCTTGTAATTGGATAGTTTCTTTAATTTGCAGAAGCAATTTGTTATTAACAAAGTTAGAACTGTTAACAACATCAGAATCAGATTGAATAAAGTTTTCTTTAGATGCTTTATGGTATTTTACTGCTCTTCCTTGTAAAGCCACCAATAATTGATAATTAAGAATGTAAAGATTGTGTAACCATTCAATACTATCTTTTAGATAGCGTTCTTGAGTATCTAATTTGTCGTTTTCTGAAAGTAATAATGCATAAGCTGATTGCATTACTTTAATACGAATATGTCGGCGGTTAATCATTTAAAGAACTTGTTTTTTGTATAAGAGTGCAAAGATACTCTTTTAGCTTGCTTGTATATACGTTTACTTATTTATTTTCTAATTTTCTTTGATCAATTCTATTTTGAGCCATGTCAAAAGCAGCTTTATGTGTTGAAATGTTTTGCGATTCCGCTTTTTGTAATATCTCTTGGGTTGTGTGATAAATATTTTCTGTTCGAGTTACTGCTTCGGCCTTGGTCATGTTGGCAACTTCTCGGTATATATTTATAATTCCACCTGCATTGACTAAAAAATCTGGAGCATAGATAATTCCTTTTTTTTGTAAAAATTTGGCATGGATATTTTCATTTTCTAATTGATTATTAGCAGCTCCAACTATTACTTTTGCTTTTAATTGTGAAATAGAATAATCATTTAAAGTTGCTCCCATGGCACAAGGAGCATAAATATCTACGTCTAATCCATAGATGTCTGATCCTCGTTGTATCTTGGTATTGTACTTTTTACTGATATGTTCTAAAGCTTGTTCATCAATATCATTAATGGTAATAATAGCTCCTTCTTTAGAAAGGTAATCAACTAGTATTTCTCCTACATGGCCAATTCCTTGTACCAGTATTTTTTTACCTGCTAGATTATCTGTTCCAAATTGGTGTTTTGCTGCCCCTTTCATGCCCATATAAACTCCTAAAGCTGTAAAAGGAGAAGGATTTCCTGAACCACCTTTGCTTTCTGATATTCCTGTTACGTAAGGAGTTACTTCGCGGATAATATCCATGTCTCTTGTCTCCATTCCCATGTCTTCTGCGGTGAGATATTTTCCGCCTAAAGAATGTATAAACTCGCCAAACTTCCGCATAAATACATCTGTTTTTTGTGTTTTTGAATCTCCAATAATTACTGCTTTTCCGCCACCTTGATTTAGTCCACTAACAGCAGCTTTATAAGTCATACCTCGCGAAAGACGCAATACATCGTTTAGTGCTTCCCATTCTGTTTTGTAGTTCCACATGCGTGTGCCGCCCAAAGCTGGACCTAAAACACTATTGTGAATTCCAACGATGGCTTTTAACCCAGTTTCTTTGTCGTTGAAAAAGACGACTTCTTCGTGATTGTCAAATGATAGTTGTCCAAATACGGGAGGTGTTTTATGTAAATCTTTTGATGTTTGCATTTCTTGATAAAGTTTAAACAAAAGTACAGTTTACTATTAAATAAAACAATTTTGTTTCAGGGAAGTATTAACAAAAAAAAACGTCCTTCATTCCAAGGACGTTTTTTAAAATATTTTATAAAAGTGTAGTTATTTCACGATTACAAATTCAGTTCTTCTG
>DQTL01000155.1 GCA_015662775.1 Lutibacter sp.
GATTTGTAATTTACTATACCCAACTGCGTGTATAGTGCATAGCTACCCTGCGGGATAGCTACGACACCATACACGCGTAACGTTAGCAACTATTAAAAAATTGAAATTTAAAAATGAAATTGAATAAATTATTACTTCCTTTTATACTAATAATCTTAGGTATTATTTTTTATCTTAGTTTTAACTTCACATTTACTTCAGTAACAAATAATTTACTTCAACAACAGGTAGAAACATCTAAAAATCAAGCAAACTTAATTTCAAATATTTTAGAAATAAGACTTAAAAATGGTGTTTCTAAAAATGATGTTCTCTCTGAATTGCAAAAAAGTATTGAGAATTTTTCAACTGAAAATAGTTTTGTTTGTATGTTTGACAATACGGGAAAAGAAATTTGTCATCCAAACAAAGAACGAATTGGACAAACTCTTTCTGAAAACAATTCAATAATCAAATTGGGTTCAAACTTTGAAATTGAAAATAATTTTAAAAATGCAATAATCAATGAAAAATCAACAGGTGGAATTCGAAAAATGGAAAGTCATACTGAAATTGTCTATCTAAGTCCTGTGAAAGATAGTGAATGGATAATTGCTTCTCATTCAAATATAGATAGACACAAAAATATCATTAATGATTTAAAAGAAAGATTACTTTTTACATTTACAACTATATGGCTAGTAAGTTCATTAATAATATTTTTCTTCCTTAATTTTATAAATAGAAAAAACCTTAAAGAAATATCTGATAATAATAAAATTACAAGTGAAAATTATTTTAATGAATTAAAATCTATTCAAAGTAATTACATTAAGCCTGAACAAAAGAAAGAAATAGATCGCCTCTTAGTGGATAAAGGTGCTAAACTCTCACCCGTTTTCATTGATGAGATTGCATATGTTTTTACTCAAGACCGAATTACTTACATATACGAACACAATGGGGAGAAAGCCACGATAAATCTCACTTTGGACGAACTTTATAAATCTTTTAATAAAACAAAATTCTATCGTGTTTCAAGGCAAGTAATATTATCTATAAAATCAATAGACAAAATTGAAAAATATGGAAATACTCAATTAAAAGTATCCGTTAAGCCAATCTCACCTATTGATATTATAATTAGCAAGTCGAAACTCACCGAATTTAAAAAATGGGTTGGTAAAATTAATTAATCCAACCTTCTGATTTAAAGATTTGATAAGCTTCATTTCCTTTTAAAAATTCAATAAATTGTTTTGTTGTTTTATCTACTTTATTATTTGTGACAATTGATAAATCTCTATATATCGTTCTGTTTTCAGCAAAAGTTACAACATCAGCATCAGCTTGATGATTAATTTGCCAATGTTCCCAAGTTATCCAAGCATCTGCTTGTTTTCCTTTAAAAGCCCTAAAACCAGCACCACTTCCTTTCGCAAAAGAAACTATATTTTTACGGAATAATTTTACATCTTGTAAGCTTCCTAACCTAGCTGCAATATCTTCCCAAACACCAGTTCCAGAAGTATTGTAAACACCTGCACCTTCAGTAACTACAATTTTCATATTTGGTTTAAGTAAATCGGAAAATCCTTTAATATTCTTAGGGTTATTCTTCTGAACGACCATCACGGCTTTCCGTAAATAAATTGGCTCTACATTTTCACTTTTAAACTCTTTATAGTTTTCAAGAAAAGCAGTCATAGATTGTTCTGCTGTTCCCCAAATAATATCTGCGTCCTTTTGTGCATTTTTTGTCCATTTATATTCAGGACCAAAATATACTTCAACAGGAATATTAGTTTTTTTAGTGAAAATTTCAGCAACTCTTTTTATTGCTGTATGTGGTCCGCCAGCACCATAAATTTTAATAATATCATCTTTTGGTTGATAGATAATTTCGTTTGTTTCTTGATTATTTAATGGCGTCGTTTTACAAGCACTAAAAAATAATACTGAAAGAATAATTGTTGCTAATTTTAATGAATACATAATTTTGATTTAATTGTTAATAATAGTGCAATGATAAATCGAAAAAACACTTTTCAAAAATGAATTATACTGAAACGACTATTTATATGTTTGAATAAACCTAAATAAAATGTCAAGAGAAACAGTTGCTAACAAAAAATATACTTAATGCTGACTAATTGCTCGCTTCAAAGTTGGTTTTGTATTTACAAAAGTTATTGTTTAACCCAAAATTATTGTATTTTCACCCAGCACAAAGCATATTCATGCCGTTAGCCATAATATCGCCACCTGAACATTCCTGAAATAGGTTGACTAAAAATTAAACATTAATTATAGTCACTTATGAAACACCAAAAAACAGACTGTCGAAAAATTCAGTACAAAAAAGTCACTTATGAGCATAAATTATTTGTCATTGCTCAAATTACTAATGGACAAATATCTGTCAATTATGCAGCTAAGAAATATGATATTTCACGTTCATCTTTAAACTATTGGATTAAAAAATATGCTACTTTAGCTCAAAATATTAAAAGTATGAGCAAAGACGACACCATCAAAAAACTTAAGGAAAAAATCGAGGAACTGGAGTTTATTAAAGAATTCCAGCAAGACGTTATTGCAGATATGGAAAACCTATCAGGAATGAACTTATCAAAAAAGCAATTGCCCAGAACATTAGCGAAAGAAATAGCGAAAAAAAAGATAAACCGTTTAAAGTAAAATGGCTTTATCAATGTGCTGGGATAAGTAAACAAGCATACTATAAAAGGCTTGAATCGTACAATAATGAACAAATACAAGAAAATATTTTAATAGAAATGGTAAAGGATTATCGGAACAAAGTAGGACAAAGAACAGGCGGTATTAAACTCTATGCTGAACTAAAAGCACAAATGAACATAGTAAACATAAAAATGGGACGAGACAAGTTCTTTAAGTTTCTAAGAAACAATGATTTACTCGTGCGTAAACTAAAAAACTATCATATAACAACCAATTCTAATCACAGGTTTCACAAATACAAAAACCTAATTAAAGATAGTGTGCCAACAAGACCAGAACAGCTTTGGGTAAGCGACATAACCTATGTCAAAACAGAGAACGGACATAATTACCTTGCCTTAGTAACAGATGCCTATTCTAAGCAGATTATGGGATTTAAACTAGATAACCATATGAAAGCATCTCTTTGTGTAGATGCGCTTAAAATGGCTATTAAAAATAGAAAATATCCTGATAAAAAAATCATTCATCATTCCGATAGAGGTTTTCAATATTGCAGCAATGAATACACCAAATTTGCCGAGTCTAATGGAATAACAATGAGCATGACAGAACAATATGATCCTTACGAAAATGCTATTGCTGAACGTATTAACAGAACTCTAAAATATGAATACGGACTCAGACTAAGTATTAAAAATACAGAACTAGCACAAAAAATGACCAAAGAAGCTGTGTATATTTATAACAACTTAAGAGTACACTTTAGCTTAGATCTAAGAAAACCTGCTGAGGTACATATGAATCCAAATATACCATACAAATCATACAGAAGGAATAAAAAAAATCTGAAACAATTAAATATTTAGTAAATTGCACAGAACTTTGGATAAAAGAAAAAAGCAGAAAAGTTATTCTGATTTTTTTGGCCAATCCAAAGGCCTCAAAAAAAAATCGGAAATAACTTTTTGTGAGGTTTGAATAAACTAAAACAAATACAAAAAAAGGTCAACCTATATCAGTATAATACACAGAATGAAGAAAATACTTTTTATAGCGTTAATATTGACCTTTTTAGGCTTCCTATTATATTGGGGAACTGAAATGTATCAATTTGCTGGCGGTGTAAAAGAAGGTGCTCAAAGACTTCAACAATTTAAACTTACAAAGGAAATTCAAAACGGAGACATAATATTTCAAACTTCAAAATCAAGTCAAAGTAAAGCTATACAACTTGCGACAAACTCAAGGTATAGTCATATGGGGATTATTTACGAAATTGATGAGCAATTATTTGTTTTTGAAGCCATTCAACCTGTAAAATTGACACCATTTAACAAATGGGTAAATAGAGGAGAAAATGGACATTACGTAATAAAACGACTTAGAAATTCAAACGAAATTTTAACACAAGCAACTTTAAAGAAAATGAAACAAGTTGGCGAGAAATTTAAAGGGAAAAATTATGACCTCTATTTTGAATGGTCAGACGATAAAATCTACTGTTCGGAACTCGTTTGGAAAATTTATAAAGAAGCAGCCCATATAGAAATTGGAGAACTTGAACAACTGTCCGACTTCGATTTATCTAATAAAATTGTTCAAAGTAAAATGAAAGAGCGATACGGAAACAAAATCCCAATGGACGAAAAAGTAATATCGCCAGCAGAAATGTTTGAATCAGACAAATTAATAACCGTATTTCAAAACTGATTATGAAAAAATGGATTTTTAGAATATCAATCTTTCTTAATGTCGCACTTCTGTTCGGTTGGTTTTTAAGTTGGGTTAATTCACCTTCATACGAATTGGGGCGTATAGAAAAAGACATTGAAATAGGATATTTTACAGGAAAGGCAACAAAGTTTGTATTGCCGAAAGGACTGACTGTTAGAAATGTTTCTCAAAGAGGAATTTCCGCAATTGGACAGTTTGAAAATGAAAGGTTTGAAATTGTAATTACTTCTGATGACCCAAGTTTGATAAATTATGAATTGCCAAAAGACAGTTTAGATACATTTGGGAATTATTATTCGGCTGATATAAAAAAGTATTAAAGAAATACGTGTGGTAACAAAACCTATACGTAATGCGGGTTTTGGCGGGAAATTGAAAGTTTGTAGCACTTAATGAAAAGCGCTAAACCTTTGGTTTAGCTTTTAAAATGAAAAAAATAAAAACAAAACGCAAAGGTTTAGCTAAGTGCTAACTTGAAAGTTCAGTGCTTTTAAATCCCGCACTACGCATAGCCACACGTTACCATTTATTAAAAACTATCCAAAATTGGATGTAATATTAATCAAAAATAAATTTTAAAATCAAAAAAACATTATGAAAAAAACAATTATTTTAATCGCATTAACTTTTTTATTCACAAGTAATTCTTTTGCACAAAAAAAATATTTCGCAGAAGTATATATTGTTAATGGTGTAGAAGCATATATTTTAAACGAACCTGTTCGACCATATGAAATTGTGTACGGAAAAGGACAAGAAATTAATTGGTCAAGTGCAATAACTGGTGGTCTAATAAATAGCAGTATTTCAACAAAAGTCGGAAAGTTTATTAAAAGCGTTGTTAAAAAAGCAGAAAAAGATGGAAAAACAATTGATGCAATAATTTACACAAGTGGAAAGAATGTAACAGCAGTTAGATTTACAGATGAACCAACGGAAGAAACTAAACAAAAAGCAAAAGTTCATAGACTAAACGGAATACCAACTTATGTAATGTGCGAACCATATAAAGCGTTTAGAGTTACTAAAAGCAAAAAAGGCGGAATTAAATGGAAATCTGCTTTTACAGGTGGTTTAATAAATAATAGTATTGAGCAAGATTTAATGAAGTTTGCAAAAAAATATAAAAAAATGTATAGCAAACAACAAATTGATGCTCTTTATTATACAAGCGGAAAATCTTGTGATGGAATTGTTTTCGAAAAGTAAAATAAAAACGGAATTAAAAACTGAATGATTTGCTGTTATAAAGAATGGCATTTTTACAAAAATAAGATGTAATAATAAAAAAACAAATGGTAACAATGTATAAAATTAATGCTTAAGGTCAGTGTTTAACCGAAGTTTTGACATATTTACAAAGTCCGCAAAATTTACAATTTTGCATTTTATAGAAAAAATTGTAAATTTGGCTAAGTGATAAACCGAAAGTTCAGTCCTTCGTAATCCCTTATTCTTA
>DQTL01000079.1 GCA_015662775.1 Lutibacter sp.
ATACTTCACGTTCTTTAGTCGTTAACTTTTTATTAGAAAGTACAATCTCTTCTAGAAGTTTCCACTCATGTAAAACTTGATTGTCTTTTTGTGACCAAACTCTTTGCCGAATTGTATGAGATTCGATATATAAAAAAGTAAGATGTGTAAGTATATCGTATATCTCAGATCGTCCACGAGTTATTTCAATATTCATTTGATTCGGATCAATACGATAACAATGACGCCGTCTTTTTTTAGGTATGATCACTTCAAAGCTACTTTCATCATAGCCTTCATCAGCCGTAAGATTAATAAATACACACTCCTCAATCCCTTCTGGCAACCGATCTAAAACATAAACCAAACCATTGAGTTCTACTTGATCACCGCCAATACTACCATAGATTTCGGGTCTTAAAAGTAACAATGAATTTCTTAAAGTCTCCCCTGAAAGCCCCATAGGTTTATAATAACCACGGCTAAACAAGTGTCGCATAGCTATATAAAGTCGTTCGATAGAATTTGAGGATTCTTGTGAGCGAGTACGAGTTCTTATTGGAACATGAGTCATTAAATCTCTTTTTTAAAGTGGTGCAAAGGTACACTTTTTTCAATTATTGCTGCTTTTTTAGATTGCATAAAAAAACTATTAAAATTATTTTTTTAGTATTTTATCCTATCATTTAAAAATAAACCACATTGAAAAGTAAAAAAACAATTAGATACATTAGTTTATTAGAAAGTTTTTATATATTTGCTCCGTTCTACACAATATACCCGTCAGAACTTACTTTCAATAAACATCTTAGAAAAAAATTTTCAAAGTTATAAAGACAATTACTTCTTGTCAATAAAAAAATAATTACATACATATATGTTAGAAATTTCACAACTTAAATCAAAAAGTCTTGTCGAATTAAAAGACTTAGCAAAGGAAATGGGTGTCCCTAAACATACCCAACTAAAAAAATTAGATTTAGTTTACAAAATACTAGATTTTCAAGCGGCAAACCCACCTAAAAGCCCTCAAAAACCAGTTGAAAAGAGGAAACCAATTCAAAAACAACAGCAAAAGAGAGAAGATAAACCTTCGAGTACAGAGAAACCAAAACAGACCAAACCAAATCCTAGGAGACCTAATAGGCCAAATAGACCTGAACAAAATAAAAATGTGCAGGCAAAGGATGTGAAAATTGATTCTAAAGACGCTGATTCAAAACCAAATCAAAAACAACAAGATAAAAGACTCAACCCAAATCAAAATAAAAATCAAAAACAAGAGGTCAAAAGTCAAGAAACTAATAAGCCTAGACAACAACAACAACAACAACAACAACAACAACAACAACAAAATCGTCCGTTGCCTAAGAAGGTAAACACCAATAACGGGAATAACAACAGTAATCAACATAAAAAAACACATAAACCCAAAGAACCAGAATATGAGTTTGATGGTATCATAGAAAGTGAAGGTGTTTTAGAAATGATGTCTGATGGTTATGGGTTCTTACGTTCATCAGATTATAATTATTTATCTTCACCTGATGATATTTATGTTTCTCAATCTCAAATTAAACTATTTGGTTTAAAAACTGGTGATACAGTCAAGGGAATTGTAAGACCTCCAAAGACTGGTGAAAAATATTTTCCACTGATACGTGTTTCTAAGATAAATGGTTTAAGCCCTAATGTTGTTAGAGATCGTGTTGCTTTTCAACACTTAACACCACTTTTTCCAGATGAAAAATTTGATTTAGCTACGGGTAGTAAAAATATTTCGACTCGTATTATTGATATGTTTGCACCTATTGGAAAAGGGCAAAGAGGTATGATTGTAGCGCAACCTAAAACAGGAAAAACAATATTATTAAAAGATATTGCTAATTCAATCGCACAAAACCACCCTGAGGTCTATCAAATAATACTTTTAATTGATGAACGGCCTGAGGAAGTAACTGATATGCAACGAAATGTGCGAGCAGAGGTTGTTGCATCTACGTTTGATGAACCAGCAGATAAACATGTAAAAGTTGCCAACATTGTTTTAGAAAAAGCCAAAAGATTAGTAGAAAGTGGATATGATGTGGTTATTTTATTAGATTCAATCACTCGTTTAGCAAGAGCCTATAACACAGTTGCTCCCGCTTCTGGAAAAATCCTTTCTGGTGGTATTGATGCCAATGCTTTACACAAACCAAAACGTTTCTTTGGTGCTGCAAGGAATATTGAAGGCGGAGGTTCTTTAACTATCATTGCTACTGCATTAACAGAAACTGGTTCAAAAATGGACGAGGTAATCTTTGAAGAGTTTAAAGGAACGGGTAATATGGAATTACAATTAGATAGAAATATTTCTAATCGTCGTATTTATCCTGCTATTGATTTGATTAAATCTAGTACTCGTAGAGATGATTTATTAATGGATCCAAAAACAGTTCAACGTATGTGGGTTTTACGAAAGTATTTAGCCGATATGAACCCTGTAGAAGCTATGAGTTTTATCAACGATAAAATAAAATTCACTCAATCAAATGAAGAGTTTTTAATGTCTATGAATGGATAGTTCAATTAGATAATTTGAAAATTTGTCAATGAATCAATTCATTAGACTAACGTGAATAAAAAACCGCTGTTTAAGTTTGAAACTATAAACAGCGGTTTCTAATATACTTATTTGAAAATTATTTTCTAATTAGTAAATTAATTCATTTTCAAATTGATATTACTTATAAGTTTCCTCTACGAATTCTTTATACGTAACTTCTTTTTCTTTGTAGTTTAATTTTTCTTTATAAAAATCAAGTAATTTTTTGCTCATTAATTGTTCTGATAAACGTCTTGTTTCGTCTTCATTGGCTAGAACATTATCAACAATAGGTTTTAATTGTTCTTCGTCTAAGCCTATTTGTCCACCATATTGTGCAAATTGTGCAGTAACTACTTCACCTGCATATACACGCAATTCTTCGTAAGTTACGGTTAAGTCATTTTCTTTTGCTATTTGACCTTCAATTAGTTGGTAACGAAGTCCTTTTTCTGAACGTTGGTATTCTGCAATTGCTTCTTCTTTAGTCAATTCTTTATCAGTTCCTACTTGCAACCATTTTTTTAGAAATTCTGCAGGTAAATCAAACTTTGTGTTTGCTATTAAATAATCAGTTGATGCATTTAAAAACTGCTGATCTGCTTGTTGTTGAAATTGTTTTTCAGCACTTTTTTTAATTTCTGCTCTTAATTCTTTTTCTGTTTTAATCTTACCTGCTCCAAAAAGTTTATCAAATAATTCTTGGTTGAGTTCAGCTAATTCAGTTTTGTTTACTTCGGTAATTGTAAACGTAGCTGGGACATTAAATCCATGTGCATCATCATGATCTAATCCTAATGCGTTCATTAAATCATGGTCGTCTTTAAAAAGGCCTTTTGTTTTTAAGTCAATAATATCACCCACTTTTTTACCTAAAAACTTTTTTAGATTCGGTTTCCCTTTTATTTGGTCTAAATCTATTGTAGCGTCTTTTTCTTTTTGTTCTCCTTTATATTCAAAAGAGAAAGACCCAACCATTCTACCACCTTCCACTACTTCTGTTTGTGAAGTTAGTTTCCCATATTGCTTTTGGATATTGGCTACTTCATCATTGATAAAATCTTTATCAGCAATAATTGTATTTAGGCTAATTTTCTTTTTTGTATCTAAATTAATTTCAAATTTAGGTGACATTCCTAATTCAAAATCAAAAGCTAATTTTTCATTTTCCCATGAGAAATTTTCATCTGGCATAGGAATAGGATTACCTAAAATATCAAGTTTTTCGTCTGTTAGGTATTTTGTAAGTGCCTCTTGTAATAATTTATTCACTTCATCAATAACTATAGATTTCTCGTATTGCTTTTTTATCATTCCCATAGGAACAAAGCCTTTACGAAAACCAGGGACTGAAGCTGTCTTTTTATAATCCTTTAAAATCTTATCAACTTTGAGTTGGTAATCCTTTTTATCGACCTCTACTGTTAAAACAGCATTTAATACGTCTATGTCTTTTTTTGTAATATTCATGAGAATGTTCTTTTTAAGAGGTGGCAAAAATAATTAAATTATTTGAAAATTAGCCATTTAGATGATTAAAAAAAGAAGTGTTCAATAAACTGTAAGTTTATCTGCAAAAATGCTACTAAATATCCAAAAGATTTATGAAGATAAAGCCAAACTAATCAATAATTATGGTTAGAACGAAAACCATTTCGTATAATTATGAGAAATAGCACATAAATACGAAATAATATAATTAATTTTGCTTACTAAACAAACACATTACTACATGCCAAAAAAAATAAAAAAGATAGGGCTTATGACATCAGGTGGTGATTCACCTGGGATGAATGCAGCTATCCGATCTGTTGTTAGGTCTTGCACCTACTACCGCATAGATTGTATAGGAATTTACCGTGGTTTTCAAGGAATGATAGAAGGTGATTTTATTACCTTAGATGCGAGAAGCGTAAGTGGTATTATCAATAAAGGAGGTACTATTTTAAAATCAGCACGTTCCAAAGAGTTTCGTACTAAAGAAGGACGCGAAAAAGCATATAAGCAGCTTATTAAAGCTGAAATTGATGCTGTAGTTCTTATTGGTGGTGATGGGACCTTTACAGGTGGCATGGTATTCAATAAAGAGTTTAAATTTCCTCTTGTAGGAATTCCAGGCACCATAGACAATGATATTTTTGGTACTTCATATACGCTTGGTTATGACACGGCTTTAAATACTGTGGTTGAATCAATTGATAAAATTAGAGACACCGCTAGTTCACATAACCGTTTGTTTTTTGTTGAAGTAATGGGTAGAGATGCTGGTTTTATTGCTTTAAATGCAGGTGTGGGAGCTGGAGCTGAAGAAATTTTAATCCCTGAGGAAGATTTAGGTTTAGAGCGTATGTTACAATCACTAAAAAGAAGTAAAAGATCTGGAAAATCATCAAGTATTGTTGTGGTTGCCGAAGGAGATAAAACAGGTAAAAATGTATTTGAACTAGCAGAATATGTCGAAAAAAATATGCCCGAATATGAGGTTAGAGTTTCTGTTTTAGGGCATATGCAACGCGGAGGTTCACCTTCTTGTTTTGATCGTGTACTAGCTAGTAGAATGGGTGTAAAAGCAGTTGAATTATTACTTGACAACCAAACCAATCTAATGGTTGGCATCAATAACAACCGTATAGACACAACCAATTTAGAAAAAGCGGTTAAAGGACATCATAAACTCAATGAAGAATTAATACGTGTATCTGATATAATGTCAATTTAATAGGTACATTTTATAATACAAATAATTAATACAAAATTTATAAATAACAATAAAATGATAAAATTAGGAATAAATGGATTCGGTCGAATAGGTAGATTAGCCTTTCGCGAAGCAATAAAAAGAAATATTGATGTTGTAGCTATTAACGATCTACTAGATGTTGAGTATTTAGCTTATTTACTTAAATACGACTCTGTACACGGTAGGTTTGATGGTGATGTGAGCGTTAAAGACGGCATGTTAATCGTCAATGGAATGGATGTAAGAATTACTGCTGAACGCAACCCAGAAAACATCAATTGGGCAGCTGCAGGTGCAGAATACATCATTGAAGCAACTGGTTTTTTCTTAACTAAAGAAAAAGCAAACCTACATATAAAAGCAGGAGCAAAAAAAGTAATTATGTCTGCCCCACCAAAAGATGATACGCCTATGTACGTAATGGGCGTTAATCATACTGATCTAAATAAAGAAACAGCTATATTTTCTAATGCTTCTTGCACCACTAACTGCCTTGCTCCGATTGCAAAGGTCTTACATGATAATTTTGGCATAGAAGAAGCATTAATGACAACTATTCATGCAGCTACATCAGGACAAACACCTGTTGATTCTCCTTCAGGAAAATGGCGTAGAGGACGTTCTGTTTTTGGAAATATTATCCCAACGACAACTGGTGCAGCCAAAGCTGTTGGAAAAGTAATTCCAAGCCTTGAAGGTAAAATTACAGGTATGGCAATGCGTATTCCTACTGCTGATGTATCTATTGTTGATTTAACGGTAAAGCTAAATAAATCAACTAGCTACGAAGAGATTAAAACTAAAATGAAAGAAGCCGCTGATGGAAGTTTAAAAGGAATTTTAGCCTATACCGAAGACGAAGTAGTTTCTACTGACTTTGTTGGAGAAACACATACTTCTGTTTTTGATGCAGGTGCAGGTTTAGAATTAAATGACAAATTTTTTAAAGTTATCTCTTGGTACGATAATGAATATGGTTATGCCACTAAGATTGTTGAGTTGCTAGTTTATGCTGCTTCTTTGTAATGAGTTAGTGATAAAATAAAATCTTAATAAAGTCAGACTTCAAAGAAAAATCACCATTTTGGTATTTCTCTTTGAAGTTTTTTTACAATATTTCTTAATTCTATATTCTTAATTCTACATTAATTTTACCTTTGCAAAAATATTCTCAGAGATGTTTAAACTTTTTTTAATATCAGCCGTTTTACTTGGACTTGGTTTTGCTGGAATTGCCATAAAAATTTGGGTACAAAAAGATGGTGAATTTGATGGAACTTGTTCCAGCAGAAATACTCTAGGAAAAAGTTGTGCCTGTGGCGGTGGCGGTGTTTGCGAAAATGACGACACTCATACTAGCAATCCTGACAGAAAAAACGCCTATTTTGATGATGTCCCAAAAATTATTGTAAAAAAGATAGGATAAATTGTTGTCTATCTTATTTCTTGCTTTTATTATTGTAATAGTTATTCAAGTTAGCTTTTACGGAGCTCTTTTTACACAGTTTTCATACGCTTCAGAACAGCCAAATTCAACTAAAGAAAATCCTATTTCAGTAATTATTTCATGTAAAAATGAAGAGAAAAATATTGGCATACTTCTAACACATTTACTTAAACAAAAATATCCTAAATTTGAAATCATTGTTGTTGATGATGCTTCAAACGACAATACTCTTTCTATAATTAAAGAATTTTCCAATCAACATAAGTGCATACAATTTATAAGCATTCCTTTAACTGCAACTTACTCTGGAAATAAAAAAAATGCAATAACAGCAGGAATTCAAAAGGCTTCTTACGAAAATTTAGTATTTACAGATGCTGATTGTATTCCCAATTCAACCGATTGGATATCAAGTATCTCCTCACAGTTCTCAAATAAAAAACAGTTAGTTTTAGGTTATGGAGGCTATAAAAAATTAGCAGGTTGGTTTAATAAATTGGTGCGTTATGAAACACTCTTAACCGCTTGGCAATATTTTTCTTATGCCAAAATCGGACTTCCCTATATGGGAGTTGGAAGAAATATTGCCTACACAAAAACACTTTTCAACAAAGCTGATGGATTTGAAAGTCATAAACATGTAAAATCTGGTGATGATGATTTATTTGTCAATCAAATAGGAAACAAACAAAACACAGCTATTTGTTGGAAAAAAGACTCACACACTTTATCAGAACCAAAAAATACAATCTCAGCGTGGTTGCTTCAAAAAAGACGACATGTTACTACGGCAAATGTGTATAAACCTATCCATCAGTTTTTTTTAGGTGGTTTTTATCTTTCACAATTACTATTTATCTCACTTTCCATTTTTCTATTAATCTCTGGTTTTCAAGTAAAATACGTGCTTTTTTTAATAGGATTTCGCTATCTCACCTATTATATCAGTTTGATACCTACAACACAAAAACTTGATGAAAAAGATTTAATTTGGGTTGCTCCTTTTTTAGAATTTTTTTTAATTCTACTGCAATTACGTATCTTTATCACCAACTTATTTGGGAAACCAAAAAAATGGTAATCCATCATGACTTCAGAAGAACTACAAAATATCATTGAAAAAGCAAAGTCTGACAGTCAGTCTGCCTACACCATTTTACTAAATTTGTATTGGGGTGATTTATTTCGATTTTTAAACTCGAAATGTAATAATGACTACGAGACAGAAGATTTAACCATTAAAACATTTTCTAAAGCGTTTGATAAACTAATTCAATACAACCCAAAGTATTCTTTTAAAAATTGGTTGTTGGCAATTGCAAGTAATTTACACATTGATTATTTAAGATCACAGAAAAAGAATCTTAAGGAAGTAGATATTGAGAAAGACAATATCATTGTCATAGCAGATATCACACCTACTGCCGAAGACAAGCTAATCCAAGAACAGCACTTGGCATTTCTTTTAAAAATGATAAAACAACTAAAACCTAATTATAGAGAAGTAATTAATCTTCGCTATTTTCAGGAATATAGTTACAAGGAAATTGCCGAAGAACTTAACGAATCACTAAGTAGTGTCAAAGTAAAACTACTCAGAGCAAGGAAACTTTTAAGTGAATTGATTAAAGAAAATTAGCTATTTCTTTTAAAACTAATTAAGAATTTTACATAGTTTTCCTGAATTGGTTAGAATTTTGTTTTACCGTTGGTATAACCGCAGTAGTGGACTTTAAAAGCACTTACTTAGCAGTTAAACACTAACTTTTGTAAAAAAACTAAACTTTCGGTTATAGATAAAACCCGCTATTGTCGGTTATACAGTGTTGCCCATAGTGTTTTCTATTTTTCAATCAAATATTTAATCAATTTACATTTAATTAATTTCGCTGGATTATTTGGGTCTTTAACTTCAATATTTGAAATTTCAAATCCTTTTTTGTCTAATTTTTCCACTTTATTTTTACTATCTTTTTCAAACGAATTGTATTTTTCTGTTGGAATTATACAAATCAATTCAAATTCAGTTCCTTCAGTTTTATAGACATATTCAAATACTTTTCTTGGGTTTTGAATTTGCCACATTCCACGTATTCTCAAATTTGTTATTCCTAAAGGATCAACTCTGTTTACTCGTCCTAATTCCTTTGTTTCAGCAAATTCTACATCTGGAATTGTGTTAATTCCACTTACAATTGTCTTTTTAATTCGTTGGTATGTTTCGTGTTTAGCAGCGTAAATACTGCCGTAAATCATCCAAAGTGATTTTAGAGTTTCATCAGTCGTGTGTCCAATGCAATAGATTAAATCTTTCTCTGTCCAATTTTCACAATCTTTACATTCCTGCGATATCATAGGACTTGATGAACTAATATTTGACTTTGGGTAGGAACTGTTTAACGCTAAATCACTTCTTTCACTTTGTGTTTTTTTGACTTCAATTGCATCGCCACCTTTTATCATAATATCTGGCGGATGATTTTGATTTCCTAACCACGAAAAGTTTTTATTAAACTGTTTTAGTCGTTCTTTTTCGTTTTCAATTTCAAACGTATTTACAAAAGCGTCTTTGATATAGGTTTCTAAAGCTTCACCAACACTATTTGTTCTATTTTTACCAGAATAATGAGATTTAATGTCAAAAATAGGGTAGGTGACAATATTGTAAATGGCATCTAATATATTTATCATACGGCAATACTGATTTTTTCGGTTTCAATTATTTGGGTTTGTTCTTTTACTTTTTGATTTGCAATTAGCTGTTTTTTGATATTTTCAGCTAAAAAATGAGCCATATTGACTGGAACGGCATTTCCTATCATTTTGTAACCTGCGGGTACATTTTTATAGTGGAAAATAAAATCATCAGGGAAAGTCTGAATTCTTGCGCATTCTCTAACGCTTAAACGTCTATAAAGATGCTCTTTTCCTGGAACAAAGACCCTTATGTTTTGTTCAATGAATTTCATTTTTGGTGCTTGTGGATGAATTGGTGCGTGTCGTCCACCTGCTTGAATTGTATAAGATTGTTCATCCCAACTTCTTACACGATTTCTTGACATATACATTGAAGAAAAACTACCAATCATATATTCGTGATTTGGGATTTCACATAATTCTCCGTTTGTTTTATTATACTCTTTGGCAGGTAAAACTCCTTCTTTAAGGTCTGAAATAGCATCAGCCAAAGTTATTTTTTGAAATGTGTTTGTAGGAAATTCAAATTTAAAATCTAAATCTTTACGAATACCAATAAAGAAAATTCTTTTTCTATCTTGTGGCACATTATAGTCTGCTACATTTAGCATTTTAAAAGATAATTCATAGCCAATTCCTGCGTTTCTAAAAAGTTCTTTAATTCCTTCTAAGGCTTCTGAATGTTTTGAGATTAGCATTCCACTTACGTTTTCGGCTAAAAAGAATTTAGGTTGTTTGGCTTCTAAAAGTCTGATAAATTCATAGAATAATTGTCCCCTTTTGTCTTTAATTCCCCTTGCTGCACCAGCTTCGCTCCAACTTTGACACGGCGGGCCACCAATTATTCCGTCACATTCTGGAATTTCATCAGTAGGAATATTTACGATACTTCTTTTATCAAGAATTGTGTTTGGGTGATTTTTTTCGTAGGTTTCCCATATTTCCTTATCATATTCGTTTGCCCAAACAATGTTAAATCCTGCTTTTTGAAATCCTAAATCCAATCCGCCAGCTCCTGAAAATATTGACACTAAATTCATACTGCTTTTTCTATTTTATTTTGATTAGTTTTTCGTCTGTATTCTGCTTTTTGTACGGCAACTAAAAGCAATTCACTTGAACAGTTACTTTCATAGATTTGTTTTGCGATTAAGTCGCTTACGAATTCGTTGTTCAATTCTTTTAAATCTAATTCAAACGTTTCCGCTAATTTTGGAAGTCTTTTTTTATCAAAATCTCGTTTTCCGTTTTCAATTTTACTAAGATTTGCAGAGTCCAAATCTAATTTATAGGCAAGTTGAGTTAAGGTAAGACCTTTTTCTGTCCTTAATTTTCTGATATATTCTCCAAAAGTTGTTTTCATTAGACTTGTCAAGTTTTGACAAAAATACTGAATTAATTCAATTCTGCAATTTTTTTTGGGTGAGTTTTTTTTCGGTCTGAGCATTATGGGCAACCGCTAAGATAAACTCTCGTTTCAATAGAGTTTATTGTTTGTTAAATAAAGTAAGGTAAAATAATTGACAAAGTCAAGTTATTTTGTTGAATAATTTCTTAGAAAAACGAATTACTTAGCTCACAAAAACATTTATTTTCACTTTAATAATAAAGTGAGAATAAACCCAATTAGTAACATCTAAAGCTCAATAAAAGAGGTGTAAAATAAATCAATTTTTATGCTGTTTTATTAGTTGTATTTTCGAGTTACTCGTACCTTTGCATCCTAAAAAAATAAACCATGAGTAAAGCAGTATATATAGCAACAATGGAGAATGGTAGTGGGAAATCTATCGTTACCCTAGGTTTGATGAGAATGTTACTGGGTAAAGTAGCTAAAGTAGGCTATTTCAAACCCATAATAAGTGATTTTGAAGAAGGTCAAATTGATAATCATATCAATACGGCTCTTTCACATTTTAAACTAGACATTAGCTATGAGCAAGCATTTGCTTATACTAAAAGTGAAGTTCTTAATCTTTACAACGAAGACAAAATTGATGAAGTCTATGACACCATTATTGACAAATACAAAGCCATTGAAGAACACTATGATTTTATTTTGGTAGAAGGTACTGACTTCACTGGTGAAGGAACTGCTACTGAACTAGAAATTAATACTGATATTGCTAAGAATCTAGGTATTCCAGTGATTATTGTCGAAAGTGGCTCGGGTAAAACCATGAAAGAATTTGTCAGTAATTTACTTGCTGCCTATCACTTATTTGAAGAGAATGATGTAAAAGTATTAGCAGTTATTGCTAATAAAGTACTGCCTAAAAATTTAGAATGGGTACAAGATGAATTATACCACCAACTACCTAAAAAAGTTGTTGTCAATGCTATTCCTAGAATAGATTTTTTAGCACATCCTACAATTAAAGAAGTTATTACAGAACTTGATGCCGAAGTGCTTTTTGGCGAAGGCGATGAGTTAAACAACCAAGTAGCTCATTATATGGTTGGTGCCATGCAATTACACCACTTTTTACCTCGATTAAAAGAAAATACCGTTATTGTTACTCCTGGTGACCGCTCCGATTTAATCTTAGGTGCTTTACAAGCAAACCTTTCGTATAGCTACCCGACAATTTCAGGAATTGTATTAACTGGAGGCATCAAACCCGAACAGCCAATTCTTGACTTAATTGATGGACTATCACGCAAAATACCAATACTTTCCGTTAAAAAAGACACCTATCCTGTCACCAAAGCAGTTAGTAAAATACGTGCCGAAATCTATGCAGGTAACAAACAAAAAATATCATTATCTATTCGTACTTTTGATAAATATGTTCCTGATTATGAATTATCTAATGCACTAATTACTTTTGAACCTTCAGGCATTACACCTAGAATGTTTCAATATAACTTACTAAAAAGAGCACAAAAACAAAAAAAACACATTGTCTTACCTGAAGGGAATGATCCTCGAATATTAAAGGCTGCTGTAAAATTAGTCAATCAAAATATTGTTGACATTACCATATTAGGAGAACCTGAAAAAGTCATCAAACGAATAGAAGAACTAGGTATTAGATTTGATGTTGAAAAAATTAATATTATCAACCCTATTGATTCACCACATTACAAAAAATATGCTGAAACTTTATTTGAATTGAGAAAGCATAAAAAGATGAATTTAGCTATGGCAAAAGACAAAATGCTAGATGTCTCTTATTTTGGAACTATGATGGTACATCTAGGTCATGCAGACGGTATGGTTTCAGGAGCAGCACATACCACACAACACACTATTTTACCCGCTTTACAATTTGTTAAAACGAAACCTGGAGTTTCGGTTGTTTCTTCTATCTTTTTTATGTGTTTAGAAGATCGTGTTTCTGTTTTTGGTGATTGTGCGATAAATCCAAATCCGACTGCTGAACAACTAGCAGAAATAGCCATCTCATCTGCCGATTCAACTGCAGCATTTGGTATTGAACCTAAAGTAGCTATGTTATCTTATTCCTCTGGTTCGTCAGGTATTGGTGCAGATGTTGAACGTGTACGAGAAGCTACCGAAATTGTTAAAAAATTACGACCTGACATTAAAATTGAAGGCCCAATTCAATACGATGCAGCCGTTGATTCCATTATTGGAAAAAGTAAATTACCAAATTCAGAAGTTGCAGGACAAGCAAGTGTTTTGATATTTCCTGATTTAAATACAGGAAATAACACATATAAAGCAGTACAAAGAGAGACAGGTGCTTTAGCAATTGGGCCTATGTTACAAGGCTTAAACAAACCTGTTAATGATTTAAGTAGAGGTTGTACAGTAGAAGATATTTATAATACGGTAATTATTACGGCGATACAGGCGGAAGGATTGTAGGTTGATTTGATAATTAGCAGATTAAGACCAAACTTCAATAGAAGTACTGTCTTTAGGAGGTGTGACGAAGCAAACTCTTGAACAAAGTCAAATACTAAAAAAACATGAAAATATTAGTCATCAATTCTGGAAGTTCTTCAATTAAGTACCAACTTATTGTATTACCTGAAAACCAAGTAATCTGTAAAGGCATGGTAGAGCGTATTGGCGAAAAAGATAGTCAAATACACTATCATTCAGAGAAACACCAAATAGATGATCTAATAAATATTCCTACGCATCAAATAGGTTTAGAACAAATTGCCTTACTCCTGCTCTGTCCAAAAAAAGGTGTAATCAATAATGCTGATGAGATAGTTGCCGTAGGACATAGAGTGGTTCATGGTGGAAGTGTTTTTGCACAGACTACGCTTATTGATAAAATAGTTAAGAAAGTAATACAAAATTTAGCCTCTATTGCTCCACTTCATAATCCGCCTAATTTAATGGGTATTGAAGTGGCAGAAAAAGTATTTCCTAAAGCCAAACAGGTTGCTGTTTTTGATACGGCTTTTCACCAATCTATCCCTGAGGTAGCTCATAGATACGCTATCCCTAATGAATTGTATGAAAAGGAAAATATACGGGTTTATGGTTTTCATGGCACCAGTCATCAATATGTTTCTAAAAAAGCAATTTCATTTTTAGGTAAAGAAAAATCTAAGATAATCAGTATTCATCTTGGAAATGGTTGTAGTATAACCGCTATAAAAGATGGGAAAAGCATTGATACCAGCTTAGGTTTTGGCACTATGAACGGATTGATAATGGGTACGCGTAGTGGTGATTTAGATCCGTCGGTAGTTTTATTTTTAGAGCAACACCTAGGTTATTCTTCAATAGATATTACCAATCTTTTACAAAAGGAAAGTGGTATGTTGGGTCTTACCGGCATGAGTGATTTACGTGATATTGAGGAAGCCGCGGCTAAAGGTGAAAAAATGCCACAACTTGCTTTAGCGATGACCGTTTATCGTATTAAAAAATATATTGGGTCATATACAGTTGCAATGAATGGTTTAGACGCCCTAGTATTTACAGCAGGTATTGGTGAAAACTCTGATGTTATTCGCAAACTAGTTTGTACTGATCTTGACTTTTTAGGTATTTCTTTAGATTTGAAAAAAAATGCAGTTCGTTCCAAAGAAATAAGAACTATTGAAAGCTCTGATTCCAAAGTGAAAATTTTGATTATCCCTACAAATGAAGAATTAGAAATTGCAGAACAAACCTATCAATTAATCAAAAAGAATTGATTTTTATATAGTATTATCGTTCATACTTCCTAACAATTAACTGATTGGCTTTTGCTATTCGAGGATTGTTTTTCTTAAAAAACTAACTCCAAGACATTTTAAAAAAGCCTGTTCTTTCTTTACTTGCAGCTTTTTCTTTTGTGTACGTCATCAATGGTAACAATCTTTTTTCAATTTGTTTTTGACTACTAACTCCTCTTTTCTTATCAACTAAAATACCGTGACTAAAAAACAATAATGTTGGCACTGTAAGTACTTTGTACTGTTTCGCTAATGCCATATTTTTCTGAGCATCAAGTTTGTAAAAATTAATATGCTCAGCATTATCACTAGCTGTTTGATCAAATATGGGATGTAATCTTTTACAATGCGGGCATCTTTGGGTGTACACTTCTACAACGACTAGCTTATCGCTTTTTACAACCTTGTTTTCAAATTCTGAATTGTTTATATCTAATACCATAATTTGTATTTGTTTTAACAAACTACCTCGACCTAAGGGTAGAGGTGTTTGGTAGAATTCCCCTTTTTATTTCGACGCAAGCGTCGGGGAATTGAACCCTTTTGGACTATCGCCCCGCGATTAAAAAAGCCGAACAAATGAATGCTCGACTTTTTTGTTGGAAAAATTAATTATTAACAAATTAACCACATTTTCCTGTTCCACATTTTGCATCTTTACCTTCGTCTGCTTTCTTATCTCCTTCTGCATCTTTAGCTTCTTTCTTGTCATCACCACATTTACCATCGCCACATTTGCCATCTTTTTCAGCTTTAGCTTCTTTTTTGTCATCTCCACATTTACCATCTCCGCATTTTTCATCTTTTTCTTTATCAGCTTTTTCTTTATCAGCTTTTTTGGCTTTTTTATCTCCACCACATTTTTCGTCTTCTGCATTAGCAAAATTGAATAATGGGGCGTCTGCTTCTAAATCTTGATAAAAAGATTGGTCGTAAGTACTTACATCATTTGTAGTGTTAGTAGTTGTAAAAGAGTAAAAAGTAAAGGCTCCGATACTAAAAGCTAAAATGATAGCTAAGTTTTTAAATAATTTTTTTGTGTTCATAATAATTGAATTTTAATTGATTTAATATTAATTTAAAGAATAATTAAGTAAAAACTAAGAACTATTCGTTTGTTAATAATAGCTCTTAGCCTAAAAATTTATTTTCTGTTTTTATTTAAAATATGATCTACGCTAAATTTACCACCGCCATAAATTACTAGTGTAAAAAGCATAATGATATAATATAAAGGTATTTCAAAACCATTATTTCCTGCTTCAAAACCATTTCCTAAATGAACAGTTACAATGGCAACTATCATGGTAATAATTAATGGTATAGAAATTAGTCTTGTTCCTAAACCTAGTATAAGAAGGACAACTCCTAATGCTTCAGTACCTGTTGCCATATATGCATTTAGTGCTGGCATAGGTATATTGATGGTTTCAAACCAATCTATGATTCCTTGTATATTTCCCATTTTCATTTTAGCAGGACCAAAAAATCCGATAGCGAGAATGATTCGCATTAATAATAGCGGTAAACTTTTTAAATTTGATAAAGAATCTACGATACTGTAGTATTTGTTTTTTAAACTCATGATGTAATTATATAATGTTGGTTAATTTGTTGTTTGTTGCTAGTTTAGACGAAGACATTTTCCTTCCTTACAAAGTTTTTATCTTTTTTATTTATTTTACTCATGACATATTCGCTCATAAAAAGAAGCCATCCTTATAAAAAAAGTCTTATTTCAATAGTTAAAATCACAATATAAAATCTAAATTTGCAACTTGATTCCTCAGAAAGGAATTTTTATTAAAACAAACTAATGACATACGATATTATAATAGTAGGTGGCGGTCCAGGTGGAATTGCCTCAGCAGTTGAAGCTTATATTTTTAAATTAAAAAAAGTATTATTAATAGAAAAAGGGGAAAACCATTCCGAAACTATTAGAAAGTATTATAAAGATTCTAAAAGGGTTGATAAAATCTACAAAAAACAAGAGATTACTCTAAAAGGAAATGTCGATTTCTTTGATGGAACTAAAGAAAGCACACTAGATTACTTTGAAGAAATTTTAGATAATGAGACTATTAACACACTCTACAACACCGAAGTAGATAGAGTAGTTAAAGAAGATGGCATTTTTAAAGTAGTGACTAGAAAAGGTGATTATTTTGCAAATAACGTAATTGTAAGTATTGGTAGAATGGGTCGCCCCAATAAACCATCCTATAAAATTCCTACTTCAATTCGAAAAATCATTAATCACAATCCGTATGATTGTAGAGGAAAAGAAAAAATACTGGTTGTTGGTGGTGGAGATTCTGGTGTAGAGTACGCCTGTCAACTAACTACAGAAAATGAAGTAACCTTAGCCCTTAGGGAACCTAAATTTGTTGATGCCAATGCTATTAATGAAGAAATGGTTATTCGATATGACCAAGAAGAAAGATTAAGAATTCGTTATAATGCTGATATAGATTATATTGAAGCTCTAGAAGGTCGCGTAAAAGTTTATTATAAAAATGGTTTCCAAACAGTCTATGATCGTATCATTTACGCTATTGGAGGAACCACTCCTATTGATTTTTTACAAAGATCAGACATAGATGTAGATGATCAAAAAAGACCTATTTATAATGAAAACACTTATGAAACATCAGTAAAAGGTTTGTATTTGGCAGGTGATATTATTTATGATAAAGGTGGCTCTATCGCTATGGCAATCAATCATGCTTATGATGTGATGCAACATATTATTGGGAAGAAGTAATTAACCAATGCTATAATTAGCTGATTATTACTAAAGTTTGAATAAAAGCATTAAACAACAATCAATTTGTTAGTTTGGTTGTATATTTTGTTTCTATCAATAAATTTAACAAATTTGTCAGATGAAAAAAATATTAAAAATTATTGCAAGTCTAGTAGTGATACTGATTATTGGTAGCTACTTTTTTATTCAATCCATTGCAAAATCAGGATTACCTGATTATAATGAAACGGTAGCATTGACAGGATTAAAAGAAGAAGTGAAAATATATAGGGATGAATTTGGCATACCACATATTATCGCAAAAAATGAAGCTGATTTATACCGAGTTACAGGCTATTTAACCGCACAAGACCGAATGTGGCAAATGGATTTACTAAGACGCGTAACCCAAGGTAAACTAGCTGAAATATTTGGAGAAAAAATGATTGGTGCAGATCAGCTTTTTAGATCCTTACAAATTTCAGAAAAATCTGAAAAAACATTACTCAAATCAGATAAAGAAATTAGCAGTGCTTTAGAAGCCTTTTCTGATGGTGTAAATCAATACATTGCAAATGATGATTTATCATTTGAGTTTAAGGTACTCGGCTACAAACCAGAACTATGGAAACCTGAACATTCTATTAATTTGATAGGCTATATGGCTTGGAATCTTTCTACGGCATGGGGATCAGAAATTTCAATGTTTAAAGTAAAACAAGGAGTAAGTAAAGAGATTTATGATGAAATTATGGTAGATATCGATTATCAAAATGATGTCGTATATCCAAACTTTACTGACAAATTAATCACTTCAAATAATTTGCTTAATGAATATGATAAGGTAAAAGAGATTGTCCCTGAAATTTTTAATGCCAGTAATAATTGGGTAGTTTCTGGTAAAAAAAGTGCAACAGGGAAACCTATTTTTGCAAATGATATGCACTTAGGATTAAACATTCCTGGGATTTGGTCACAGATACACCAACATGTCGAAGGAAAATTAGATGTAACAGGTGTCTTACTTCCAGGGCAACCCTTTGTAATAGCTGGGCACAATGATAGAATAGCATGGGGAATGACCAATGTGGGCGTTGATACAATGGATTTTTATATTGAAACAGTAAATAAAGACACAACACAATACATGCTCGATGGAAAGTGGAAAGACTTTATCATAAAAAAAGAATTAATTCATACAAAAGAGGGTCAAACCATAGAAAAAATAAACCGTTTTACACACCGTGGTCCTGTTATTAGTGGATTTAAAAAAACGAACAAATTAATATCCATGCATTGGACAGGCAATGAAGAAAGTAACGATATTCGCACACTTTTTTTACTAAACAGAGCTAAAAATTGGACTGAATTTAAAGATGCATGTAGTTCATTTAAAGCAGTGTCACAAAACATTGCCTATGCTGATGTAGACGGAAATATTGGTTTACAATGTAGTGCTGGCATTCCTATTAGACCAGCCAAAGGAAACCAAATATTTCCAGGTGAAACAAGTCAATATGATTGGAATAGTTTCTATCCTTTTGAAAAACTTCCTTATACCTACAATCCTGACTGTGGTTATGTATTCTCAGCAAACAACCGAACTACAACCTCAGATTCTTTATATATCAGTTCCTGGTTTGCCCTTCCTAATAGATCAAATAGAATAGAACAAATGCTAAAAGAAAAAGAAAGACTTTCAATTTCAGATTTTAAAGACATGCATACTGATGTACATTCTGTTATGGTTGACGATATGAAACCTATTATTATAAAAGCCCTAGCAAATCAAAAACTTTCCCAAATTCAAACAGATGCATTTAACAAATTAAGCAATTGGAATAATGAATTAACAAAAGACAGCTCCGAAGCTTTAATTTTTGAAACGCTATATAAAACACTAGGGAAAAATATCGTAAAAGATGAGCTAGGAACAGAATTGTATAATGAGTTTAAGAAAGTTAATGTCTTATCAAGCTATATGATTGATCGCATTTTTAAAGAAAGGGAATCAATTCTTTGTGATGACACGAACACGAAAGATTATGTAGAAAACCTTGATGATATAATTGTTATATCCTTTAAAGAAACAATTACTTCACTATCGGAACAATTTGGAAATTCGGTTGTTAGTTGGAAATGGGGAGACAAACACAAACTTTTATTAGAACACCCATTAGGAAAAAATAAAATGCTCGATTATATTTTTAACTTAAATAGAACTTATGATGCAGGTGGCTCATTTCACACTGTAAATGTATTTGCCTATAAAAGCAATTATATAGCTCATCACGGTGCTTCACAAAGACACATATATTCAACAGCTAATTGGGATAATTCTCAAACCATAATACCAACTGGTATAAGTGCCATTCCCGCAAGTAAACATTATTGTGACCAATCAGAAATGTATATGAATGGAGAATATCATTCTGATTATATCAGTTTAGAAAAAATTAAAGAACTGGCAGTTTATAAAAATAGCTTTCAACCTAAATAAAGAATCTAAAAGTATTTTAACCTTAGTGTAACCTCTACTTATTCATTAGATAATTTCTTATTTAACCTTAAATCCGCAAAACATTTTTCACAAAATTAAGACAACCCTTGTGTAATATAATTGCACAAGGGTTTTGTCAAGTAAATATTTTCA
>DQTL01000004.1 GCA_015662775.1 Lutibacter sp.
CACAATAACTCGTTATTCCTTAAAATTTATTCTTCAAATCTCACCTCTTCTTTGCATTCTGTATAGTAAAGCTTAGGTCGAACTCAGGTTAATAGTTTTTTCAAAACTACCAAATCAAGAACCTTTTGAAAAAGTGATTATTTACCACCCAAAGAGTATTACAATTCAAAAATCCTACAAACATCAAAAGTAAAAAACCTTAACAATCTAATATTTAGAAAGTTAAGGTTTTTTGTGGCGGAGAAAGAGGGATTCGAACCCCCGGAGGTGTGACCCTCGCTAGTTTTCAAGACTAGTGCATTCGACCACTCTGCCATTTCTCCAGTGTGTGTCTTTTGTTTTGAGTTGGCAAATATACAATCAATATTTAATAATTGGAATGTTTTTTATAAATTATTTTTTCTGTTTTTCAAAGATGTATAGTTTAATTAATCTCCTAAAAAACAGACTTTAAAAGTGGTTAATAATGAAATTTATTTATTCTTTAATAAACAATTTAGTTGCCATTTCATTCTTAAGTATGGCTTTAAAAAGATAGATTCCTGGTTTTAGAGAACTGCAATTTATTTGATTAGTAATAGGTTTTTTAATTCTCTTGATGAGTTTTCCATTTAAATTAGAAATAGTAATTTCTTCTATGGGAGAATCAAATCCTTCAATATATAATACATCAATGACCGGATTTGGATATAATTTTAATGATTTGTTAAGAGTGGCTTCTAAAACGGATGCAGAAGTGGCTTCATAGGTTAATACTTCTCCATGTTGCCCAACCATTAATCCTTTATTGCCGAAAAAATCTAGGGCATTAAAAGGGTCACCACCAGGTGTGTTTGTTCCAGCAATATCTGATGTCATTAATTCCCAACTTTCTCCACCGTCATAAGTTCTAATCAATAGTCCATGGTAGCCACAGGCAAAACCATAATTTGGATTGGTGTCTAGAAATTTAAAATCAAATAATGATTCTACAGCAAAACCAATGATTTGTACTTGTTTGTCTTTCCATGTTTCACCTGCATCGGTCGTTTTAAATAGAAGTCCAACATCTCCTGAAATATAACCAACATTTGCATCTAAAAATTGAATTTCTTGAATTTGAAATAAGTTACCTGTTGTACCCGGTTCATGCCCAGGAACATCAGTCCAATTTAATCCACCATCAAAAGTCTCTTTGAAGAAATTAAATCACCTATAAATCCTCTATCTTCGGTTAGAAAATTGATTCTACCAATAGTATTGACACCAGTCATATTTGCATTTAAGTTTGTCCAAGTAATGCCTCCATCTGTGGTTTTTAAAATTGTAGCATTGTCTGCAGCTATATAACCAATACTATTAGAAAAGAAAAAAATATCTCTAAGCTGAGTTGTTCCTATTCCAATATTAATTGTATTCCAAGTACTGCCACCATCATTTGTATGAATTAATATGCCTGCTCCACCAACGACAAATACATCATTGCCATTATTTGGTGTGGCAATTCTTTTAAAGCTAGTTGAGACATGACCTGTGTATTGCTCTTCCCAAGTAAGCCCACCATCGATAGTCTTTTTTACATGTACAGCAGTACCATTGTACAATGCACTTACCGCATAAGCAGTAGTTGCATCTACAAATACAATATCTTTGAGTGTTTGTGATGGCATGAAAGTTTTTATAGTCTGCCAGTCCTGACCATAAACAATAGTAGTAATAAATAGGCTTGCAATTAAATTTAGTATTGTTTTTTTCATAATATAAATTTAAATGATAGTGAGTAAAAATATTTAATTAACTCTGATCTCCAGCAAACCACTCGGCATAAGAAGTGCCTGTTTCGCTCAATTTTAAGGAATGTAATTTGACAGCATTAGGGAGTTTTGCAGAAATTCTATCAGCAAAATCAATTAGCATCATTTCGCTAGTAGGTTGGTAGTCAAGTAAGATGATGTAATGTCCTCTTTTTTCTAATTCTTGGGCAATTTCAACATGAGGTGTGTTTTTGTTGAAAATTGTAGCATGATCAAAAACATCGACAATTTCTTTTTTGACAATTTTTTTTAAATCACCAAAATCTAAAACCATTCCATATTTAACATTAGTATTGTCAGCAATAGGTAATCCAATGATGGTGACTGCTAATTTATAACTATGCCCGTGTACGTTTCTACATTTACCATCATAACCGTATAATGCATGTCCTGTTTCAAAAAAAAATTGTTTAGTGATTCTAATTGTATCCATGAGGCAGTATTCTTGTTTAGAAATTTCAAAATTACAGAAATATGTTTGTTATTGTGTATAAAAACAAAAATTGTTTAAATTTGTCGCACATAAATAACAACCAAAACTATGTCATTTTTAGATTTATTTACGAGTGGAGAACACAAAAGAGCCAAAACCTATTTTTCTGCATTGATACAAATTGCTTTTGCAGATAGTAGTATGGACAAAAAAGAGTTGAAATATCTTGAAAAAATGGCACATAAATTAGATATTAGTGATGCTGAATTCACACGAATAATAGAACATCCAGAAAAATACCCTATCGACCCACCTATTGATTACAATGATCGTATAGAGCAATTGTTTAACCTAACTCATATGATCGCTTCTGATGAAGAAATTAAATTAGACGAAGCTAAGATTGTTCGAAAGTTAGCCGTAGGTCTTGGTTTTCCTGTAGATAATGCAGAAAAAGTAACAGATGAAGCGATTCATTTAGTTATGAATGCTAACAATTTAGAAGATTTTAGTAAGGCAATTAAAGAGGTTAATAAGTTTTAATTGCTAAGTGAAAGTCAAAAATAACGTCTGACCATTCTTAAATGATGGGTGTATTTTTTTTCTTCGGAATTGTAGATTCCTTCTTGGTCTAGTTTATCAATTCTTACTTTTCCGTGTGCCGCATGTATTATTTTTTCATCTTCCAAAATAATTCCTACGTGGGTGATATTTCCTTTATCATTATCAAAAAAGGCTAAATCACCAGGTTTTGCTTCAGCTAAAAAAGCAATTAATTCACCTTGTTTGGCTTGCAGAGAAGCATCTCTATGAATCATATGCCCATTTAAATGATACACCATTTGCGAAAAACCAGAACAATCAACCCCAAGTGGATTTTTTCCACCCCATAAATAAGGTGTATTGATATAGGAATAAGCTGTTTCAACTAAATTTTCTGTATTTTGATTTCCAGAAATTACTGCAGCTGTATATGGAATTCTTTCGCCTTTATATAAGAAAGTTCCTTCGGAATAGAATGGTAAATTACTTCCTTTTACTAAGGTTAGTTTATTGTTGTCAAATGTAATAGTAGTTAAATTGTCTAAAACTTTAACTTTTGGACTTTGGGTAATTTGCTCATATTCTTTCTTGGTGACAGCTGTTATTTGAAAGGTTTCTACCCATCCTTTATAGGTGTCTTGTTCTAATTGGATATAGCTCCACTCTTCTCTAGTTTCTAACACTTTTAAATACTCACCAAAAAGTATTTGCGAAACCATTTCACTTCTATGACTAGGTTCTGCTCGTAAGGGTAATACACTTAAATAGCTTACAGCGTAGGTAGCTTCATAGGTTTCGTCCATTTTTTTAGATTTTTTAGTGTCACAAGAACTGAATAAAAAAACAACTCCAAGTAAAGAAAATAATATTTTATTAATAGGAGTTGTTTTTTTCATTGGTAAGATGTGTTATTTGAAACTGTGAATTGGAATCTAATATTCCGTTTACATTCTTTCAAGAACCATGGCACCAGCTCCGCCGCCGCCATTGCAGATACCTACGGCACCAATTTTTGCATTATTTTGTTGTAATACACTAATTAACGACATGATAATTCGCGTGCCACTCATACCTAAAGGATGACCTAACGAAACAGCTCCACCATTTACATTTACTTTTTTAGGGTCTAATTTCATTAGATCCATATTGACAAGACCTACTACTGAAAATGCTTCGTTGAGTTCGTAATATTCAATATCTTTCATTTCAATACCTGCTTTTTTAACAGCTAATGGAACTGCTTTTGCAGGTGCTGTCGTGAACCATTTTGGATCTTGAGCTGCATCGGCATAGCCTGTTATTTTAGCTAGAGGTTTGAGTCCTAGTTCTTTCGCTTTATCTAAACTCATAACGACAACGGCTGCTGCACCATCATTTAATGTAGAAGCATTTGCAGCAGTTACAGTTCCTTCTTTAGTGAAAACAGCTCTTAAATTAGGAATCTTTTCGATTTTAACATTGGTGAATTCTTCATCTTTAGTAACTACTTTTGGTTCACCTCTTCGTTGTGGTATTTCAACCGGGACAACTTCGTCTTTAAACCTATTTTCTTCCCAAGCTTTTGCCGATCTATTGTAGGATTCAATAGCAAAAGCATCTTGACGATCGCGGTCTATTTTATATTCTGTTGCACATAAATCAGCAAAAGTCCCCATGTGTACTTTATTGTAAACATCTGTAAGACCGTCTTTAACCATTCCATCAACCATCTTGACGTCGCCTAATTTTACACTACCTCTTGCATTGTAATAATGTGGAACTGTAGACATGTTTTCCATACCACCAGCAACCACAATAGCGGCATCATTGGCTTTAATCATTTGTGCGGCAATCATAATTGATTTTAATCCAGATGCACAAACTTTATTAATAGTCGTGCAAGGAACTGTATCGGGAATTCCTGCAAACATGGAAGCTTGTCTTGCAGGTGCTTGTCCTTCATTTGCCTGAAGCACATTACCCATTAATACTTCTTCGACCATTTCTGGTTTTAAATCTATTTTTTTTAAAGCTGCTTTTATGGCTATGGCTCCAAGTTGTGTTGCAGGAACACTGGCTAAACCACCTAAAAAACTACCTACTGGCGTACGTGCCATCGAGACAATTACTACTTCTGTCATAATTATTATATTTATAATATTGTACTTGCGAATTTACTGAAAATTGCAATAATAAACAATGTAATTCATGCAGATAAAAAATGTGTAATTTTGCACGAGGTTTTTTAATTACTTTAGTCGCTTTAATAATGAAATCAATTTTAAATAAAATTTTTGAAAATCATTCTTTGATTTATAAAGTGCTTTTGTACTTTTTATCGGTATTTGTTATTGTATATTTATTTCCTAAAGGAGGACAATTTAAGTATCAATTCCAAAAAGGAAAAGAATGGCATTATGATGATTTTGTTGCACCCTTTGATTTTGCAATACAAAAAACGGAAAATGAAATAAAAGAAGAAAAGGAAGTAATAAATAAAAACAAAGAACTTTATTTTAGTAAAGATGTTTCTAAAACAAAGCAGGTTCTCATTGATTTTGAAAACAAATTCTCTGAAACTTTTGAGAAAGTAGATTTATTAGAAGAAGAAAAGTCTGATTTATCAATAAAGGCTAAAGGATACCTAAAGAAAACTTTGAATGTCGGTTATGTAGCTCATTCCAACTCATTTGTTTTAAAAGACGTTAGCGAAATAGTTTCTTTAAAAAAAGGAAGTGAAGTCATTCAAGTTCCTTATTCTAGTTTTTTAACTGATGCAACAAAACTCAAAAGTATTTCAGAATATTTTGAAACCCAACCGAACTCAAGTAATAAAGACAAAACGATTCAATTAATTAATAGTATACTTGTTTATAATGTTCATTATGATAAAGAATTCACTGATAAAGCATTAGAGCAACAACTCAATGCGATACTTCCTAATAAAGGTTTTATTCCCAAAAATAGTATGATTATTGCACAAGGGGAAATTGTAGAAGGTGAAAAATATGCACAATTACAATCCATAGCAAAAGAATACAAATCGAAAATTTGGTCGAAAAGTAATTATTATTGGTTGATAACTGCTTATTCATTTTTAGTAGCATTAGCTTTAATCATGTTAATGCTTTTTATTAAAAAATACCGTCCAAGTATTTATGAAAACACCAGTAAAATTAGTTTTGTTTTCTTAAATGTAGTTTTGACTGTACTTTTTACAACATTACTTTTAAAATTTGATTCACATTATTTATATGTTTTACCATTTGTAATCTTACCCATTGTTATCAAAGCTTTTTTCGATGCAAGATTAGGATTGTTTACTTATGTGTTGACCATTTTATTATTAGGTTTTATAGTGCCCAATAGTTTTGAGTTTATTTTTATTCAAATTATAGCAGGTATTGTTACCATATTAAGAGTGTCTGAGTTAAGTAAAAGAGCTAGTTTATTTATATCGGTTGCTCAAATTACAGGTGTGTATTTATTGACTTATTTTGCGTTTTCAATAACGAAAGAAGGGAATATTTCTACCATTGATTGGCAAAACATTGTTATGTTCCTTATCAACGGAATGATAACTGCTTCTGTTGTTATTCCTTTGATTTTCTTATATGAGAAAATGTTTGGGTTGGTGAGTGATGAATCCCTAAGAGAATATTCCGACAGTAATAATAAACTTTTACGAGAATTAAATGAAAAAGCACCTGGTACCTTTCAGCATTCAATTCAAGTTGCAAACCTAGCAGAAGCTGCTGCAAAAGAAATCAATGCAAATGCATTGTTGGTTAGAGCTGGAGCTCTTTATCATGATATTGGCAAAATGCTCAACCCAATGTATTTCACAGAGAATCAAGCGACTAGTGTTAATCCTCATAATGAGTTGCCTCCAGAAGATAGTGCTAAGATAATAATTGATCATGTAATTAAAGGGATTGAATTAGCTAGAAAAAACAAATTACCAGACCGTTTAATTGATTTTATACGTACACATCATGGCACTAGTTTGGTGTATTATTTTTATAAACAGGAAGAAGAACTCAATCCAGATCAGGTTGATAAAGAAAAGTTTAGATATCCAGGACCTATTCCTTTTTCAAAAGAAACAGCTATTTTAATGATGTGTGATGCAGCTGAGGCCGCTTCAAAAAGTTTAAAAGAACCCACGGCATTACTAATTGATCAATTAATTGATAAAGTGATATTAGGGCAAATGGAAAATGGGCAATTTCAAAATGCAGATATTACCTTTAGAGAAATTGAAAAAATTAAAAAGGTAATTAAGAAAAAGCTTAACAACATCTATCATGTACGTATTGAATATCCTGAGTAGGAGAAAAGATACGTTTTTACTGTTAAAAGATTAAAGACCGCTTCGCTGAAAGAATAAAGAAGAAAGACTGATTTGACTACAATGGAAATAATTTCTTTCGATTGTGGAACCCGTCTTTCGTCTTTTGTCTAAAAGTAAAGCGATTTTACGTCCTTTAAAATATTAATTTTACTTCTTTTTTGCCTAAAAACTAAGGTTTACTCCCATTAAAAAGTTAGTTCCTGCTTGTGGATAATAGAATTTTTCAGTTATAGCTGCATCACCTGAATCTAAAGGTCTGTAATAGTAACTATAAGTATAACCATTTGATTCGTACACTTCATCAAATAAGTTATTTACCAATAGATTTAAGGAAATTTCTTTAATCCAACTTGGATTAATCTTATAGTTTATACTTAAATTATTGACCAAATAAGATGAGATTACTTTTGAATCATCAGTTGTATTATCTAAATATTGTTTGCCTACATATTTTGAAATAATACCAACGGACATATTTTCAAATGGTGTATAAACGAGTGTGCTACCTGCAATAATACTGGGAGAAAAAGAAATATTAGTGTCTGTATAATTGGTTGTAATTGCTTCATACGAAACAGTCTCCCAAGTGTTTGGGTCGTATTGTGTATCATACACTAAATGATCGTATGATTTAATTTTATTCTGACTAAATGTGACATTGGCATCAATTCGTATTTGATCAGATAGTTTAATACCTGCTTGAATTTCTACACCAGCTCTATAACTCTTAGCTACATTTTGTCTTATTGGGTCTCCTACATCATCAACGGCTCCTGTCAATACCAATTGGTCATTATAATCCATAAAATAACCATTGAAAGTTGCGTAAGCATTGTTGTTTTTTAAACGTAAACCCATTTCCCAATCTAGTAATTGTTCTGGTTTTGGTAAAACTGGGTTCTTAACTAAATCATCTCTATTAGGTTCTCGATTGGCTACAGCAAAAGAGGCATAAACATTATTAAAGTTGTTTAATTTGTAATTTACTCCTAATTTAGGATTGAAAAACAAATAATCTTCTGACACATTTATATTAAGTAAATCAGAACTTAAACCATCCGCTTGGTAAATCACCTTTCGAACTTGGGCATCAGCAAAAGCAGATAGTTTTGAATTTATTCTGTAATCTGCTTTTAGATAACTATTAAAATCGTTTTTTTGACCCCAATTGTTGTAATATTCACTTTGAATTGGTAATTCGGTAGCGAATGAATCCCAAATTACTTTTCCAAAATGATCACCAAAATAGGCATTGTAACCACCTCCGAGAGAAGCATTTAATTTATCTTTTTTATAGTTGAAAGAATAGACCAAAGCATAAAAATCATTGTCTAACCAACGTCTGCGTACAACATCTCCTTTCTCGGAAGCTTGCTCATGAGTTGGAAAATATTCACCCAATTTTTCTCCGTCTTTATACTGTTCATAATAGCCTTTTCCATGTGTGTAATTGGTTGATAAAGTCATGGAAGTATTGGTGTTAAATTTATGAGAAAAATGCAATTGATAATGGTCTTGCCCGTAATTATCAATCTGATTATCATATAAATAATGGTTGTAAGTTCTTCCTGCATTTCTAAGATTTTCTGCCTCTGCATCTGACGACCAGTTTCTTGATATAAAATCTTCTATTCCTTGAGTATCATTATTGATTACAGCTTCTGGTGTTCCATACCAAGATTGATAGGTTTTTTCTTTTCCACCAAAAACAATTGCTTTTACAGAAGTGTTTTGGTTTTTAAAACCGGCTTCGGTATAAAAAGATAATAAATCAGAATAAGCTCTATCGACAAAACCATCTGAATTAATTTTTGACAATCTCCCTTCGGCATAAAACCCTTTGTGCATACCTGATCCTATACTTATATTGTGTTTTCTGGTATTAAAAGAACCAAAGGCTTGTGTTGATTTGGCATAACCAGCTTTTGAAGGTTCTAATGTTTTCAAACTCAAACTCGCACCAAAAGCAGCAGAACCATTTGTGGAAGTTCCAACTCCTCTTTGCAATTGAATATCTTCAACAGAAGAAACAAAATCGGGTAAGTCAACCCAATACGTGCCTTGACTTTCAGAATCATTATAAGGGATTCCGTTTAAAGTTACATTAACACGAGTGGCATCTGTACCTCGTACTCGAATGCCCGTATAACCAACACCTGCACCAGCATCACTTGTAGTGACAACAGATGGCATTTGATTGATAAGAATCGGTAAATCTTGGGCTAAGTTTTTGGTAGCTAACTCCTCTTTTTTGATTGTAGAATGTGCAAAAGGCGATTTGTCTTTTGCTCTAGTTGCGAAGAGTAAAACCTCCTCTAATTGGTTTACGCTGTCTTTCTTTTGCTCTGTTTGAGCCCATAAACTAGACACTAGTAGTAAAGTAATAAGTAAAAATACTTTTTTCATCTTAGATAATTATGATTGCTTTCGCTAATCGATTAATAATAGATAAAAAAAGGTGTTGGATTATAATTGTTTCCTTTACAGCATTACCTGTACAGGTTCAATGGGTTTAATCTCAGATCGCTTTGCGAACACCCCTTTTTAAAGTTGCGGCAAAGATAGGGATAAATATATTTAAGATTGGATAGTTTTTAAGAAAAGAATTTGGGGAGGTTTTTGGGTTTGTTTATTGGTAACTATATCGTCAGTTGCGTATAAAAATTCAATTATTTTTAAAGTTATAAAATTAGCAAAATTCTTTTGAATTTTTGTGTGCTTTTTTCTTTTTTTGCAAAATTCAAAAGAGTTTTGCGGTGCTTGCAAATACAAAAACACCTTTAAACCTGAGTTCGACCTAAGCTTGGATCTTTCACAATTTGAAATTAGTACAATAATCAGTCAATTATTTACCTTTTTTTATAAAAAAAAGAGGCTCAAATCAATCATATTTTGATTAAAATTTGGGGTTAAATACCTCACACAGAAAATATTTTTTCACAAAGGAAGGAAAAATACATCAAATATAATAAAAACAGAAAATAACGCCCCTTGTTAAATAATTGAATGTCATCTGTTTAGATAAAAAAAGATGAAATTTTAAAAGTTTGCAATTATAGCAATATTTTTTTCAATCAATTATGCTTTTTAATTTGTTGCTAAATGTAATTCTCGGTTTTGTTTCGTCTTTGGTGAATTTTATTTTGACTGATGTTCGTTTAATAATTTAAACGATTTTATTTCAAAAGCTTTAACTCGATATTCAGTTAGAAGTGTTTTTAAATTTCCATATATACTTATGTAAAGAGTAATAGTTTCTTTATCAAAAATTCCTTCTTTACAAAATACAAATTAGTATGATAAATTTTTTTTATTTTTATGTGTTGACAATATAGTCAGATATTTTACAACGTTAAAATCAAACCTCGTTTTAATGAGATTTATCAATTAATAAACGAAGTACGACAAATAAAATGACAAACTCAAATGATAACAACAAATACTTTATTCATCTTCTAAAGCAGTTATTTGATTAACATTTAGGAGAATACAATTTTATCACACCATCTTTAATACGTATTGCAAATGGAATTTCTTCAAGAGTACATCGAGGTTCTATAGTAAATCTAACTCTTCCAAACACTTCAAAATCACCTTTAGTTTTTATATTTAAAGCTTGTTTGTAGGTAGTATTTACACGAACCCAATTCACAGTTCCGTTTGTAAAAGGATGTGGATCAATTTCTTCAATAGATTTTGGAATTTCTACTATTTCTTCTTCAAAATCAATGTCTTTATAAGAACCTAAATCCATATAAAATTTACCTTTAAAATCTCTTTTAGCAAACGGTGAAATATAATGAGCACCCTTTTTTAACTCCATAGCAATTACTAAAATAGGGTTTTGACTATTTGTGTTTTCTAATTTAAATCGAATGGTATAATCTTCATCATTAATTACAAATCCATTCTCTACATTTGGTTTTTCAATTTTTTGGATTTCCTTTTGTTTTTGAATTGAATAAAAGGAAAATCCGATAAGCACGACTAGTATTAGTTTTAATTTGTTCATTGTCTTTTAGTTTTTAATGATTATTATTTGTGTAAAAGTAAGGCATCCTGCGAGTTGCGTTATAAAAATAATGTAAAAAAAAGGTAAAAAAGATGTGATTTTTTCCATACTAGAATGTTACTGTATTTAATTGTTATAGTTTTACGGACAATGTAATACCATTTAAATTCCAAAACACTTGATAAATACTTCATCTTTTTCCGTTTTTCTTCACTTAAAATCCCAACCGTAGCTTTGGCTATGCTTGAAATTTGAAGCTTGAAAAACAAAAAAATATTTTGAATTTATACAGCATCTTTTGAAATCTAACTGGTATAAACCAATTCTTACTATATGGAATTTAAAAAAATCTTTTTCTTGTTTCTTACTTTTTTAGTAATGCTAATTACGTTTGTAAATTGTAATCTAAAAAATGATTCTGATTTTACAACAGAAGAAACAAAAGTGGTTTTAAGAGCTATTGGTCATGATTTATTATTGCAAAATAAGGATAGTATTTCTTTGGTGTTGCCAATAGTAAAATTAGATAAAAATAAATATGAATTATCGTTTCAAAAACCATTAGAAATAAATCCAAATGATTTATTAACTGTAGTTTCAAGAGAATTTAAGAACACCAATTTACCTACTAATTATATTATTGAAGTGGTAAATTGTTTGACAAATGAAGTTCAGTATAGTTATCAAATTAAAGTAGCTGAAGAAAAAAACATCATTCCATGTAGAGGCAGAGTTTTACCTGTAGATTGTTACACAATACAGGTTATTTTTCTAACTAACAAAAAAAGCAATACTGCTATTTGGTTATTGCCAGTTGTATTTATCGCATTATACTTTTTTATTAAGAAAAAGAAAACTTCTAAAAAATCAGACTATGTTTCTATAGGAAAATATCAATTTTATGAAAATCAAAATAATTTAATAATCAATAATAGCACTATTAATTTAACCAAAAAAGAATGTGAAATCATTTCTATTTTAAGTAATAATATAAACCAAGTTGTAAAACGAGAATTACTGGTAAAAGAAGTATGGGAAGATAATGGTGTAATTGTTGGCAGAAGTTTAGATGCCTATATTTCTAAACTTAGAAAAAAGTTTATACATGATGACAATGTGAACATTGTTACTATTCATGGTATTGGATATAAATTAGAGGTTTAGTCTTTTATTATACATTATTGTCTGTTAAAAAATACAATAAAAAAAATACTAAAGTCAAGTTTATAGTTTTTTGCGGAAAGCTTATACACCTTTAATCTCGCAAGAATCGCCCGTACAATTTGGGGTTTCCTCAGGTTTTTTTAATAATGTTTAGCCTTATAAACAAATAATATAATTTACAGCCCATACAAATGCCAAAAGAGGTTTCAAGAAATAAAAGCACCAAACAAATTAGGCATAACATACAAACGGGTTCGAAAAAAGACACATCGTTTTGTAAAAATAAAGACAGTACAAATATAACTGAAGCCAAACCTAAACCTAAACTCCAAGCGAACTTTTTTTGTATGGCACCAATCGGTAAAGCCGATTGTTTTCTGACAACTAGTTTAGCTAAAAGAACGGTCGGCGAAAACTTAGGGTTTATAAATATTCCTATGATAAAATTGAACATTAAGAATCCTGCGATCTATGGAGTTATTATATACTTACTTAAAACAAAGCCATTAACAAAAGCAATCAAACCTAGAAAGAGCATGATTCCTGCACTAGCTCTCATCACTCTTTCATCTAGCACTTTGTAGAAAATGCCTGTGATTCTTTCTCCAAAACTTATTATTCCCATTTTATATTTAGTTAGTAACCTGAGTTCGACCTAAGCTTTACTATACAGAATGCAAAGAAGAGGTGAGATTTGAAGAATAAATTTTAAGGAATAACGAGTTATTGTGCAA
>DQTL01000223.1 GCA_015662775.1 Lutibacter sp.
TCTCTTTTTAAAAATACTAAATTTAATCGAATACAAAGTAAAGGCTTAAAAAACCAAAAGAGCATTTTCTTGCCAACGCTCTCAAACTCATATAAAGATATTTATACTCATACTGTGAGATATTGAAAAATAACTATTACTTTAGTGGCTTGTAAAAAAACAAGAAATAATGAACCGAATAAAAGAGGTTTTAGAAGAAAAAGGTATAAAGCAAATTTGGTTGGCTGAAAAATTAGGCAAGAGTTACAATATGGTAAACGCCTATGCTAAAAACAGACGACAGCCAAGTTTGGAGGATTTATATAAGATTGCAAAAATCTTAAATGTAGGAGCAAAAGAATTATTAGTAGAACAAAATTTAGAAGAATAATAGAATGGCAATAAAAAAATCGGAATTATACAGCAGTCTTTGGGAAAGTTGTGATGCATTGAGAGGAAGTATGGACGCAAGTCAATACAAAGATTATGTATTAGTAATGTTGTTTATAAAATACATAAGTGATAAATGGGCAGGACAACCATATGCACCAATTACAATACCTGAAGGTTCCAGTTTTGCGGATATGGTGGCACTAAAAGGTTCGACAGATATTGGAGACCAAATCAATAAAAAAATATTAGCACCAATTGCAGAAGCCAACAAATTGGCGAAATTTCCTGACTTTAACGACCCTACAAAGTTAGGAACAGATAAAGAAATGATTGACACCTTAGATGCTTTGATAGGTATTTTTGAAAATCCTGCATTAGACTTTAGTAAAAACAAAGCAGATGGTGATGATATTTTAGGAGATGCCTACGAATTTTTAATGCGACATTTTGCTACGCAAAGTGGTAAAAGTAAAGGACAATTCTATACACCATCAGAAGTAAGTAGAACTTTGGCAAGTATCATTGAGATTAATAAGGTAGATACCAATACCGACATTACTGTTTATGACCCAACTTGTGGTTCGGGGTCTTTGTTACTTAAAGTTGGAGAATTTGCAAAATCTAAAGTAACCCTTTACGGTCAAGAAAAAGATGCGACCACAGCAGGTTTGGCTCGTATGAATATGATATTGCACGACAACCCAACTGCCGAAATAAAACAAGGTAACACACTTGCAAAACCACTTTTTGAAGACAAAAACCTACAAGACAATTTAAAAACATTCGATTTTGTAGTTGCCAATCCACCTTTTAGTGATAAACGCTGGAGTAACGGTTTGACTTTGCCTAATGATAAATACAACCGTTTTAAAGATTACGGTATTCCACCTGCAAAAAATGGTGATTATGCCTTTTTATTACACATAGTGAGGTCTTTAAAACGTAACGGAAAAGGAGCCATTATCCTACCACACGGCGTATTATTTAGAGGAAATGCAGAAGCAGAAATAAGAACCAACTTAATCAAAAAAGGCTTTATAAAAGGTATTATTGGTTTGCCTGCCAACTTGTTTTATGGTACAGGAATACCCGCCGTCATTATTTTTATAGACAAAGAAAACGCCAACAATCGTAAAGGGGTTTTTATGATTGATGCAGGGAAAGGTTTTATAAAAGACGGAAACAAAAACAGATTGCGTGAGCAAGACATTAAGAGAATAACAGATGTGTTTACCACACAAAAAGAAGTAAAAGGCTATAGCCGAATGGTATCTATTACTGAAATTGCCAAAAACGAATACAATCTAAACATACCAAGATATATAGACAACCAAGAAAAGGAAGATATACAAGATATTGAAGCCCATTTAAAAGGCGGAATACCAATAACAGACATTGATGATTTATCTAACTTTTGGAAAGTATTTCCTACCCTTAGAAAATCATTGTTTGAGAAAATAAATGATAACTATTCTAAACTAACCATTGAAACCGAACAGATAAAAGACGAAATATATTCGCATCCAGAATTTGAAAGTTTTATTAACCAAATGAATAACCTTTTTGAAGCTTGGAAAACAAAAAATACCCAACTATTAAAAGCACTCGATAAAGGTAACAGACCTAAAGAAGTAATTACCAAACTATCTACAAACCTTTTACAAACCTACCACAGCAAAGCCCTAATTGATAAATACAATGTATATCAATTACTAATGTCTTACTGGAATGAAACAATGCAAGACGATTGCTATATTATTTCGGCAGATGGTTGGGTAGCAGAAACCTACAGAATACTAAAACCAAATGCTAAAAAGAAAATGATAGACAAAGGTTGGACTTGTGACCTTATACCCAAAGAATTAGTAATAAACAAATATTTTGAAACCGAGAAAAAAGCTTTGAACGATTTTGAAACTGAAAAAGAAACGATTACAAGCCAAATAAGCGAACTGGAAGAAGAACAATCTGGTGAAGACAGTTACTTTGCAGAAATAGAAAAAGTAAGCAAAACCAATGTAACCAAAAGATATAAAGAACTGCAAAAGGAAGATGATACTGATAAAGAAGAGTTGAAAGTACTAAAACAATATATTGATTTACACACCAAACTAACAGCCACCAACAAAAAAATAAAACAAGCCGAAAAAGAACTGGACGAAAAACTCTACGCCAAATACCCAACATTGACCCAAACAGAAGTAAAACAATTGGTAGTAGATGATAAATGGATGCAAACCATAGAAAATGCCATAAAAGGCGAAATAGACCACATTAGCCAACGCCTTACCAACCGTATAAAAGAACTGGCAGAACGCTACCAAACACCTTTGCCGCAAATAGACCAAGAAGTTACTGATTTGGAAACTAAAGTAAACGCTCATCTTACTAAAATGGGATTTGTAGTATGAAAAAAAATGACATAAAAATATATGAAAACAGCAAAATCAGAACCCTGTGGGATAGTGATGCCGAAAAATGGTATATCTCTATTGTTGATGTAATTGCGGCATTGACTGAAAGCAAAAACCCACAAGTGTACTGGAGAGTGTTGAAAAAGAGACTTTTAAAAGAAGGAAATGAAACCGTTACAAATTGTAACGCTTTGAAAATGCTTGCACAGGATGGTAAAATGCGGAAAACAGATGTAGCAGATACCCAACAACTTTTTAGACTAATACAATCCATACCATCACCAAAGGCAGAACCTTTTAAACTATGGTTGGCACAATTGGCTACCGAACGCTTGGATGAAATGCAAGACCCAGAAATAACCATAGACCGTGCCTTAAAACAATACTTAGAATTGGGTTATTCAGAAAACTGGATAAACCAACGCCTAAAAAGCATTGAAATACGAAAAGAACTCACAGACGAATGGAAAAAAAGAGGACTGAAAGAGGGAATACAGTTTGCCACACTCACCAATATAATTACAAAGGCTTGGGCAGATAAAACCACCAAAGAATACAAAATACTCAAAGGTTTAAAAAAAGAAAACCTTAGAGATAATATGACCAATACCGAACTCATACTTAATATGCTGGCAGAAGCATCTACCAAAGATATTTCGCAAGCCGTTGAACCAAAAAACTTTACAGAAAGTAAAAAAGTAGCACAGCAAGGCGGAAATGTTGCCAAAGTTGCCCGTAAAGA
>DQTL01000043.1 GCA_015662775.1 Lutibacter sp.
CTTCAAGGACAAGTTGCTGGTTTGGATATAGTTACAGGCTCTGGGCAGCCAGGAGCTACTAGTGAAATAAATTTAAGAGGTGTTGGTTCCATTTCTGGTAGTACACAACCTCTATTCATTATTGATGGTGTTGTTGTAGATGCTGATATTGTTCGAAGTTTAAATTCAAATGAAATTTCAAGTACTTCTGTATTAAAAGATGCTGGTGCAACTTCTATATATGGATCTAGAGGTGCTAATGGAGCTATTGTTATTACCACAACTAGGGGTAAATACAATTCTCCAATGTCTATTAATATTACAAGTAATACTGGTTTTTCATCATTACAAGGTAATAATTATAATTTAATGAATGCTGAAGAAGAGTTGCTTTTAGAAAAATCGTATGGCTCTGGAGTTGGTTCTACCTTAACAGATGCTGAGATTGTTGCTTATGCTAAATATAAAAACACAAATTGGGAAGACGTTTTCTTTAGAACAGGTACTACACAAGATCATAGTGTATCTTTAAGAAGTGGTGGAGCTAATGCAAGTTCTTTTACTTCTCTTGGATATTTCCAGCAAGATGGTGTGTTAGTTGATAGTGATTTACAAAGATTTAATGTTAGAAACAATTTAGATATGAAATCTAACAATGATAAATTTATTTTTTCTTCTAGCGTATCTATTTCTTTCACTAAAGCAAATAGGCCAACAAATATTGGTTCAGGTGCAGTGAATAGAAACTATGCATTAGGTTCTTTAAACTCATTGCCTCATTTGTCTGTTAACGATTATGTTCCTGGTGCTGGAACCGACCTAAGGTCTAATAATTCAAGTTATGGCTTATTAGCTTTAACACCAATTATGTTATTAGACAGATTAGATACTTTTAAAAGTTTTAATAATGAATTAAGGTTACTTGGTAGTATAATGGGAGAATATCAAATTAATGATAACTTTTCTTTTATGACTAGATTAAGTTCTGATGTTAAAGAGTCTCAAGATATCACTTCAGAATCATCAAATTCATTTAATGCACAATATTTTAAACAAGATGGTGAAGATTATCCTGGTAGAGCAACACAAAGTTCTTCAAGACAATTTACATTTAATATGGTTAACCGTTTAACATATAATAAATTATTTAATAAAAAACATGATTTAACTATAGCTCTTTATTCAGAGTATTTTAAAGCTCATAGAAACTTACTTGGTTTTACGGCGCAAGGATTAGATCCAAGGCAACACTACCCTGGTGGTTCTGCTGGCTTTGTAGATGATAATGGTAATAATGATTTTTACACAGATAGTGCGTTTTCTGGTATAAATGAAGGAGGTACTTTATCATTTTTTGGTACTGCTAATTATGACTTTACTGAAAAATATGGATTTGGCGCAACTATTAGACGAGATGCGTCTTATAGATTTAGAAATACAAATCGATGGGCTACCTTCTATTCTGTATCTGGTAGATGGAACTTAGATAAAGAAAGCTTCATGAATGATACTGCTTTTGACATGCTTAAATTAAGAGCGTCTTATGGAACAACAGGTAATCAACGTATTTCTGGTAGTTCATATTTCACTGCAGCAAATAATTCAGAATCTTTAGCCTCTTTAGTTACAGGTTATGGTAATGCATCTGCAACTGGTTTTGCTCAATTAGCAAACCCTGATTTAAAATGGGAAACTGTAACACAAGCAAACGTAGGAATAGATTTTGGTTTATACAACAGTAGATATAAAGGAACAATTGATGTTTATAAAAAAACAACCTCAGACTTATTTCAATTTATTAGACTACCTACTACATCTGGTGTCACTGGTTACTTTGCAAATGATGGTGAATTAGAAAACACTGGTATTGAATTAAGTCTTTTTGCAGATGTTATAAGAAAAAAGGATTTTACTTTTGCTTTAAGTTTTGTGGGAAGTTACAATAAACAAGCTAGATTTAATTCTAAAAGTACTACTGTTGAAGAAGGAGGTAAAATTGGGCAGTATTATGTATACAGATATAAAGGTGTTAACCCTGCAAATGGAAATTTATTATTCTTAGACAAGGATAATAACCTTACTGAAAACCCTAATCCTGATACAGATAGAGTATTTACTAATAAGAATAGATATGCTGATTATCAAGGAAGTTTTGGTTTTGAAACTGAGTTTAAAAACTTTTATTTAGATGCAAGAATGACATATGCTGTTGGTGTTGATCGATTTGATTTTGACTACCAAGGTTTAATGGACCCTACTACTATTGGAACATTTAGACATTCAACTGACATTTTAGATGCCTGGACACCAAATAATAGAGAAACAAATGTTCCTTCGTTAACTGCTTCAAATTATGACAAATTTATTGGAAGTGATATGTTTTTACAAAGTGCGGATTATTTAAGATTGAGAATGATCTCTATTGGATATTCTGTACCAGCTAAAAATATTGAAAAATTAAAACTAAAAAGTTTAAAAGCTTATATTAATGGAGAAAACCTTATGACTTTTTCTGGATGGAGAGGTAATGATGTTGAAGGTTTAGATAGTGCTGAAAACGGTTATCCAACACCAAAAATAATTACATTAGGCTTAAAAATAGGAATTTAATAAAAATATAAATATACAATTATGAAGAATATAAAAAATTTACTTGTTTTATTATTGATAACATTTATGTTTTCATGTGATAATGCAATAGATATCGAACAACCTGGTACTTTTTATTTAGAAGATCAATATGATGGTACAGTCGCAAGCCTTAGAGATGGTATGAATGGTCTTTATTCAAATTTAGATAACACTAATGAAATTAAATTTAATGCAGTTTTTACTGATGAAATTTCTATCGGTGTTGAGAACGGTGGACAAGCTCAAGCAGAATACGGTATCAATTTAACTTCTGCTACTAGTACTGCATATTCTATTTGGGCAAATTCTTATATTAATATTTCACAAATTAATAGATTTTTAGATGCTTCTGAGAAAACAACTCCTGAACCTAGTGAAGTTTCTGAATATAATAATTTAGTTGGTCAAGCTTATGCAATGCGCGCATACTTACACTTTGTTTTACAAACTTATTATACTGAAGATTTGACAGATGATAATAAACTTGGGGTTATTATTTTAAACAAGGTGGCAACTGTAGATGAAAAATTCAAAAGAAATACAAATTTAGAAGTGTTTGATTTTATTGAAGCAGATTTAACAAAAGCAGATTCTTTAATTCAAAATAATGGAGTGTTTTTATTTGGGACAGATGTAATTAAAGCAATTAGAGCAAGAATGGCTGCTTATCGTGGTGATTACACAACAGCTGAAACACTTGCTAATGAATTATTAACTGCTTATCCTTTAGCACCTTTAGCTTCTTTTGGTCAAGTTTGGACAGATCAAAGTGATGCTGGTATTATATTTAAGTTTAAAAGAGTAAGAGGTGATTCTTATGACAGACAAGCTACTGGAATGACTGCTGGAGGTAATGCTGGTACCATGTTTTCTTTTGGTGCTAGTGGAGGAAACCAATCAACATATTTAGAAATGAGTAGGTCGTTGTTTAATAAATATAGTACTGCTGATACTAGATATAATGCATATGTTGATTTTGGTTCATCTACAATTGATCCAAATTATATGACAAGTCCTAATGTAATTGAAAGTGATATTCTTGCTATTGGAAAATATTTTGTAGGATTAAGATCTGACCAACAAAAATATTTACTTAATGATTTAAAAATATTTAGATCTGCTGAAATGTTGTTATTAATTGCCGAGGCAAAAGCTTTTAATCATGATTATAATGGAGTAGCTACAACATTGAAGCAATTACGAGATGCTCGTTTTCCAAGTCCAACAACTGCTTTAACTCTAACTACCGAGCAAGAGGCTTATGAAGCAATATTAGCTGAAAGACGTTTGGAATTAGCTTATGAAGGTTTTAGATGGGTTGATTTGAAAAGGCTAGGAGTTAAAGGTAATGTTGAAATTGACAGAGATCCACGTGATTGTGAAATAAACGGTGTATGTACTTTAGATAAAAATAGCCATAAATTTACCATGCCTATTCCTTTGACTGAAATGGATATCAATGACTTATTAATCCAAAATGCAAATTATTAATTATTAAAATTTAAAAGATGAAAAAATATTTATTTATTACAACCATTATAATTTCATTGTTCCTTTTAGGATCATGTGATGATAATGAGTTATTAAAATACGAAGGAGATGAGCAAACTCTTATCGGTTTTACTTTAAAGGAAATTGATTTAAAAGTTGATACAGATTCTAGTACAGATATTCAAATTGAAGTTAATGTTTCTGATTTATCAAGTTCTGATAGGACAGCGGTAATTGCTATTAATACACAATTGTCATCTGCTCTTCCTGCAAATTATACATTACCACCAACAACAAATGTAATTATTCCTGCTAATTCTTATACAGGTACTTTTACACTAACAGGTCATGATGATGATAATATTGATTTTGTAGGGAAAAATGTGGTTTTTGATTTAGTGTCTATTGAAGGTGGTGAAGTTACTGAGGCTTTCAATAGAACTATTGTAACAATTGTTGAAGTTTGTCCTACTGCAAATCAATGTACATTAACAATCCATTTTGATGGATATTCAGAAGAAGAAAGTTGGGATATAA
>DQTL01000337.1 GCA_015662775.1 Lutibacter sp.
AAAAACAAATACGCCAAAAAGAAGAACTAATCGCTCTTGAAAAAATTGAGAAAGAACAAGAAATTAAAAGACAAAAAGAAGCAATAGCACTAGAAGAGAAAAGAATACAAGATGAACAGCAAGCTAGAATTGTAGCAGCCCAAGAAATTGCAAAACAATTAAAGTTAGAGGAAGAAGCTAAACTAGAAAGTATTAGACAAGATAAAATTGAAGAAGCAAAAATTGCACAAGCTGAAAAAGAAAACCAAATACGTAAAGAAGAAGAATTAATTGCTCTTGAAAAAATTCAACAAGAACAAAAAATTGAAAAACAAAAAGCAGCAATAGCACTTGAACAAAAAAGAATTCAAGATGAAAAAAATGCTAGAATTGTAGCAGCCCAAGAAATTGCAAATCAATTAAAATTGGAGGAAAATGCTAAACTAGAAAGAATTAGACTAGAAAAAATTAAAGAAGCAAAAATTGCACTAGCTGAAAAAGAAGAACAAAAACGCAAAGAAGGAGAATTAATAGCTCTTGAAAAAATTCAACAAGAACAAGAAAAAATCCTAGATGAAAACAACAAAAGAATAGCAAAAGCACAAGAAACTGCTAAGCAATTAAAATTAGAGGAAGACGCTAAATTTGAAAGAATTAGGCTAGAAGAAATTGAAGCAATGAAAATTGCACAAGCTGAAAAGGAAAACAAAATACGTAAAGAAGAGGAATTAATTGCTCTTGAAAAAATTCAACAAGAACAAGCACTTATTGATAATAATATTGATGAAACAAATAAAAATTCCGTCACAAACATTACCGACACAAGCGAAATACCTGAATCTATAGGAGAAAAACAGACAGAACGATGTTCTGAAAATATTTTTGGTATTATTCAAAATAGTAAAGACAATTCCCCAATTACCGAAGCCAACGTAGACATTTACTTCGACGGTCAAAATATTGAAACAGTACGTACAAATGATAAAGGTGAATTTTTCATCTACAATGTGGATTGTGAAACTGATTACACTTTAATTTGCTTTAAAAAAGATTTCAAAAACATTGCAAAAGCGGCAATAAATACGACCAGTTTACCAGACCAAATAATTCTACTTTTAGAACCTAACAAAGAAGAAATACCTGAAACTATTGTAATTCTTGAAAAGCCTAAAAAGGATAAGGAAGAGATTCGTATAATACCTACTGAAGTAGAAGAAGCTTCTTTAATTGAGAACCTAGCTGAATCATCTCAAATTGAGAATTCCCCAAAATCAACTATAACTGATTCTAAATCAGAAATTATTCAGACAATTGAATCAACCGAAGTTTTAGAAGATGAAGAAAAAATCCTTGAGCCTAAAGTAATAGAAAAAAGACCTGATTATATTCCAGATATTGAGTCTCCTAAAATTAAAGGTAAAAACATATTGCTCAACCCAATATTCTTTGAGTTAGATGAATGGTACCTAACCTTGTCTGCACGCAGGGAATTAGATAAAATTATTGTATTAATGTACTTAAATAAAACAATGATTATAGAATCAGGATCACATACTGATTCTAGAGGGCCTAACGCTTACAATTTAGAATTGTCTGAAAAAAGATCACAAGAAGCTGTTGGCTATCTTGTCGCAAATGGCGTTGATCCAGATCGTATTTCAGGAAGGGGTTATGGTGAGACTATGCCCGTGAACAATTGTGTTGATGGTGTAAAATGCAGTGACAAAGAACATCTACGAAACCGTAGAACAGAGTTTATTATTCTTAAAAGATAGGTTATTATATCTAAGAGCAATTTTACAATTATTCGTTCATCTCCTACACAAAACGGAAGTTAATCACTATCCTCTGCATAAAGAATTGTTAATAACATTATTAGCTGTATTTAGTTTTTTTATATTATCTTCGCAGCTATTAATCAATTTTAAATTTAATCAAAACAAAACCCGATGAAAAAAGTATTACTATTAGGATTGTTGTTAGTAGGTTTTACGTCTTTTGGACAAGAGCTACCAACAAACCCAGAAACTGGAAAATGTTACGTTCGTTGCAAAACTCCAGACCAATGGGAAAACCAAACTGTATCCATTGAAGTAAGTCCAGCTTATAAAAAATTAAAAGTTGTACCTGCTCAATATTCAACAGAAAATCAAACAGTTGTAATTAAAGATTCTTACCAAGAATTAAGTGTACAACCAGCCAAGTACGAAACTCAAACTTTTGATGTAGAAGTACAAGGACCTGGCCAATCTTTACGTAAAGTAGCAGCAAAGACTTCAATCTCTTCTGTTGACGTAATGGTACAAGGACCTGGACAAAGTTTAAGTGTTGTTCCTGCTAAATATGGCACGGAAACTTTTGAAGTTGTTGTTCAAGGTGCTGCACAAAAATTGGAAGTAATTCCTGCCAAGTACGAAACAAGAACAGAAACTGTTGTGGTACAAGAAGCTGGACAAAAACTAAAAGTTATTCCTGCAAGATACGAGACACAAACAGAAACTATTATTGTGCAACCAGCCACAACTAGATTGAAAATTATTCCTGCCAAGTACGAAACAAGAACAGAAACTATTGTTGTATCTGAAGCTGGACAAACGATGTCTATCATACCTGCAAAATGGGGAACTGAAACCTTAACTTACAATAAAAGTGAGTTTGGTTCAAAATTATCTATTGTACCTGCAAAGTTTTCAAGTAGTTCTGAAACTATTGAAACTAGAGCTGCTTCTGCAAAATGGACTATGAGTGATAAAGCTCCTGATTGTGAGTCTAATGACCCTAACGATTGTCGTTACTGGTGTTACAAAGCAATTCCTGCTCAATTCATTACAGTAACTACTACTACTTTGGTAAGTGATGCTATGGTAAATACAGTACCTGGCTGTAATCAAGCTGGTGGTTCTGATCCTGATTGTGGAAAAGGAACTTATACTAAAAAAATCGTTATAACTCCTGCTACTTCTAAGGTTGTTGACATACCTGCTGTAACTAAAACAATTAAAAGAACGGTAATGGTTACACCGCCAACTACAATTACAATTGATGTTCCGGCTATTACTAAAACTGTAAAAAAGAAAGTCATGGTAAGCCCTCCAACTACCACGGTAATTGAGATACCTGCAGTAACTAAAACGGTTAAAAGTACGGTTATGGTTACGCCTCCAACTACTAGAGTTATTGAGATTCCTGCTGTGATGAAAACGATGAAACGTACGGTAATGCTTACACCTCCAACAACTATTGTGAAAGATATACCAAGTGTATCTAAATCTTTCAAAGTAACAAATATTACTCCTGAATCAACCACTGTAGTTGCTATTCCTGGTGTGACAAAAACCTTCAAAAGAACGGTAATGACTACGCCTCCACAAGCTATTGCTAGAACTGTTGATCAAAAAACAACTACTTTAAAAAGAACTGTTTTAGCGAGTGATGCTAGTGTTGTAACAACTGATATTCCTGCTCAATTCAAAACTGTAACCAAAGAAGTTTTAGTTAAAAAAGGTGGTTTAACTACTTGGGAAGAAGTAAATTGTGAATTAGTTGAGTATTCTCCACTTCCAATCGTTTGGAATTTAGGTAGTGCTACTTTAACTTCTACTGCTAAAGGATTAATTGATTCTAGATTAATGCCTGTATTAAACCAAGGTGTTGCTGTTGAAATTGCTTCTCATACTGATTCACGTGGTTCAAATTCAAGCAACCAAAACTTATCAGAAAGAAGAGCTCAAGCTGTTGTTAATTATTTAATGGCAAAAGGTGTAAACTCAAGCAAATTAGTTGCTAAAGGTTATGGTGAAAATCGTTTGACAAACAGATGTTCAGATGGTGTTACTTGTACTGAAAGAGAGCATCAAGCTAACAGAAGAACTGAATTTAGAGTAATCAATCAATAATTGATTAATCTTATCATACTAAAAAAGGGAGCAATTTGCTCCCTTTTTTTTGTTTAATATTTGAATTTAGAATCCAAACTTTCTATTTTAAGACCGTTGCAAAAGCTCTTTTTACAAAGAAGTACGACGCTCGAAAGAAATTTAACCCGCAGTAAACTCTTGTTTATGAGGACTTAAATTTTTAGAAAAGGAAATAATTCAAAGTGAAAAAGCTTTAATCATCACTATTTATTAATATTGCAACGGTCTTATTTTGTTTAGCAATTATTTATTGTAAATGATTTCCCACAAAAAAACGGACTAAGAATATCTTAATAGGTTTAACTAATATAGTAAAGCTTTGTAAGCTGAACTTTACTTCTAGTTGGTCTTTATTAAAGAAAAAATGAAAAAGTCACTTTTAATACTAATTCTTATAATACCAGTTTGGACGTTTAGTCAAGATCCAAGAGCGTTTAATCACGGAACTTGCATTGTTGAATATCAAAACAGTAATGATTCTACAAAATATTATCTAACCTGGTCAAGTGCTTATAATAATGCTTGGGAACACAATATTTATAACTCAACAATTTACTTTAACAATAATGGAAACCTAATTATTGAAATACCAAGCGAACTATATATAGGCACTGACTTTGATGAAGCACAAGAACCAGTGAATGCTGTGATAAATACAAGTAATAATTATATTTTAAGTGTTTGGGAGGATGGAATAGACTTGGATGCACCAAATGTAAGAGGGCAAATACACTACCCCAATGGCATAATTATTAAAAATAATTGGATTATTGCTGGTGGATCTGGCTCTCAACATTCTGCAAATACTGCACATTTGGGAAACAGATATTTAGTGTTTTACGCTGATGAAGCACCGCCATCATTAGGAGGTGCTGTTTTAAAAGTAAAAGTAATAGATGATATTACAGGCAATGAAATACAAACTATAACTTTTACACCAAACAATGAAGACCATTGGTGGCCTGTTTCTATTAGCAATACTTCTAACACTCGGACATTAATAGTCTGGGGAAATGACGGTTATGCTGCAAGAGGGACAGTTCTATATGAAGATGCAGGAACAATTCAACAAACTGGATTACCACAAGACTATTTGACAAATATTCAACAATACTATTATCAAGTTGAATGGCTTGAAAATATATCTAAATTTATTTTAGTAGCAAGAAATGGAGCATATTCAAATATAACAGATGAAAGCCAAATTTGTCTGATTGATACTTTAGGAAATATAACCAATGCTGTAACCGTTAATGGAGGGATAGTTAGAGAGGCTAAAATGGCTATCAAATGGAGTGAATGTAACCAGACCTACTCCATTTTTTATCCGACAGGAATAAATAATTTAACACAAATTTCTATTGATAATTTTGGGGTAATAGCATCAGCGTCAAACCAAATTGTAGGACATCCCGATTTAACAGGATTTGAATGGACATCTACCGGAATTTGGTCAAAATTTATTACTGATACTGATGGAAATGACTTGTTTCAAAATCAATATATAGTATTGTTCGTGATGAATGACACTCTTTCAAATGACATTGTTAAAATACCTATTCATTTAGACACTTCCTTGTTTTGCAACCCACTTTCAATAAACGATAACGATATTTACACTAAAAATATTATGCTTTACCCTAACCCTACAACCTCAATACTAAATATAAGTTCAGAAAACATTATAGAAAAAATTACAATTTACAATACAATTGGACGAGTTGTAAAAAGCCAAAAAGGTAAGGATATTAAAGTAATTAATATAAAAGGACTTCCTGTTGGTCTATATTTCATTAAAATGAATTTATATATCAATGGTGATTATAAAGAATATATTCAAAAAATAATCAAGCAATAACAAAGGCTAACAAAAAATATAAGCAATGCAGGCAAAGTGCTAAATTTCAATATTTTAATAACAAATAAACATTGTTGTTAAATTTAAAATAACACTTTCAAACCCTGCGCTGCTCATATTTAAACCGTTAATAAGTCTCAATAAATTTCTTTACTAATTCACCTACTTTTGCTTCTGCTAATTTGGCTACTTTCTGCACTTCTTCATGTGAAACTTTTTCAACCAAACCTTCAATACCTAAATCGGTAATTATTGACAATCCAAAACAAGTCATACCCATATGTTTGGCCACGATTACTTCTGGTACTGTAGACATCCCAACAGCATCCGCTCCTAAGTTTCGAACCATTCCATATTCTGCAGGTGTTTCAAAGGTAGGTCCTTGTAGTGCTAAATAGGTGCCTTTTTGTATTTTGATATTTGCATTTATGGCTATTTTTTCCATATGAGCAATCATATCAAGGCTATAAGGTTCGTGCATATCTACAAAACGTGGGCCAAAACGTTCGTCATTTTTTCCTCTCAAAGGATGTTCTGGCATCATATTAATATGATCAGAAATTAGCATAACGTCACCCGTCTTAAAATTAGCATTAACACCACCAGAAGCATTGGAAACAATAATATTATCAATACCTAAATACTTCATCACTCTAACTGGAAAAATAGCCTCTTGCATAGTCCAGCCCTCATAATAATGAAAACGTCCTCTCAATGCTAAAACAGTTTTGTCGCCTATAGTTCCATAAATTAATTCTCCGTGATGTCCACTGACAGTGGAAACAGGAAAATTTGGAATTTCTTCATAAGCCAATCGAATACTTATATCTATATTATCTGTAAAGTTTCCTAAACCTGTTCCTAAGATAATACCATAATCTATATTTATAAATCCTTTTTCTTTTAAAAATTTAACGGTCTCTTGTGTTTTCTCCCACATAATCTATAATTAGTTTATCAAAATCTTTTTGATGGTTAATAAAAGTAGTTTCTATAACAAGGAAATATAAATTTTCCAAGCTGTCAAAGATACGAACATAATCTTTTTCAGTAGAAAGTATGAGTTTATTTTTATTTTCTATTGTATCTAATTTCTTATTAATTCTATTTATTTCAGAAGTTTTTAAATTATGATGATCTGGAAAAGAAATATGTTCAAAATTAATTTTTTTAGATTCTAAAAATTTTACAAGGGGTTTAGGATTCGCAATTCCCGTAACTAAGAGAATCGTGTAATCAACTAAGTCTGATAAACTAATCTTATCGTTACTATTCTGAATAAAATCAGCATAAATAATTTTAGTAAAAAAAATTATTTGTTTAAGAGTTGGTTGCAATTTAACCGCAGTTTGATATTCTTCTTCTTCGGTTAAATTATCAGGACATTTACTGACAATAATAACATCTGCCCTATTCGCCCCTTTTATATTTTCTCGTAAATTCCCTGATGGTAAGTGTGAATCATTTATATATAAATCGTCATAAGCAGTAATAAGTATTGAAAAACCTGCTTGTATTTTTCTGTGTTGAAAAGCATCATCTAAAATAATAACATCTGGTGGATTGCTTAGTTCTTGTAATTTATTTATCCCATGTGTTCTATCTTCATCAACGGCTACAAGAAGCTTAGGAAATTTTTTATAAAATTGGTAGGGTTCATCTCCAATATCTTTAGATGTTGAAGTGTTACTTGCTAAGATAAATCCTGTAGTTTTACGTTTATAGCCTCTACTTAAAACAGCAACCTTATAGGCATCCTTTAGTAAATTAATAAGATAAATCACTTGTGGTGTCTTACCAGTTCCTCCTACTCTAAGATTTCCAACAAGTATAGTAGGAATACCAAATTCATTTGATTTAAGTATTTCTTTGTCATAAAGCTTATTTCTTACGTGGGTGATTCCCTCGTACAAAACACTTAACGGATATAAAAGCTTTCTTAATTTACTTGACATTGGTGCGAATTTACGTAATTTATTAATCAACACATCTTGACTATTTGTTTTAAATCGAAAATAAATAATAACAAATCGAATTAATTGGTGTTTGATTGAAAAAACTAACATAAATCATAGGCTATCTCTTTCATTATTACTACTTTTATGCTTCATTTAACCATAAATTCATAAACGATGAAAGTATACGATAACAAACACATTAAAACTGTCGCATTTGTTGGGGCACATCACAGTGGGAAAACGACACTAGCCGAGACAATGCTTTTTGAAGCTGGCTTACTGAACCGTCGTGGAAGCGTAGAAGAAAAGAATACTGTTTCTGACTTTCACGACATTGAAAAGGAACGTCAAAATTCAATTTTTGCGACTCCATTACACACAGAATGGCGTAATTATAAAATTAATATCATTGACACACCTGGTTTAGATGACTTTATAGGTGAAATTGCTTCAACTATGCGTATTACAGATACTACGTTGATGGTTATAAATGCACAACATGGTGCAGAAGTAGGAACTGAGATTATTTGGAACTATGTAGACCGATTTTCAAAACCAACTGTTTTTGTAATTAATCAAATAGATCACCCAAAAGCTGATTTTGATGCCAGTTTTACTAGTATTGTAGATTTAGTAGGAAATAATGCTATTAAAATTCAATATCCTTTAAAAATTGATGGTGCACAATGTATTATTGATGTATTAAAGATGAAAATGTATAAGTTTGGTCCTGAAGGTGGAAAACCAGAAAAGTTTGATATACCTGCCGATCAAAAAGAAATGGCTGATATGCTACATAATGAATTAGTAGAAAAAGCAGCTGAGAACGATGAAGATCTAATGGAGTTATTCTTTGATAAAGGCACTTTAAATGAAGATGAAATGAGAATGGGTATTAAAAAAGGGATGCTTAATCATGAACTTTTTCCTGTATTTTGTATTTCTGCAATTAATGATATGGGAAGTGGTCGTTTAATGGGCTTTATTGACAATGTAGCTCCTAGTGCCATTGATTTAAAAGAAGAACAAAGTGTAGAAGGCGAAACTGTCAAAAGAACAGAAGACCCAACAACACTTTTTGTATTTAAGACAATGAATGACCCTAATTTAGGAAAAATAACTTTCTTCAAGGTTAAAGCAGGTGAGTTAACTCAAGGCACAAAGCTTGTAAACTCAAGAACTGGAGATACAGAAACGATTAACCAACTTTTTATCATGAAAGGTAAAGATCGTGACCAAGTAGACAAACTTTCTGTCGGTGATATTGGTGCTACTTTAAAACTAAAAATCACAGAAACCAATGACACTTTACATACAGAAGATCATAAAATAACAATCAAACCGATTAAATATCCTGTCTCTCGAATTAAAAAAGCAATACATGCCGTTGACGGTAAAGATGAAGAGAAATTACACGAAGCACTTCGTAAAATTCACAGTCAAGACCCTACTTGTATCGTTGAGTATTCTAAAGAATTAAAACAACATATTTTAGGTTGCCAAGGCGAATTACACTTACAGGTTATAGACTTGCTTTTAAAGAATGTATATAATGTAAATGCTGTTTACGAACAACCTCGCATAGCCTACAGAGAAACCATTCAACGTTCTGCGACTACAAGTTACCGTCATAAAAAACAATCTGGTGGTTCAGGGCAATTTGGTGAAGTTCATATAAAAATAGAACCTTACAGAGAAGGAATGGCTGATCCAGAGGGCTTTAATGTTCGTGGAATAGAAGAGGTAGAATTAGATTGGGGTGGAAAATTAGTTTTTGTAAACTGTATTGTCGGTGGTTCAATTGACACAAGATACCTACCTGCAGTGATGAAAGGAGTTTTAGAAGTTATGGAAGAAGGTCCTTTAACTGGTTCTTATGCTCGTGATATTCGTGTAATGCTATTTGATGGGAAAATGCACTCCGTTGACTCTAATGATTTATCATTTAGACTAGCAGGTGCTCATGCTTTTAAAGAAGCTTTCTTGAATGCAAGTCCGAAATTAATGGAACCAATACATGATTTAGTAGTTAAAATGCCAGAAGAAATGATGGGTAATGTAATGACCGATCTACAAGCTCGTAGAGCTATTGTAATGGGCATGGAAGGTGAAGGTAAATACCAAAAAATAACTGCCAAAGTTCCATTAGCTGAAATGTATAAATATTCTACTTCATTGCGTTCCTTAACACAAGGACGTGGTTCATTTGTATCAACTTTTGACACATTCCAACCTGTACCAACAAATATACAGAGTGATTTAATTAAAAAGAGAGCCGCAGATACAGCTGAAGATTAAATAGAATAATACTAATTAAAAAAGAGGGAATATTTTTAAAAATATTCCCTCTTTTTTTGTTCTTTATTTAGAACTAATACTAGTCATCTTTTATTAAATACTTCCAAATGAAAGTCCCTAATAATCCACCTATTATTGGTGCTACAATAAACAACCAAAGTTGTGAAAGTGCTGTTCCTCCAACAAATAAAGCAGGACCAATACTACGTGCAGGATTTACAGAAGTACCTGTAATTTGAATTCCTACAAGGTGTATCATAACTAAAGCAAATCCGATAGCAACACCCGCAAATTTTGTATTTGCTTTCTCACTTGTTGCTCCGAAAATAACCAATAAGAAGATAGCCGTTAAAACTACCTCAGCAATAAATGCAGCTTGCATACTATATTCACCTAGATAAGCTGCACCAAAACCATTTTGTCCCATGCCAGCTGACACGTCAAAACCTGCTTTACCACTTGCAATTAAATACAAGACACCAGCTCCTAAAATTGCTCCAATAACTTGAGCAACTATATAGCTTACACTATCTTTAAGATTAATCTTACCAGCTACTAACATGCTAATTGTAATAGCAGGATTAATATGACAACCTGAGATTGGACCAATGGCGTACACCATAGTCATCACAGCTATACCAAAGGCAAAAGAAATACCTAAAACACCAATATCACCGCCTGCTATGACGGCACTACCAGCTCCAATAAATACTAGAACAAAAGTCCCGAAAAGTTCTGCGAAAAATTTTTTCATAATTAATTGATTTGGGTTAATATTGGGTACAAGGTATGAAAAAAAAATAAGTATTCTTTTTTTCAATGTTTAAGAAGCCTAAATTCATTAACTTCGTCAAACCAAAATTTAAAAAAATGAATATTGCAATTATAGCCCACGACGGAAAAAAAGCTGAAATGATCCAGTTTTTAATGGATTACAAAGCTATTTTAGCTCAAAAAGAAATACATTTAGTCGCGACAGGGACAACTGGTGAAAAAGCAGAAAAAGCGGGTTTTAACATTCAAAAAGTATTGTCGGGTCCTATGGGTGGCGATGCCCAAATAGCGGCAAAAGTAGCTCAAGGAGAAATTGATTTAGTTATTTTTTTTAGAGATCCTTTGGAAAAACACCCGCATGAACCTGATATTTTTATGTTGATGCGTCTCTGTGATGTACACAATATTCCTTTAGCAACGAATCCTGCAACGGCAGAATTATTGATAAGAGCAATTTAGGGCTTGTTTAAGAGTTCAATCAAACCTAACAGATCTTAAACCTGCTAGGAGAGCGTATGTACTTTCGGGTTTTAGAAACCTGTTAGGTATATAGGTATATTCTTTTAAGGATAAAACTATTCAGCAACTGCAATCATAGAAATCTCTACATTTACATGTAAAGGTAGTACTGAAACTTGAACGGTTTCACGTGCTGGTGCAGTTGCTTCATCAAAATAACTACCATAGGCTAAATTTATCTCCGTAAAGTCATTCATATCTGTAATAAAAATAGATGATTTAACTACGTTAGAAAAGTTCATTCCGGCTTTTTGCAAAATCGCTTCTAAATTCTTCATTACTTGAATAGTTGCATCTTTAATTCCTGTATCAATTAATTTTCCATTCACTGGATTCATAGGTACTTGACCTGAAATATACAATGTGTTTCCTGATAAAACGGCTTGATTGTATGGCCCAATTGGCCTAGGAGCATTTGAAGTTTTGATTATTTTTTTCATCTTATAATTGGTTTATTAGATTTGAGATATTAGTATTTAGTAGTGAGCTATTAACAATAAATTCTTGTTTCTAATCTTGTTTATCAAAGGATTAACTAATTCCGATAGTATTCCATTATATCATTACTCCTATTATAACATTCCTTCCTTTAAAAGCATTTGACATTACACCTTAAAACAAACGCTTATCTGGAAGTTTTCGTTTGTCATATTTAAGATCACTTAATACTGATGATTTAACTCCTATAAAAAAGTAATAGGTTCTATACGTTCCAAAAGGCACCCAACTAAAACTCATTTTCCAACTATCTAAATCCCTTTGAAAGTTTAATCTTGTCATACCTATACCTTTATCTTTAAAATCGTAACTTGAACTAAAACCTACATTCCATTTAGGGCTTAATTCTACATCTCCATTAAACATTAATGAGTTGTTAGCTATTTCATCTTGTCGTTGTGCATTGGCATACTGTAATGAATAGGATAAACTGAGATTCCATGGAATTTTAGAATGATACAATTTAGAGATTTTTTTAGTATCTCTTCCTCCTTTCTTATTACTAGTACGGTTTTCTCGCATATCTTCACCTGCAATTCCTGTATCCTCTTCTGTTTTAGTTGATGATTTTTTATTTTTTTCTTCTTTTGAAAAACTCTTATTCGACAAACTGTAACTTAGGGTTGCTCCTGCTCTTGTCAACCGAAACAAGCTTCCTCCATTATTGATATTAAAAGTATTGATTCTTGTCCCATTGACACTTATTGCATAGGGATCCATAGTCGCATTGACATTAAGACGCATTTTATTTTTGAAAAAACTTGCTCCAGTTGTCATACTTACTGGAGACCAACGTAAGGTATCGGCAGTCATATTATAACTTGTAGAAAAGTTTAAGTTATTCAAAAGATTTATTTTTCTAGCTTTAGTTTCTGTAGAATCTCTAGACATTACTTTTGCTTCAAAACTATTGCTAACACTCATACTTATACTATTTGAAACCCCTTTACCAGGAGCTCCGTAAATCCATCCTTTGTAAGGAGAATAGGTTTCTGTTTCTTGGGTTTCAGGGTTGTAAATTTCTTCATCATAAAAACTAAAGTCTGGTCTATAACTATAAGACACCGAAGGCCTTATTGTATGCCTAATGGCTTTAAGCCTGCCTTTTTTAAAATTAAATGTCCCATATATATTTGTCGACAACGAAACCCCTGTACTAAACTCTCTTAATGCTTTAAAACCATTGATTGTATCGGTTTGGATTGCGTTTCCTTCTTCATTAACTTTCTTTTGTAAAGAATCAAAATACCAAGTTTCTTTATAATTAGCCGAAGGACTGACCGTGAAATAATTAAATAATTTCATATTCGTACTCAAACTCGTTTTATGATTTATCCCTTTTTGTGCCTGATCAAACATTTCTTTTTTGAAAAAATGTTCATCTGTAGTTTTTATTCGATAATCACCAGACATAGAATACGATAGACTCATTTTTTGCAAGGCATTTTTTGAAGAACCATTTTTAGGGGCAAAAGGATAAATTCTATCCATACTCAATTGCAAAGAAGGCAAAGACATATTTATTTGCTCGGTATTGGTGTTTTGCGAATGAGTTGCTGACAAACTTAAATTAAAAGGCGTACCAACAAAACGCTTTGAAAAAGAAATAGAAGAACTCAATTGGTTATTTAAACGTGCATTAGTATGGTATTCATTTAAAGATTCTTTAAAATATTTACTGCTCCCTAAATTTACAGAAGCAGAGACCCGTATATTAGGGTTTGCCTGTGCTGCTTGGCTATGTGTCCACCTAATATTATATCTAGTTGTTTTGCTATAATCATCAAAACCACGTAGGCTATTGATATTGCTTTCGTAATTAAAACCTAGATTTCCATTAAATTTATAGCGTAAAGAATAATTACTTTTGGCTCTTACACCCCAACTTCCATTGGTATAAATATCTCCTGTTAATGCCAAATCGAAATAATCACTAATAGCTAAGTAATAGCCTCCATTTTGCAAGAAATAACCTTGTCTTGCATTTTCTCCATAAGTAGGCATTAAAATTCCTGAAGTACGAGATTGACTGAGTGGAAAAAAGGCAAAAGGAATCCAAAGAGGCGTGGGAACATCAGCAATATAAAGCTTTGAGGCTCCAGCGATAATCTTTTTTCCTGGAACTATTTTTGCCTTATCTATACCTATATAATAATCAGGATTTTTTTTCTTAGAGGTTGTAATAACAATATCTCTTACATAAAGTGTCGAATCATTTACTTTTTTACTGACGCCACTTCCTACTAAAATACCATTAGCTTGTTCTGAGTTTGCTCCCCAAATCAATGCTTTTTTTGTTTTATAATTTACGATTATTGAATCTTGGGTAGATTCTTCTTTACCTTGTTTGAAAAAAGGAATTTGTGTATAGCCTGTACTATCTTTTATTCCATGGGCTGTTATTAAATTCTTTTTATAGTCAATAATAATTACTCCTGCTTCTAAATCTACATCTTCATAATGTAGTTTTGCATTGTTATAAAGTTTGGTGATGTTTTTTTTAACATCAATTTCAATATAATCATCAGCAGAGTGATCAATGATGCTAGACAAGGCTTCTTTTGGTTTTTTAACTTGAAGTGTGTCAGCAACAATAGTGTCTTTTTGAACTAATAAATCCTTAGTTAAATTTATCTTCGTAGAATCCGTTTTATCTTTTGATTTATTTGCAAGTAGCTCTTTAGGTTTTGCTTGTAGTCGTTTTTTTGTTGCATTACCTTCTATTTCTTGTGCATAGCTAGTTGGAAGTCCAACAAGTAGTGCTAACAATAAAATGATTATATGTTTGTTCTTTATTAACAAATACTTGTGAATTACTATTTTTCTTAACTTACTATTTATATTTAAAAAAGGGTAATTTCGTACAATACTAGTCTACAGATTATTTATTCACATCAATTGGCTCGATTATTGTATAAATTACAAAAGTTAGCCAAAAATAATTAAAATAAATGGGGTAATTCCCAACAATTTCATAAAAATAAAATGCAGTTACATAAGTTACTTTTTATATCATTTACTTTTCTAGTATTCATTCCATTACAAAGAATACAGGCACAAGACAAATCCTTTACAGTAGTTATAGATCCTGGTCATGGCGGAAAGGATACAGGAACAACTGGAACCAAACGCTATAAGAATAAATATGAAAAAGATATTGTATTGGCGGTCTCTTTAGAAGTTGAAAAAATGATAAAAAAAGAGCTACCAAATACTAAGGTAATTCTCACTCGGAAGAAAGATGTTTTTATTGAATTAAAGAAAAGGGGTGAAATTGCTAATAAAGCAAATGCCGATTTATTTATTTCTATTCATGCAAATGCTGCCAGTTACAAAGCTAAAGGATCAGAAACTTATGTGCTTGGAGTTCATCGAAATAAAACAAACTTAGCAGTAGCAAAACGTGAAAATGATGTAATTCTTCTAGAAGAAGATTATGAAAAACACTATTCTTATGACCCACATTCTCCTGCTTCCATAATAAGCCTTACTTTAATGCAAGAAGACTATCTCGATCAAAGCATACGCATGGCAACTCTTGTCGAAAAGAGTTTTCATGAAGTTGGAAAAAGACGAACACGTGGTGTAAAACAAGCTGGTTTTGTGGTATTACACCAAACCTACATGCCTTCTATACTTATTGAAGTTGGTTTTTTAAGCAATAAAGAAGAAGAAGATTTTTTAAGAAAAAAAAGTGGCCAAAAAAAGATAGCTCAATCTATAGTTGCAGGAATTAAAAAATACAAAGAAGAATTAGATAAAAATAGTGTACAAAGCATTCCAGAAGTTGATACAGCATTTATATTTAAAGATGTAATATTTAAAACACAAATTGCTTCTAGCTCCAATAAAATAGCAACAAAATCTTATAATTTTAAAGGATTAAAAGGAATTGAACGCGTAAAAGTAGGGAAGTATTACAAATACTATTTAGGTAGTACGTCTGATTATACTAAAATCAAAAAATTACAAACTAAAGCGATTGAAAAAGGCTATAAATCTGCATTTATTGTGGCATTTAAAGGAAAGGAACGAATTTCAATTAATGAATTGTTGAAAAATTGAGATTTGAGATTCTCTTATTTTAAAAAAATACTGTAATATTGCTTTTCTAAACTATCGATTATTTTGAAAATATCACGTGAGTTAAAAATAGGAGTTGTATTCATTGGTGTGCTTGCCTTGTTTATATGGGGTTATAACTTCATGAAAGGGAGAAACCTTTTTGATGGAAATATACCTACTTATTTTTCTGAATATAAAAATGTTCAAGGTTTAAACACCGCAAGTAAGGTAACTATTAACGGGTATCAGGTTGGAAAAGTTCAAAATATTAAGTTTAACCCAGACCCAGAAAAAAAAGGACAACTCATCGTAGAATTTAGCATGATGGAAAAAGAGTTTGAATTCTCAAAAAACTCTGTAGCTAAGATTTATAGTGATGGTTTAATGGGCGGAAAAGCCTTGGCTATTATCCCTTCTTATCAAGGTGAAAAAGCAGTTTCAGGAGATTATTTAAAAGGAGCTATTGAATTAGACATGTTTTCATCAGTTGGTGAAAAACTCAATCCATTATCTTCTAAAGTTGAGAGTGTGATTGTAAAAGCTGATTCTTTACTTTTAGGCATTAATGATATTATTGATACTCCAACAAGAAAGCATTTAAAATCTAGTATTGCTCAGTTTGATCAATCTATGATTGAGTTCAAACACATCACTAACAGTATTAATGCTATATTGGCTAAAAACAAAGAAACGCTAGAAACTACTTTGACCAATGCAAAGGATATAACTTCTAAATTTTCTACACTTACAGATACTTTAAATAAGGAACTTCAAGAAGCAGAGCTAGCTAAAACTGTCAAAGAACTTCAAAAAACTATAAAAGGTATAAACTCTTTAGTTGCTAACTTAGACAAAGGAGAAGGAAGCCTTGGAAAACTTTTAAAAGACGATAAAATGTATACAAATCTCACCAATGCTTCTAAAGAACTAGAAGAATTGTTACGTGAAATGAAAGAACACCCTAAACGTTTTGTGCATTTCTCTTTGTTTGGAAAGAAAGACAAGTCTGGTTATACTGAACCTGTAGAGTAAGCTTGTTTATTTGTTTAGTTGTGAATTTGTTTAGCCTTTTTTCATAAAACAAGCTAACTAACAGTCTTTTTTCTTACTATTTATCATTTTGTTTATTTGGGAAGTTGTTTATTATGCTAATCATCAAATCAGCTAATTAACCTATTTTTCAAATCAACTCACTTTACCTGGATTTTTCTTAACAAAAGCAGCCCAACCTGAATAGTTTTTTCCAGACACAATTCTATCTGCATTATAAAAATGACAAACTGCAGCTGCTAAGCCGTCGGTAGCATCTAATCTTTTTGGGAGTTCTTTTAGTTTTAATAAACTTTGCAACATCTTAGCCACTTGCTCTTTACTTGCATTTCCGTTTCCTGTAATAGCCATTTTAATCTTTTTGGGAGCATATTCAGTAATGGGAACTTCACGAGACAAACTTGCAGCCATAGCGACTCCTTGTGCCCTACCTAGTTTTAGCATAGATTGTACATTTTTTCCAAAAAAAGGAGCTTCAATGGCAATTTCATCTGGTTTGTAGTTGTCTATAATTTGAATGGTTTTTTCAAATATTTTCTTCAATTTCATATAATGGTTATCATATTTAGACAACAAAAGTTCTTCCATAACAATCACTTTCATGGTTTTACCTTTGACTTCAAGAATTCCAAAGCCCATTACGGTTGTTCCTGGATCAATCCCTAATATGATTTTTTCTACCATTGATTTATTTCGTTTCTTTGTGGTAAAAGTACAATATCTAAAAGTGAAATTCAAACTATACAAACAATTCTGGTTTTTATTGATTAAACTCAGCATCGTTTTTGGTGCAGGATTTTTTATTTATCAACGTTTAAGAACAAATGAGCTATGGCAATCAGAAGTCTTGTTTGAACAACTAGAAACACTTTTTTATTCCAATTGGAAATCGCTTTTTCTCTTATTTACAATGAGTTTTATTAATTGGTTCTTTGAAATTTTAAAATGGCAAACATTGGTCAAGAGTGTCCAAAATATTTCTTTTTATAAGGCTTTGTCTCAAAGTTTGAGTTCGCATACCTTGTCTTTAATTACCCCTTTTAAAGTAGGAGAATATGGAGGTAAAGCTTTGTATTTCCCAAAAAACTTACGAAAAAAGGTTTTAGTATTGAATTTAATTGGCAATTTAGCACAACTTCTAGTGACCTTACTTGTTGGTTTGGTTGGACTATATTACTTTTTTACTCATTTTAATGTTACTATCAATCCGCATAAAATCCGTAGAATAGGCTATGTTGTAGCTTTTATTATTCTTGCTTTTTTTTCGGTTCAAAAAATGAAAAAAAGTGCTTATTACCGACGTGCAATTTTGTTTTATTCTAAATTAGAATGGACTATAAAATTTAAAACGTTGTTCTATTCTTTAGTCAGATATTTAGTTTTTTCGCACCAATTTTATTTATTGTTGCATATTTTTAACACAGGAATCCCATACCCAACAGCTATGATGCTTATTTTTAGCATGTATTTTATTGCAACTATGCTACCTGTTATCAGTCTGTTTGATTTTGTGATTAAAGGAAGTATTGCTATATATTTGTTTTCGTTTGTTCAAGTTAATGAACTGACAATTGTATTGATTAGCACCTTATTATGGTTCTTAAATTTTGCTTTACCTGCTTTAGTTGGAAGTTATTTTGTACTGATTTTTAAACCCAATTATAAATCTAACCCGTAAGAAATGTTTGAGCTTTGGTCTATTATCGCAATTATAATTGGTGTTTTTTATGCTTCTATTTTACTTTGGTTGATTATAGGGGTCAAACGTTTAGAAATATTTAAAAATACTAAAAATACTCCAACAACTAGTTTTTCTATTATCGTTGCTTTTAGAAATGAAGAAAAAAACTTAAGCCCTTTATTACAAAGTCTTGCATCAATGGATTATCCAAAACGACTTTTTGAAATTTTGTTGGTTAATGATGCTTCGTCAGATCAATCCGTAGCAATCGTTCAAAGGTTTATTACTGAAAATAAACAGTTAAGTTTTAGCTTATTAGAAAACAAAAGAAAATCTATTTCACCTAAAAAAGATGCGATAAATACAGCAATTGAAGTTAGTAAATACGATTGGATTCTAACCACAGATGCTGATTGTAGCATTTCAAAAGAGTGGCTGACGACTTATGATTCTTACATCAATAATAAGAATGTAGTTTTTATTGCTGGTATGGTTTCTTATCGAGAAAAAAAAGGGTTTATTCATCAGTTTCAACAATTAGATTGGCTGAGTTTAATCGGTGTAACTATGGGAAGTTTTGGTTGGAACAAACCGCTACTATGCAGTGGAGCAAATTTAGCCTATCAAAAAAAAGTGTTTTATCAAGTTAATGGTTTTGAAGGAAATGAACATATAGCCAGTGGTGATGATGTGTTTTTAATGCAAAAAATGCAAAATTCATTCCCAAAGCAATTAGCTTATTTAAACTCAAAACAAGCACTTGTACAAACACAAAGCATGAATACTTGGAAAGAGCTTTACCAACAACGTATTCGTTGGGCTAAGAAAACGAGTAGTTTATCAAATATTCTTATTAAAGTCGTTGGAGTTGGTGTTTTGCTCGCTAATTTCACCCTAATTCTTTTATTTATTATTGGATTTATTGACTCCTTAAAATGGATTTACTTTATTGTTTTCTTAGTCTTAAAAATAATAATTGATAGTTTATTGCTTTATAGAACAGCTGCAAATTTGCATCAAAAAACACCTTTTATAACTTGGTTATTTAGCAGTTTGCTTTATCCTTTTTTTAGTGTGAGTGTGGTTGTTTTGGGATTGTTTACAAATTATCGATGGAAAGGTAGGGAGTTTGATAAATAATACTTTTAATAAACTTTCATCAATTTACTTTTTCTTAGGTTTAATATATCTTTTGCAATCTTTTAATTTCCCTAAACTATTGATATCAAATAAGTTGCGCTTTGTTGTCAAAATAGATAATATGGGCATCGCACATTGATGGTCTGAGTTTAACCTAATCTTTCTTTTTTCCATAGACATACAATAATGGAATAACTACACTAAAGAAGACAACACCATGTAACCTTACAAATAGGCTTTCGATCACTGCAATAGAAACGATATAAACAACTATAGCAAACAGCATCCAATTTCTTTCTTTATAAGCTAGAAATAAAGGGTTTGCGAAAAAATAAAGCAACAATAAAACACCCCAAATACCAAATTTCAGGCCCTCTTCTAAGTATTGATTATGTGTATTATACTTGTACTTTATTGCGTTTGCAAATTTTATTTTAACATAGCCTTTATTTAACGAATCTTGGTAATCACCACTACCTACACCTGTCCAAAAATTGGTGCGAAATATTTTTAAAGCAACATGCCATTTCACTAAGCGCATTTCAAGAGTATTACTTGTTCCAAAAGCAGATAAGTCTTGTTGGTATTTTTTAATATTCTTGTTAATATTGAATTCTATTTGAGTAACTTTATTAATCTTGTTTTCAAAAATTATTGTATTTCGCATGGAGAAAATTGATCCAATTAACAAAATGAATATCAAGAACCTGTAAAACCAACTCTTATTATGTATGAATGTAGCTATTAACACAAAAAGTAGGCTAAAAAACATAGATGGAGCAGCACCTAAAATCCAAATAAAAAACAGGGTCATAGCAATTTCAAAAATCGCTAATCCTATTCTTATTTTTCTTTCATTTAATTGATGTAAAACAAACAGAAGCACCAATATATAAAATTGTGAAAAATACATATGGTGTATACCAGTCACAGATCTTAGTGCTATATAGGTAAGTTTCCATAAAGAATATTGAATAAAAAAAGTTTGAATAATAATCAAAAAAATAGCAAAAAACAAAAGGTAATACTTTAACAAAAGTAATAGTTTATATAATTTTTTCTTACTTATAAGCTCTGATAAAATTATAGGAGGTAATAAAATAAAAGAAAGTCGGGCAATAACACCAGATATTGCTTTTTGTGTATTATCTGAATAAAGAATGCCAATCAAATGAATTACAAACACAAGAACAAAAGGCAAATATAACTTAATGTCAATTCTCTTAATTTTTTCCTTTAAGTTTTTGTCTATCAAATAAAAGACACAAATAACAACAATCATGTTAGACGAAAAATGATACCCTTTACTCAAAAAAACTAGCAAAAGCAACAAAAGTAAAAAATAAATATTTTCTCGATTATTAACAATGGATTTGATTTTTTCTATATAATCTCCTTTCATAATCATCAATTATTTATAACTATCTCGTCTTTTCTTACATTTGCGACAAGTTTAAGTTCGTCATAATAAGTATAGAGGATAACCCAATAGAATAAACTTGCTGAAGCACCTAAATGAAATGTTTGAACAATCATTGCAATAAATAATACTCCAACATACGCTAAATGATAGGTTTTGTTTTTTGCACTATAAAAGCTTATTGCGGCTAAAGGAAATAAATAATAAAAGAAGCCTAACAGCCCATTGTTTAAAAGTAATGTAAGCCAACCATTTTCGGCATTATTTAAATACAAACTTTTATAATAGCCACTATTACCAAAAAATAAATGTTTAAAATCATAGGTAAATAATAAGTCATATCCTTTTTTCCAGTAGTCTAATCTTGCAGAATTTGTTGAGTTTTTAGATGTATTAAAAATATCTAATAGACGAGTCATACTCTTTTCATCTAAATTAATAATAAAATAAAACCCAATTATAAATAGTATTAAAAAAGAAAAGAGAACTTTTTTATTAAGAATAATTTTCACTAAACCATATTTTTCAGCAACATATAAGCCTAGCACCATGGTTGTTAACAAAATAGCCAATCTTCCATTAGCTAAAAAAGAAAGTAGAATACTAATGATAATTATTTTAATATCATTTTTGAACAATAAAGCCATTCCAATAGATAATTGTGCCAAAGCCAAAGGTCCTTCAAATATAGCTTTTGCTCTAAACAGCCCACTATATCCACCATAGAGGTGTGGATCTAAGGCTTTTAGACCCCATATAGTTTGCCTGTACACAACAAATACATAATCTTTAAATATATATTCATACAAAGCTAGTATGAGAGAAAGATAAAAGATGTATTTCAATATTTTTTTTAAAAAACTTATATCAATTCCTACAACTAAAATTAATGTGATTAGAACAACATAGACATTAAACTCTTTAAGAGACTCCCAAAAAAAAACAGAAACAAAAGCTATAGGAATGGATAATAAGGCATATTGAAAAAAATCATTACGCATGGTAATTATTCCTTTTAATAATACAGATACACCAAATAAAGCAACACCAATAACGTAAAAAAGATTTCTTAATTGAGTAAAGCCTAAATAAGCTTCAACTAATAAAGAAAAATAGATTCCTACTATAACAAAAAGGATAGCCGTACGACCTATAGTATCAAGAACAAATATCTCATTTTTTTTCATAAGCATCTACTTTCAGAGTGATATCCTTAATCTTGGAGAGTTTGCTTTTTACTGTATCGTAATCTGTTTCAATATAACGAAGAGCTTGCCCTACATACATGCCTGGTTTCAATAGGGCTTTTGATACGGTTGAACCACCACCAACATGAACAGCATCACCTACTTTAACTCCTGGATTAAAGATACAACCCGAACCTATATACACATTGTTACCAATTTGTATTTCACCATCAATGCGTATTCTATCTTTTCCTTGCTCAGCATGATAAAAACCGTGGGTCCACATTTGGGAACGAATACCTGCTAGGATTGAAAAATCTCCAAAGCTTATGGAACGAGTTAAATCTATGTGGTGACCTACTGTGATAATTGCTAATTCACCTAAATGTAATACGGCTTCTCCATAAGATATTCCTTTTGGAGATCTTGTTACTTTATTTTTATGATTTAACAGAGATTTTGTGTCAAAAACACACGAAAATGGACCTTTGAGTATATTCAATTTACCTATGCGGGCTCTCTCTTTTAAATTTAAAAATGGAATTTTAATATAATTAAAATGACCTATTTCGGAATCATCAGCCAATTCCATTTTATCTACAAAAAGAAAACTAAAACCTATTTTTACTTTTTTTCCAATTTTATGACCTAGTAGTTTTAATATTAAAACAGCCAAAAAACTTGGAAGTAATAATGATACTATACCTGTTATACTTTTTTTCAATTGTTAAAAACCTATTTGATTGTAGTGTTCAAAGGTAAAAAAATAAGTGTAGTTCTTATTAAATTGTTTGTCTATTTCAATAATTCCAACTTATTTAGTAATTTGTTATAGTAAGAAAAGGGTTGGGTTAATAATTTATTTGCCTCAGCTTTTTTTAACTTAGTTTTGATATTAGAAGGTTTTAGTTTTTTATACCTAGTATATAGTAGCATTTCTACCACATACTTTGGTTTTTTAATTTCTAAATTTTCATCTTTAAAAGCTATTGTACTATAAACAATTTGGGGGGTTGCAAAGGGCATAATTATATTATTAAATCCATAATGTTTAGCACTATTTATTACTACTTGATTATCTGATCCTTGAATAAATGAATGTATTTTTACATACATTTCTTTTGTATAAAATGAATTTAAGTTTTCTATTGCAATTGCCACTTTTTCCATTAAATACTGAGTGTATTCCTTTCCGAAAGTATTATCTACGACTCGAGAATATTTAGTTTCGTCATAAAGAGCTAAAAGTTTTTCCTTATCGGTTCTTGGTAAAACTAATTTCTTTTTGGTCATATACCGTATAGGAAATATGCTTAGTTTTGCTAAAATATTATTGGGTTTATATAAAATTAATCTTCTTAAATAGCTAAACAATTCCTTTTCTGAGGGTCCAAACGACAAGATACTATCTGAGCTTTGACCATTGACTATTAGTATGTCCTTTCCAAATTTTTCTGTTACTTTTTTTATTCCTAAATAATGCAATAAGGAAAAATGCCTGTCAAATAACTGAACTTTAGTAATATTCTCCTTTTCACTTTCTGATAATGAATCTAATAAAACATCAATTACGTGTATTTTATAGCCTAATTGTTTTGCAATACTCGAGGCTTTATGAAAATCTGTTTCACTATAATAATTGTCAGGTTTTATTCGTAGAAAAACTAATTCGAAATCTATCTTATAGGCTTCTATGTATTGCAACAACAACTTTGAATCAGAACCACCTGAGAAGAACAAAATCGTTTTTTTGTTTTGCTGTTTAATCAATTTAAAAGTATCTTTTAAATCGGCATCAATGGCTTCTGCATGTTTCTTTGAATCAGATGATCGAATAATGTCTTTAAAATAAGTTTGCGTATGTATTCCTACATTATTGAAAATTGTTATTGTCGCAGGTGGTAGTTTCTTTAGAGTTTGAATTAGTGTACTTCCTCCTGTTGTGTATCTGTGCTTTTTCCAATACGTGTACTCATGTTGGTGTAACTCTGGGACAATTCCTAATTCTTGGATGATATATTGATAATCATCAGAAATAATTGTTTTAGTATCTTTTGTAGCATAGTAGAGTCGATTACCTCCAAATAAATCTTGCGTAATTTCTATTTCATTATCCTTGATGTAAATCTTACTCCAATACCCTTTTATAGAATTATTATCTAATGCTTTTAATTTCTCAGAATCAGTTGGAAAATTATAAGGAAAGCCAATAAAGAAAAGGTTTTGAGAGATTTCCTTAACTGAACTATCAAAAATAGCTACTAGGTAAGTAAACTCATTTAAACATATATCATATAAAAAACTTGGCTTTTTACTCATTATTTTTTTAACCTTCTTTTTGTTAATTTTGGGTATACAAAATCAATAGCTTTATACAACTCTTTCGGATTGATACATTGCGTATTTGATAATCTTAAATACGATCCTTTATAGTTGAAAAAATCGCCTGTTTCACCTTCTTTTTCATATTCTTTAATAAACCAATGTGTTTTTCCTAATTCCTTTGGCCTATTTGTATGGAAACAATTGTTATCAATTTTGGTAAATAAGGCTCCTGATGCTAATTTAATAAGGCATGCATTTGGTTCTATAAAAGTGGTTTCATTATAATTGAGATATTTTATTGAATTATTTTGAATTAAAGTATTTCGGGATCTTTCAAAATAAACTTTCCCATTAGTTATTTTTTCATCTCCTCCAATACAAATTGCTCCCTGATTTGTAAACTTTTTTATACGTCTGATATTATCTCTCATTTGTATAGAATTTCCAATAATTCTTGCACCTTTAGATGATTTTAAGGTTATTGCAACGGGATAATTTGCATCAAGTTCGGTATTCTCTATTACAATTCCTTTAGAATAATATTCTGAGTAGTCTTCTCCGTAATAATCTAGAGCTGCATTATAAAAACCACCTAATGAATTTTCATCGGAAGCATCTCCATTAAACGAAATTGTAGAATTAATACTTTTAAAATAAGAAGAATTCCAAATGACACCTGCATACGAGTTTCTAATAATAAAGGTGCCTTCCATAATAAGTAGTGGCGAGTTGTTATTTAATTTATTTAGTATTCCAATAGCATTGTATTCTAATTGGCTATTGAATATTTTGCTATGGGAAGAGACCGTCCAGTCTGGGTTTAGCTTTGGATTCCCTTCAAAGACAATAGCACTTTCTTTAAAATTTCTAATGTAAACATTCTTTATTTCATTGTATTGTGCTGCGTAAAACATAATCCCGTTTGCTGCACCCTTATTCTTTTTTGAATTATTTCCATGAATTGTCAAGTCTTGTATTAGGTTGTTTTTTATAGGTTTATACGTACAACATACCTCATTTTTTTTTAGCCCATTATGACCTACTAACTCAATAAAGTTCCCTGAATGTAATACACTTATTATTGTAGAATTCATTCCTATCCCCACTAATTTAACCCCTTCATTTCTTTGAGGTGTTCGAGTTTTTTTTAAAGTAGATTTAGTAATATATGTTCCCTTTGAAAGTTTAACGATAGCATCGGTCAAATCGATTGCTTTTTGAATTGCTGGTGCATCATCTTGCTTATCATTGGCTTTGGCACCAAACCACTCGGGTAAAACTACATCATTTCCTAAATAACCTTTAATATTTTCCCCTTCAAAAATTTGATATTTCCCTGCATCAATGTAGGTGTCATTGAGTTTAAGACTCCCTGATTTGACACTAATCTTGTTTCCATTATAAAACTTTAAAACTTTAGTATTAGGTATAGTTATATTGCTATTGACAGTGATATTTGTCTTTATGCTGATTGTTCCTACATCGGGGTTATTAACCGCCATTATAAAAGCTTCTTGACTTTTTCCTTGGGTTAATATGACTTCTTTTCCTTGTGAATAAACACTAATTGTTAATAAGAAAAGTGAAAAAAAAGTAAAATATTTTGCTGTTATATGCATATATATATTTGGGTATTATTAACTTATTTAATCTTCAAAAATATGAAAAATACTGTAAACCTGAGTTCGATGTAAGATTTCATTCACAGAAGAAAAAGAAAAAGTGAGATTTGAAGTGAAAAATCATCAGAATATCTAGATATTCTGATGATTTTTCACAAAAAAGATTGCCTTTTGTTTTGCTTCTCTTTGGGCTTGATAAATTTTAGCAAGAATATGCTAAAATTTATCTAAGCTATGAAAAAAGCTTACATCGAACTCAGGTTATTAGCAAAGCAGAAGAAAAAGAAACCATTATTAAAATTATTGTAAATCTAATTAATAAAAATAATGATTAACACTAATTAACTTCTGTGTAAATCTTCTCCAACACAAACTCAAAATGCCCCACCAGCAAATCAATGTTCTCTTTGCTAATACTTTTTGGGTCGCTATAAGGATCAGAAATAATCCCTGAAAAACTAGTTTTGTTGAGTAGATTGATAAAATCTATTTTTTCAGATTCCGATATTTTAGGAAAGGTCCCCTCTTTAACTTGGGTTTCATAAGTAGCAATCTCTGAACAATTTGCTAAATATATTGCGTTTTTTGCTTGATTATTTAAGGTTTTTGCCAAAGTTAAAACAGGTTTGTTTGCCAAGATAGATTCTATGGCAATAGTTCCTGTTACCGTAATAACCATATCTATCTTTGGGAAAACTTCTTCCATGGTACAGCTATGGTGCAAGGCTATGATGTTGGGTGTTTGATTAATAAGTTTAATTAAACTAGGTGAAAGTTCATATTTACTTTTAGGGTTGGGTTTAATGTATAAAATAGTATCACTTGAGAGATTAGCAATAATTTTTTTGACCAAGAGTGTTTGATCTCGGTGTTTTCTACCCCAAACATCTAAATTAGCTTCGGGTTGCATTTGTAATGGATATAAAACTTTAAACTTGTTATCGTCTATTTTTGTAACTGCTAGTGCATTCCACGTACTAATGTTTTTCTTTTTCTTTTGCTCTACCTTATATTTTACTATTGGATGTGGTGTGTTATATTTTTCACCTGATAAATAAGATTTAGATTTGAGAAAAATATCCTTAAAGATCTTCGTTTGAGAAGTTGCTCTTTTTTTCATGTAATCTGGCACCACTTGTTTATGTACAATACTGTCAATCACTTTTTTAGCTTCAGTATTTGTATAAACTTCACCACTTCCCATAAAAGGTTCTAAAGTATCGTATTGATAAAAAGCAAAACGCCCTACTGGGTATCTACTTGTCGTAGGATTTAAAAAAGGAATCTTTAATTCTCTTGCATTTTTCACAACCAATAATTCATGGAATGCAGTAGCTTCTCCAAAAATAACATCTGGTTTAATGGTTTCTACTATTTCTTTTATTTTTTGATTGTAATAGTAAAAATAGGAAATATCTTTCTTATTAAAATGATTTATTTGTCTATCACCTTCAATGATTTTTGATATCTCGTTATCAGGAGTATACTCATAGACACCTTTAGGATAAGGAATTACATGTTTTGTTGATTTAGCATTTGGAAGAAATTCATGATTTTGAATAATCCAATGTATTGTGTAACCTTTTTCAGTTAGCTTCTTAGCAATTGCATCAAAAAAGAAAGTCTTGTATCTATTTTCTATAAAAAGTAGCTTCATATTATCTTGCAAACCTCTCTTATTTATTTAAAGAAGTGAAATTTTAATCTGTGTCAAAAATAGTTTAATTTTTTGACAAATAACGTATTCTTATTCCGAGTGATAAATACGTATATTTAAAAGACGAACTACTTATTGTAAAGCGTTAATCATATTGTTATACTCAAGCCACTGTCCACCATCTAAATACGATTTTTCTGAAACTGGAAAAACACCAACTTTACCATTTAAAGCTTTCACTTTATTAATCAAATCAGTGATATTGTAGAAAGTATTTTCAGGAATATGTTTTAATGTTTCAGGGTTAACTATGTACATACCAGCATTTACAAGAAAGTCATATTCAGGTTTTTCTACCATTTTCATCAATTCACCACCATTTCCAATATCGCAAACACCATAAGGAACTTTATAATGAATCATAGAGGCAATCATAGTTATATCATTCTTATTATCAAGATGCCATTGGTAGATGCTTTGATAATTAGCTTTGATGATTATATCACAATTTGAAATAAAAAAAGGTTCTTTTATTTT
>DQTL01000128.1 GCA_015662775.1 Lutibacter sp.
TTAGTCCTTCAAAAATATAACTTCGAATTGATTAAAAATTCGTTCAAACTGTAAACAAAGCTTAGGTCGAACTCAGGTTATTAGAAAAGTGCAAATACTTCATTAGAATCATAGAAGATTGTTTAAGAAAGCTACTTAAATAAATTGAAAGGATAAAAGAGAAAATTTACTGCTTGATTACAAGAATGGGTAAGAGTTAGTTATGTGAAACTTTATGAATTTGACCTGAGATGACAAAACTCTTTTTTTTGCAAAATCATAAAGGGATTAGTATCTTTACAAAAATTTAGAAATCCAATGGATCGTAAAGAACAATTTTTCAATCATATTACTGAAGGCTATCAATCAAAAGGAGATTATTTTGTCTTGGGTTCTGCCATGTTAGATGGCGAAACAATCAAAAATGCTTATGTAAAAGTTCCTTTAAAAACCTTAAACAGGCATGGTTTAATTGCTGGTGCTACAGGTACAGGTAAAACCAAAAGTTTACAAGTATTTGCTGAGAGTTTATCAGAAAAAGGAATTCCTGTTCTTTTAATGGATGTAAAAGGAGATTTAAGTGGTTTGGCACAACCAAGTCCTGGGCATCCTAAAATTGATGAAAGACATGCAGCCATTGGTTTGCCATTTGAAGCATCTAATTTTCCTGTTGAAATATTGACTATCTCTAATCAAGATGGGGCTAGAATGCGTGCCACCGTTTCAGAGTTTGGTCCTGTATTATTAGCACGAATCCTCGACCTTACTGATACACAAGAAGGGATTGTTTCGGTATTGTTTAAATATTGCGATGACAACAAACTTCCTTTATTAGATTTAAAAGATTTTAGAAAAGTATTACAATACGCAACTGGAGAAGGAAAAGAGGAAATACAAAATGAATATGGTCGTATTTCTACTTCAAGTACAGGTAGTATTTTACGTAAAATTGTTGCTTTAGAACAACAAGGAGGCGATTTGTTTTTTGGTGAAAAATCGTTTGAGGTTGATGATTTAACACGTGTAGATGAAGATGGAAAAGGCGTTATCTCTATTTTAAGATTAACTGATATACAAGATAAACCACAATTGTTTTCAACTTTTATGTTGCAATTGTTAGCAGAAGTATATGCTACTTTTCCAGAACAGGGTGATAGTGGTCAACCTGAGTTAGTGATTTTTATAGATGAAGCACATTTGGTTTTTAAAGAAGCTTCAAAAGCATTAATGTCTCAAATTGAGAGTGTTGTAAAATTAATTAGATCTAAAGGCGTAGGAATCTTTTTTGTCACCCAAAACCCTAAAGATATTCCAGAAGATGTATTGGCACAATTAGGTTTAAAAATACAACATGCTTTACGTGCCTTTACGGCAAAAGATAGAAAAGCCATTAAATTAGCTGCACAAAATTACCCAGACTCTGAGTATTATGATACAGATAAAGTCCTGACGGAACTTGGAATTGGAGAGGCTTTTGTTTCTGTTTTAGACCGCAAAGGACGTCCAACACCACTAGCGGCAACTATGATGCGAGCTCCGAGGAGTAGAATGGATGTGTTATCGACTAAAGAACTCAAACAATTGCTTAATAATTCTAAAATAAGTACAAAGTATAATAAAGAAATTGATAGAGAAAGTGCCTATGAAATATTAAATAAAAAAATTGAAAAAGCACATAAAGAAAGTGAAAAAGAAGAAAAAAGAGCTACAACTAGAAGTAGAAAAACGAGTACACGTAGAAGAAGTACAAGAATGAATCCTGTACTTAAAGTAGTGACAAGTGCTACTTTTATTAGAGGCGTTCTAGGTATTTTAAAAAGGGTGATGAAATAATTATTAATTAGTTGATTAGCAAAATAGTAATAACTCAATTAAACAAATCAACGATTAAACAAATCAACAACAATATGGCATATATAAAAATAGTACTAGCAGCTTTATTTATTATAAGTATAACTAGTTGTACCGATGATTCTAATTTTATAATTGAAAAAGGAAGAGTAGGTGAGCTTACAAAAGAAACTAAGATTGAAGAATTAGCTACAATTTTTAAAAAGGATTCGTTAGTCGTAACCTTAAGTGAAGTAACTGTTGAACAAGATAAGAAAAACAAATATTTTTCTGACGATGATGAGTATACTGTGTTTTCAAAAGAAGGAAAAAAATTATTGACAATTATTCCTATTAAACAACATGATTCTTTATCTACTATTAAAAGTGTAGAGATTTTTAGTGATAAATATAAAACAAAAGAAGGTGTTTCTTTATATTCTCCTTTTAAAGATATAAGATTGGCTTATAGTATTGATATTACCAATACCTTGCTTTCTGCTCATGTTGATATTGATAAGCTAAATGCGACCATGTCCATTGATAAAAAAGAAATAGGAATCAATGAATTTAATCGTGAAAGTATCATTGTAGACCAAATTCCAGATTTAGCACAAATAAATCACTTTACTATTTGGTTTAACTAAGGGCTTGTAAAGAATTAAGTTGGTTAGAATAGACGAAGTTATTTTGTGCAATAACAAAGCTAAAAAATGCAGGTATAGCCATTGCTATGGCGAGGTTTTTTTTAGCAAAGTTAGTGTGCAAAAGAATGAGTCTAAAGGGTCATGTTATTTCTTTACAAACCCTTCATCTTACAAGCTAATAAAGTATTCTTTAGTAACATGGCAATTGTCATAGGTCCAACACCACCTGGTACTGGTGTAATGTAAGCTGCTTTTTTACTGACACTTTCAAAATGTACATCACCTGCTAGTCTATAGCCATTTTTTCTAGAATCATCTTTAACACGAGTGATTCCCACATCAATAATAGTAACACCTTCTTGTACCATGTCACCAGTTAAGAATTCTGCCGACCCAAGAGCAACAACGATAATATCAGCTTTTAAAGTAATTTCTTTAAGATTTGTAGTTCTACTATGTACTAAAGTTACTGTGGCATTTCCTGCTTTTCGTTTTTGACTTAATAAAATACTCATAGGACGACCCACAATATGACTACGACCAACGACAACCACACTTTTACCAGAAGTCTCAATTTTATATCTTTCTAATAATTCTATGATTCCATAAGGTGTCGCAGGTAAAAATGTAGGAAGTTCAAGGGTCATTTTACCAACATTTGTTGGATGAAAACCATCTACATCTTTCAATGGATCTACTGCCATTAATACCTTTTGTTCATCAATATGCTTAGGAAGTGGCAACTGAACGATGTACCCATCTATCTCGGTATCTTTATTGAGTAACTCTATTTCGTTGAGTAATTGTTCTTCGGTTAAATCAATAGGTAAATCAACCAATGTAGAATTAAATCCAACGCGTTGACAAGCTTTCACTTTGCTATTTACATACGTTAAACTAGCCCCATCAGCACCAACTATTAGGGCTGCTAAATGTGGAATTCTACCACCATTTTCTTTAATTTTTTTTACTTCTATTGCAATTTCATCCTTGATGTTATTTGCTGTTTTTTTACCATCGAGTAGTATCATTTTTCCTTTAGTTTATAGATGTAAATATGTATTCTTAAATTATTAAACTTTTTAATAATTGTATAATTGGTATCTAAATTATCGTATTCTTCATCATCTAAATTATAAACATTAGAATACATAACATATTTATTTACAGATGTGTATTTTTCAAAAATACGTTTATCTCCTTGTAAATCGACATCATCAATATAGGTTGAATTAGGAAAAAATGTGACTGTCTCCTCAATTTTAATATCATTTTCATTGAGGTATTGTATTGCATCTTGTCTTAAATTATGGTAAGGAATATGTGCTAAGGAAGCATCCCAACCTTGTGCAATATTTCTTGGATAAATCCATAGATTACCAGTAACTAATCCGATAAAAAGTAGCGAGTATATCAATTTTTTATTTATGTAAAACTGATTTAATATGATAAAAGCAATAAGGATAATTACTAAATACGAACTGATAAAGTATCTGTGTCCCATGGTGTTAGTAGCAATAAGACTGGTAATAACGATTCCTATTACTGAAGTTATTGCTAGTAAAATAAGTTGTTTAATATCTTTAGTAAAGAGCTTTTTTTTGAAAATAAACAGACTAATTATTATAAAAATAAATATAAATATTCTACCAAAATCGACATATCTATGACCTAAAACCACAATATTTCTAAGGAACTCAGTTGGTGAGGCATAATGCCATAAATCTACCCATGGAGAATCAGGGTGCGTTTGTAACCAACCTTTTGTTTTCAATCTCCAACTAACATAGAGTAAACCTGGAAGACTTCCAATAACATAACTGAGTATAAATTTATAAGTAAGGATATTTTTAAGTTTTTCTTTGTTTAAAAATAAATAATTTGAAAAATCAAAAAGAAAAACACCTGCTGCTAACATCATACTTCTAAAACTGACAATACTTAAAAAGAATAAGCCAATAAGTTTTATATAATATTTGTTGTAAAGAATGCCATTAATAGCTAAAAAGAAAAAGAATAAGGTTGGCACCTCTGGATTAACAAGTACTAATTGTGCAGACAAAGTAGGGTCAACAAGTACTAATAAAAACGCAAAAAACACTAAAGCTTTATCTTTTACATAGTAGTTTACAAATACATGTAATTGATAGAGAAGCCCTATAGTAAATGGGAGCATTGCTAAATGACTAACCCACAAATGATGTCCGAATATTTTCCATGCAATTGCTAAAATAAATCCTAAAAATGGAGGATGACCTGGATCAAAACTATCTGGCATATACCAATTGAAAAGACTATTTTCATACAGTTGATTACCCATACGAGAGGCAAATAGTACATTATCCCAAAACATACCATTGTTACGCGATACTATAAAAACAAGAATACCTAAAAAACTAAAGAACAAGAGTTTATTTAGCTTGTTCTTGAAAATAAGATGTATAAAATTTGATTCCATCTTAGATGTATTTTTTTTGAATACTTAGATTAAATCTAAAGATAAAAAAAGCTTATTTCATATTGCCTAAAAGCTGCATCATTCTACTTTTCCCACCAGGACTCTGCATCATCTTCATCATTTTACTCATTTGTGTAAACTGTTTCATCAGTTGATTGACTTCTTGTACAGTTGATCCTGATCCTTTGGCAATACGTTTTTTTCTGCTTGCGTTAATTACAGTAGGTTCAGAACGTTCTTTAGGTGTCATAGAGTAAATGATGGCTTCAATTCCTTTAAATGCATCATCATCTATATCTACATCTTTCATCATTTTACCAGCTCCAGGAATCATGCCTACCAAATCTTTCATGTTCCCCATTTTCTTAATCTGCTTAATTTGTTTTAAGAAATCATCAAATCCGAATTGGTTTTTGGCAATTTTTTTAGCAATTTTTCTGGCTTCTTCTTCGTCATATTGTTCTTGTGCTCTTTCTACTAATGAAATAACATCACCCATTCCCAAAATACGATCTGCCATACGATCAGGATGGAAAACATCAATTGCTTCCATTTTCTCACCTGTACCAATAAATTTAATCGGTTTATTGACAATAGTTTTTATAGATAAGGCAGCTCCACCACGTGTGTCACCATCTAATTTGGTTAAGACAACTCCTTCGAAATTTAATATTTCATTAAAGGCTTTTGCTGTATTTACAGCATCTTGTCCAGTCATGGCATCTACAACAAAAAGAGTTTCTTGAGGCTGTACAGCTTTATGTATTTTAGCAATTTCCGTCATCATGACTTCATCAATAGCTAAACGACCAGCGGTATCTAGTATTACCGTATTTTTACCATTTGCTTTGGCATATTTAACTGCGTTTAAAGCAATTTCTACAGGATTCTTGTTTTCAGGTTCACTGTAAACTTCAACACCAATCTGTTCTCCTACAACTTCTAATTGTGTAATCGCAGCTGGTCGATAGACATCACAAGCTACTAATAAGGGGGTTTTGCTCTTTTTGTTTTTAAGATAATTTGCTAGTTTTCCAGAGAAAGTTGTTTTACCAGAACCCTGTAAACCAGACATTAATATAATTGTAGGTGTGCCAGAAAGGTTTATTCCTGCTGTTTCTCCACCCATTAAATCAGTAAGTTCGTCTTTTACAATTTTAACTAAAAGTTGACTTGGGTTTAATGAAGTTAGCACCTCAGCACCCATTGCTTTATCCTTGATTCTTTTGGTGAAATCTTTGGCAATCTTAAAGTTAACATCGGCATCAAGAAGAGCTCTACGGACTTCTTTTAGGGTTTCAGCTACATTTACTTCGGTGATTTTACCATGTCCTTTAAGAACATGAAGGGCTTTGTCTAGTTTGTCACTTAAGTTATTAAACATTGAAAATAGTTAAAAGTTAAAAGTTAAAAATATGTAAAAGTTAAAAGTTTTTAAAGTAGAAAGTTATATTACTTTGAACTCTCCACTTTTCCAATTTCCACGTTCAATTTTTTAACTAAATTGTGCGCATAACAGGAGTTGAACCTGCACGTCCGTAAGGACACAAACCCCTCAAGCTTGCGTGTCTACCAATTCCACCATATGCGCTTTGTAATTGGGTTTGCAAAACTACATTTTTTTATTCATATTTGTGTAGAAAATAGTTCCAAAAGACTAGTTTTTTACCTTGTAATTTTTTAATTAAATTATTTGTTATTTAAAAACTCTAACTGATTAAAATATTTTGTTAGTATCTATATCTTATGCTTATACTTTTCTCCTACACCTTGTAAAGTAAAAAAAGGAAGTAAGTAAAGTGTTTATTTACTGGGCTTTACAATAAACCAAACAGTATAATTGATAGCGTAGTTTAAAACTTACTGAGTGGCACAAGTTAGTGGAAGTGTATACAATTATACAGAAATAAATAATACAATAAGAGAAGTAGATGAAACAGTGATTACAGATACATTAAAACAATTTTTTATAATTTGTTTTTTATAATTTGTTGCATAATTATATGATAATCAGCTGGGTTGCTGACAAAATCTAATTCAGAAACATCAATAATTAAAGTGTTTAAAGTCTGTTCTGATTGTACAAAATTAGCATAACCTTTATGAATTTTATCTAAATAACTAGCTTCAATATTTTGTTCGTATTCTCTACCTCTTTTTTTGATGTTTACTAATAAACGATCTGTATTTTGGTAGAGATAAATATACAAATCAGGTTTTGTAATTTCTTTGTACATTATATCAAAAACACGTCTGTAAAGTGCATATTCGTCTTTAGCTAGTGTAACTTGTGCAAAAATTAGCGATTTAAAAATGTAATAATCAGAAATTATAAAGCTTTTAAATAAATCAAATTGGGCTAAATCATCTGTTAGTTGTTGATATCTATCTGCTAAAAAGCTCATTTCTAATGGAAAAGCAAACCTGTCTTTATCTTTGTAAAACTGAGGTAAAAAAGGATTGTCTGCAAAACGTTCTAACACTTGTTTGGCATTAAATTGATCTGCCAACATAGAACTTAAAGTCGTTTTTCCCGCACCAATATTTCCTTCAATAGCTATGTAATTGTATTTTTTGGATATAGAAATAGGTTTCTTTAAAGAAACATTTAAAATTTCAATCTTAGATTTATCTAAACACGCATTTAAATGCTCAGTAATAGATTTGTTTGTTATATTATGAATCAAATCAGGAGCAATAGCCTGTAATGGTTTTAAAACAAAAGCTCGTTTGAGCATTTGTGGATGTGGAAGTGTTAAATCTTTCGTTTGTATTACACAGTTTTCGTATAGTAATAAATCAATATCAATTGTACGTGATTCATAAGCTAAACTATCACCTCTTTTTCTTCCTAAAGAAGTTTCTATATCAAGTAATTTTCGAAGTAAGTTTTCTGGTTTATAGTTTGTTCTTAATCGAATACAAATATTATAAAAATCATCAGCCTCAAAGCCAAAAGAAGCAGTTTGATAGACAGGAGAAATAGCAACTATGCTACCTAATTGTACACCAATATGGTCAATTGCTTGTTGTAAATAATTTAATTTATCACCTTGATTACTTCCTAGTGAAAGATATGTATCTCTAAAATGCTTCAATTGCTAATGTCTACTAATAAAAGTTGATATTATTTTATTCTACTCCTTCGTTCTTTTTTATAACCGCTATAAATCTATCTAATTGTTTCCCATATTTAGAGTTTCTAATGTCTTCAGAAAGTGCATTATTTATGGTGTCTAATAGTTTTAACTTAGCATTGTAGAGTTCTGTAAGTGCGATGTAAGGCGCTACTTCTTTATCTGCATTATTCACTGCAAAATTGGTGGTATAGAGATATTGTCTGCGATTTAAACGTTTAAATACTATTTCAAGAGAATCTAAAGTTTGTTTGTCATTGGCTTTCTCGGCTTCTAAATTTTCTTTAAATAATTTTAGTTTGGCATCTTTAAACTGCTGAATCATTTCTTTATAAGTAGTTAATAACTCATGGTTTTTAGAACCTGTTACTTTTGCAGAGTAATCAAACTTATCTAGTTGAGCTTCAATATCTATAATTGATTTTTCACCAAATATGAGAAGCTTTTTATTTGGTATTTCTTTAATTCGTAAGTAGTAAATCTCAGGGCTTTCTATATTTTCACCTAAAATAAAATGTCCATTGTCTCGCACTTTAAAAGAATCAATAGCAACAATTAATGTGTCTTGTACTTTATCGAGAAAAACGGTTCCTTTTGTCAAACCTTTAATAGTGCCTTGAACAACAAAATTGGTGTTTTTTGTGTCTTTACAGGAATTTAAACTGACAATTAGTAATAAAAAATACAAGAAATTAGAGTGCTTCATAGTTTGTTAGTTGATAGATTGCAAATGTAGTAAAATAGCTAGGAACATTTATAATTAGAAAAGTATTAAAACAACTTTACATTTATTTCTTTGATTATAGATTAAATACGATATTTGCAAACCTATGCAAAGATTCGTGTTTTTTATCTTTTATCCTTTAATATGGTTGATTTCTATTCTTCCATTTAAAATACTATATTTATTATCTGACTTTTTATATTTAATACTTTATTACATTATTGGTTATCGTAAAAAACTGATATTAAGTAATTTGAAAAAAGTTTTTCCTGATAAATCAGAAAACGAATTGAAAAATATAAGACAGAAATTTTACCATCATTTTGTTGATATATTTTTAGAAATGATAAAAACCTTTACAATTTCTAAATTACAAATTAAAAAACATTACAAGTTTACAAATGTTTCTTTATTAGATGGTATTAATAAAAGAGGTAAATCCATCGTTCTAGTTGGTAGTCATTATGGCAATTGGGAATGGATGATTAGTTTGCAAATGCATACAAAAATAGTGTCATACGGAACCTATACTAGGCTAAGTAATAAGGTTTTAGAAGGAAAAATAAAAACAACTAGAGAACGATTCGGAGGCGGTTTACTATTACAAGAACATACAATAAAAAGAATGGCTGCTGATTACCAAGATAATAAAAAAAGATTATATGGTTTGTTAAGTGACCAATCTCCTCAATTATTTAAAGCTACTTATTGGAGCGATTTTTTGGGTGTTAGAGTTCCCATACATGTAGGAGCCGAAAAATTGGCAAAAAGATACAATTGTGCCTATGTTTATATGCAGGTAACCAAAGTTAAAAGAGGTTATTACGAAATTAATTTTGAGTTAATCTCAGAAAACACAAAAGAGGTTCCAGATTATGAACTCACAGATTTATATTTAAAAAAAATAGAAAAACAAATTAAAGAAAAACCAGAGTTTTATCTTTGGTCTCATAATAGATTTAAACATGAAGGGAAAGAAAAATAACTACAATGTATTCTAAAACATATTTTTAACAAAACATATATAGGCATTATAATAACTTCTATTACATTTACAAAAAACATTAAAATGAAATTACGAGCAGATAATATTTCAAAAAAATATGGCGATAGATTAGTTGTTAATAATATATCACTTGAAGTAAATAGAGGAGAGATCGTTGGTCTTTTAGGACCCAATGGGGCAGGAAAAACCACTTCTTTTTATATGATTGTAGGTATGATCTCTCCAAACTCAGGAACTGTTTCTATTGATAATGATAATATTACAAAAGATGCCATGTATAAACGTGCAAAAAAAGGAATCGGGTATTTATCCCAAGAAGCATCTGTTTTTAGAAAACTATCTGTTGAAGACAATATCATGGCTGTTCTTCAATTTACAGATTATTCTAAAAAAGAACAAAAGAAAAGATTGGAAGATTTAATAGAAGAATTTAGTTTGGGGCATGTACGTAAAAATAGAGGTGATTTACTCTCAGGTGGTGAACGTAGACGAACAGAAATTGCAAGAGCCTTAGCATCAGATCCTAATTTTATTTTATTAGATGAACCTTTTGCAGGAGTTGACCCTATTGCGGTTGAGGAAATTCAAAAAATTGTAGCACATTTAAAACATAGAAATATTGGTATTTTAATTACCGACCACAATGTAAGTGAAACACTTGCTATAACCGATCGTACCTACCTAATGTACGAAGGGAAAATTTTAAAAGAAGGAACCCCAAGAGAGCTAGCTGATGATGAAATGGTCAGGAAAGTATACCTAGGACAGAGTTTTGTATTAAAAGAACGTGTCTTTTAGTAGATAAACTAGTTAAATTAGGCTTTGTTGTAAATTAATCTAGGCTTTTTGATATTTAATTGGTATTAAACAAAATTATACTGTAATTGTTTTTTGTGAGTTACCCATAAAACTATCAATTATACATAGTACAATATAGAAAATAATAATAAATGGTATCGAAGCAATATGTAACCAAATCATAAAAAGAAGTGAAAAAGCTAGTAAGATATATTGTATCCAATTGTCTTTAATGGATATGCTAGAGAGTTTTAAAGAAAACATAGAAAGTTCACTATTCATTAAAAAACTTCCAAGCAGCGTAGTCGCAATTAAAAAATAAGAATCTTGTACCATATTCATCGTCCATTCGTGATTTCCGTATATACTAATTAAAGGTAAAGAAACTACAAATAAAGTTAGAGCAGGCGTTGGAAGCCCAATGAAATCATGGTCTTGTCTGTCATCTATGTTAAATTTTGCCAATCGATAAGCTGCTGATAATGTGATTAGTAATCCTAAAAAAGGTAAAAAATTCATCTCTTTAAAATCAGTAAAATAATCGGTCATATGCCAATCAGAGGAAGCATTTCTTAATAATTGAAACATCACAATTCCTGGAGCAACACCACTTGTAACCATATCAGCTAAAGAGTCTAATTGTACCCCTAATTCACTTTTTACATGTAAAATACGTGCGATAAAACCATCAAAAAAATCAAAGATTATTCCTGCAAAAACAAAGTAAGCAGCATATTCTAATTGATTTTGAGTAGCCAAAATAATGGCAATAACTCCTGATAATAAGTTTAATAAGGTAATAAAATTTGGAATGTGTTTCTTCATTAAAGCGTAATTAGTAGTTTGTAAAAGTAGTAATTAGTTTTAAGAGTGCCATTTTATCTTTAGTTTTTTTTTAAGCACATTCCTTTTTCATTCTTTTTGGCGTAATTTGTTCAACAAATGATAAAATCCATTAATAACGAGGGTTTGTCTTAAGCTTATCTGCAAGACCAGAACGGAAAAAATCTTGAGCATTCTATTATACATTTTATCTTCTATATTTGCAGATCGTATTTAAACTTGGTTTTTTCCAATATTAACTCATTAATACATTCAATTATTCATAATTTTAAATGGAAATAATAGCATTAATCTTATCTGTAGTAGTCGGAGCCTTACTCGTTTTAGTTTTAAAGCCTAAAAAGAAAATTGTAACTTTATTATTGACTTTTAGTGGAGCCTATTTGCTGTCTATTACTGTTTTGAAACTGTTTCCTGAGATATTTTCAAAAGGTGACGAAACCATAGGAGTCTATATAATACTGGGCTTACTGATACAATTAATGTTAGATTTCTTTTCAAAAGGAGCAGAGCATGGGCATATTCACGCCGTAGATACACAAGTATTTCCATGGGCATTATTTTTAAGTTTAACAATACATGCTTTTATGGAAGGGCTTCCGTTATCTGACCATGAACATCATGATTTGCTTTGGGCAATAGTCATACATAAAATACCCATTGTAATGGTTTTGGTCAGCTTTCTACTGTACTATACAAGTAAAAAAGGAGTTGCTTTATTATTCCTAATTATTTTTGCTTTAATGACACCTTTAGGAACTATTGTAGGAAATAGAATTCCACTCTTAATACAATACAGCAACGAAATAAATGCAATTGTAGCAGGTGCTTTTTTACATATTGCTACCATTATTTTGTTCGAATCTTCAAAAGACCATAGGTTTAATATTCAAAAGTTTACTGCTATTCTTGTGGGAGTGGCTTTAGCATTAATTATGTAGATAGACTTCCTATTACATTAGTTATGGCAAACTCATACTTTTCATATTTGAAATAAAAATAAAGTGTCAACTACTTTATAAATGACAGGTAATCTGTTGCTTATGCATGTTTTCTATTGTTTAGTTGATAAGGGATAATTCATAAATACAAAAACCCCATAGGGGTTTACTATTTGTAAAAAATGTGTTCAGAACTGACTAACGACCCTGTTAAGGGTCGTACATTGTTATGTATGATGCCTCTGGCATCAAGTGGTATAAATCTTTTTGTTTTTTTAAAAAATATGGGATACCTATGGCATCACATTTCTTTGATACTTAAAAGTATGAGTTTGCCCAATTTCACTCGTTATTCTTAGAATAACTTTTACATTATTTTTGTATCTTGCCCTATTCTAATTTTAAAAGTATAAAATATGCCGACACAAGCTACCAGATTATTTGATTATCCCTATATTCAGTTAGAAAAGTTTAATCTTAAAAAAGCCTTTAATACAAAAGTAAATGGCGAATGGATTGGAACTTCTTCTGAAGAGTTTCTTCAAAAAGCAAATGCTATTTCTAGAGCTTTATTACGAATGGGTGTCAAAAAAGATGATAAGATTGCGGTAATTTCTACGACCAACAGAACCGAATGGAATATCATGGATATTGGTGTTTTACAAATTGGGGCACAAAATGTACCTATTTACCCGACTATAACTGCCGATGATTATGCCTATATTTTTAATCATGCCGAAACTACTTATTGCTTTGTTTCCGATTTAGAAGTTTATAATAAAACAAAAGAAGCTATGAAAAAAGCTCCTGGTATTGTTGAAATATATTCTTTTGATGAAATTCCAGGTTGTAAAAATTGGACAGAATTACTTACTTTAGGAGCTGATGATTCCAACCAAAATGAAGTAGAAAAAATAAAAGATGCCGTAAAATCAACTGATTTAGCAACTTTAATCTATACATCTGGTACTACAGGAACACCAAAGGGAGTGATGCTTTCTCATAACAATGTGGTGACAAATGTCAATGATTCTATGCCAAGATTACCCATAGAATATGGTGTAACAGTCGCATTGAGTTTTTTACCTGTATGTCATATTTTTGAACGCATGTTGCACTATTTATATATGAATGCTGGTGTAAGTGTCTATTTTGCAGAAGGAATTGATAAGATTGGAGCAAATATAAAAGAAGTAAAACCTAATTTAATGAGTGCTGTACCACGTCTTTTAGAAAAAGTATATGACAGTATTATCGGAAAAGGAACAGCATTGACTGGCGTCAAAAAGATGCTTTTTTTCTGGGCAGTTGATCTAGGATTAAAATACGAACCTTACGGAGCCAATGGTTGGTGGTACGAAAAGAGATTAGGTTTAGCAAGAAAACTAATATTTAGCAAATGGAAAGAAGCTTTAGGTGGTAATATGGATACTATTGTGTCAGGAAGTGCTGCTCTACAACCTCGTTTAGCAAGAGTTTTTGCTGCTGCCGAAATGCCTATTATGGAAGGTTATGGTTTAACAGAAACCTCACCTGTTATTTCTGTAAATATGATGGAAGGTGGTAAATTTAGAGTAGGTACTGTGGGTCCATTAATTGATAATGTAGAAGTGAAAATTGCTGAAGATGGTGAGATACTGTGTAAAGGACCAAATATCATGCAAGGGTATTACAAAGACCCAGAAATGACGGCAGAAGTTATGAGTGGTGAATGGTTTCATACTGGTGATAAAGGAGAAGTCGATTCAGATGGTTTCTTGAAAATTACAGGTCGTAAAAAAGAAATATTTAAAACCTCTGGAGGTAAATATGTTTCACCTGCTTTGCTTGAAAATGAAATGAAAAAAAGTCGATTTATCGAGCAAATAATGGTTGTAGGTGAAGGACAAAAAATGCCAGCCGCTATTATACAACCCGATTTTAACTATATAATGGAATGGGCTAAACGTCATAAAATCACATTAAAATTTGATAATAATGATTTTATTCACGAACAAAAAGTTATAGACAGAATTCAAAAAGAAATTGACCAATACAATGAGAATTTTGCCAAATGGGAAAAAATTAAAAAGTTTGCCTTAACACCTGACGTTTGGGGTATTGACAATGGTTTATTAACACCAACTATGAAACCTAAACGTGATAAAATTAAAGCCAAGTATATTGATCTTTATAACGAAATATATAAAGACTAATAACCTGAATTCGACCTAAGCTTTACTATACAGAATGCAAAGAAGAGGTGAGATTTGAAGAATAAATTTTAAGGAATAACGAGTTATTGTGCAA
>DQTL01000026.1 GCA_015662775.1 Lutibacter sp.
ATCAAATTAACTAGTTAGTCCTTCAAAAATATAACTTCGAATTGATTAAAAATTCGTTCAAACTGTAAACAAAGCTTAGGTCGAACTCAGGTTTTAAACTAGAACAATGAAGTCTGCCCATCATCATCAATAATGGAGTTTGTATCGGGTGACGAACTATCTGTTTTGTCCTCAGTTTCTGTTTTAATTGTTGTTTCACGATTCTCTATAACCTCTTCTTCAACTTCTAAATTATCAATATCTGGCACTTCGTAAGGTAAAGACTCTAAACTATTGACTTGTTTAAGCTTATCTTTTGTCAATAAATTCCCTAAGGCGGTAAGTCCTTTTATTTCTATAAATTCTTCTGCGTTTACCTTTTCTGCTTCTTGATCTCTTTTGCTAAAAAGCAGTTCAAAAACGGGTCGGTAATCTGTAGAAACAATTTCTAATTTTGACTTGGGGTGATCTGAAATAATCACTTCGAGTTTATCAGGATTTTCAATTAAAAATCTTTTCAAATAGTAACGTTCACGCTGTCCGTCGAAATAAATGACCGTAATAGGTTTGTTAGGTTCCCATTTTTCTAGAATTATTACATCTTCTTCAAAATGCATGGTCATCTCAGGTATTGCTGTCTTTAAATTACCATGCTGATTGATTACTAATAAACGATCTTTGGGTTTGAATTCACCCAACAAATCACCTCTATCATCGATATTTAAACGCATTACCGTATCATCAAACCATATTTTTCTAGGTTTAAGGGTTGAGACTCCTTCTTCTTTTAGAACAATTTTTCTAATAGAATTTTTAGTCACTATATTTCCTTTTGCACCGCGGCTTTTTATGGCTAATTTTGAGAAATCAATATCCCATTTTAGTTTCTTAATCTTTCCTAAAGCACGTAAGAAAATGGTAATTATCTCCGCTTCTCCATTTGGGTTTGCCGTAAAATACCAGATTTTAGATGATACATTTCCATTGGTTAAGTCGTATTCTTTATCTCTGGTTACACCTGATACATAAAAACGTTTCATATAACTGTTACCTCTTGCTCCATCTCTATAAATCATGTTATAGACCGTGCGTTTGTCATTCTTTTTAAAGATGGCAACATGGATTATATCTTTCCCGACAAATGTTTTAGAATCTACTTTGGTAATCATCATTTTACCGTCATTTCTAAAAACAATTACATCATCAATATCGGCACAATCGGCTACAAATTCGTCCTTACGCAATGATGTACCAATAAAGCCTTCTTCTCTGTTGACAAAAAGCTTGGCGTTACGCATCACTACTTTGGTTGCAACAATATCATCAAATAAACGAATTTCTGTTTTTCGTTTTCTATCCTTGCCGTATTTTGTTTTTAAGTTTTTAAAATAGTCAATCGCATAGCTAATCAAATTGGTTAAATGATCTTTTACTTCAGCTATTTTCTCTTCTAAGGATTCAATTAATTGATTGGCTTTGTCAATATCGAACTTAGATATCTTTTTAATTCTAATTTCAGTTAAACGAATAATATCTTCTTCAGTTACGGCTCTGTTTAAATGTTTAATGTGAGGTTTTAAACCTGTATCAATTGCTTGTATTACGCCTTTCCAAGTTTCTTCCTCTTCTATATCTCGGTAGATTCTGTTTTCAATAAAGATACGTTCTAAAGATGCAAAATGCCATTGCTCTTGCAATTCGGCAAGTTGTATTTCTAATTCTTTTCTTAACAAATCAACCGTATGATCTGTAGATCGCATCAACACTTCTTTTACGCCAATAAAAACAGGTTTGTTATCATCGATTATACAACAAAGCGGTGAAATTGAAATTTCACAATTGGTAAAAGCATATAATGCATCTATGGTTTTATCTGGTGATACATTGTTAGGTAAATGCACTAATATTTCAACTTCTGCAGCTGTATTATCTTCAATTTTATTGATTTTAATTTTCTTCTTTTCATTGGCTTTTAAGACACTTTCTATTAGCGAAGTTGTGGTAATCCCATAAGGTAACTCAGCTATTTTTAATGTTTTTTTATCGACTTGTGTAATTTTAACACGCACTCTTACTTTACCACCTCGGACACCATCTTTATAATCTGAAACATCAGCAATACCACCTGTTTGAAAATCAGGAACGATTGTAAAACTACGACCTTTTAAAATTTTAATAGAAGCATCAATCAACTCATTAAAATTATGAGGCAATATTTTTGTCGAAAGTCCAACGGCAATACCTTCTGCTCCTTGTGCTAAGAGCAAAGGGAATTTTACAGGTAAATCAATAGGTTCTTTCCTACGACCGTCATAAGTTGACTGCCATTCTGTTGTTTTTGGATTAAAGACAACTTCAGAAGCAAATTTTGATAGCCTAGCTTCAATATATCTTGGAGCAGCGGCTCTATCTCCTGTTAAAATATTTCCCCAGTTTCCTTGTGTGTCAATCAACAATTCTTTTTGCCCCAATTGTACCATTGCATCGGCAATACTTGCATCTCCGTGTGGATGATATTGCATGGTATGACCTACCAAATTTGCCACTTTATTGTAACGTCCATCATCTAAATCTTTCATAGACTGCATAATACGTCTTTGCACAGGCTTAAACCCATCATCAATTGCAGGTACTGCACGTTCTAATATTACATAAGAAGCGTAGTCCAAAAACCATTCTTTGTACATTCCTGTAACTTTGGTTATGGTTTCTGGTTGTTGGTTTTCTTGGTTTGGTATGTTGTTGTTGTCTTGCATTTATTAGGGTAAAAAGCCCATTTTATGTATTCATCTATAATTAATCTATCGCAAAAATACTAAAATTCTGATACTCGTAAGTTGTATTTCTATTATCCTTAAATCCGCAAGTGTATTTCTATTGCAAACGTCAACTGCCCATCATTAAAGGCAATGCTCGTTTTTCGATTC
>DQTL01000067.1 GCA_015662775.1 Lutibacter sp.
GAAACTTTAAAGAAAATTATTATTTAAAAATGTATATTTGATCACTAATTAGAAATTAACGTTTGTTGCGTTAAGGTCTTGAATCCAAGCAGATTCTGAATATAATGAACAAATTTGACTTTGAAAATAGTATATCGAAAAGCAAAAATTACCTAATAGACTTATCTACTGAAAAAGATAATTCTGAAGAACTAAGATATTTAGTAAATAATTTTTGCGGAACTGTTGTAAAAAATATTTCAGAAATTCCAAGTACTCAAAATGAATTTAGGATTTACATAATTGGAAATATTAAACAGGTAAAAAACGAATCGAAGACAATTTTTGTAATTAAAGAATTATCATCAAATTATGAAGATTTAACTACAGAAAATTTTTCAATAATTGGACTTGGAAAAGTTCCAATCAATGTTCATAATGCAGGTGTTTTTTATAGACGCTTTTTCGATAATGAAAATTTATTTACTAAAATAAAGTCAGAACATGAATTTCAAAACCTAACAGAGTCGAACAAAGAATCATTGGCTTTAAGGCTAGGTATTTATTTAACTAAAGTTACTAAACAAACAAAAAACGAAAAGGAATCACTCCATTTTCGCCTATTAAGGTGTTCAAGTAATTTAACTGGCTCTACAGATAATTTAAGAACAACTGACAATCAAATACTAAACTCATTAAACCAAGTTGTTAAATTTGATTTTGAGAAAAAGACAGAATTAAATCATGTTCTTGCACAAATATATTTGAACAAAAAAAACGAGATAACTTCTAAAGAATCCAAGGCAAAAATTAGTGCTCACTCTGATAAGACTAAAGACATGTCAAAAGCAGGACTTATTACTTTTTGTACATTTTACGACAAATCAAATTTTGAACAATTATCACCTTCAAAAACAGATGAATTTGACTGGGTATATAAAAAAACAAGTGGATTAACAAGACTACTTTTTAAGTTAAAAAATACAGTTAATGATGAATCATTAGTAAAAGAATTTAGCGTAATCTTATATCCCAACTCAGTTTTTTCAATTCCACTTTCTACAAATAGACTTTATACGCACGAAATAAGACCTTCAATGTTAAACATTGACAAAACACCTATTAGAATGGGTTATGTAATTCGTTGTTCAAATCTTGAAGCTGTATTTGAAGATAACCAAACTTTCATAAAAGAAAACGGAAACCTAATCAAATTAGAAGGAATGAATAATGAAAATTTAGAGGATTTAAGAGACTCCTACTACAAAGAAAATAAAACTGAAAAAAATATAGATTATGGTAAGGTTCATTTTAGTATGAATACAGGAGACTATAAAAAGCCTATTTATTAAACTAATCCAAATTTACGAATGAATCAAACCGAGTTCATAAAAATAACGTTACCATTTGAACACAACCTTTTTAACGAATTATCTAATCAAATAAATTTTGAAAGCGTAGGAAAGGGAAGATTAGGAAATCATCTAGTTAAAGTGAGTGAGAAAGGAGTTCCTATAGTTAGAACAACAACTCAATATAATATTCCTGCTCATAATTTTACTTCAACGCATAATTCTATTATAGAATGCATAAATGACAAGCTTGATAATTCGCCCTCACTCAATTTAAACAATGCTTTAATTGAAGTATATGATTCGAGTTATACTAAAATGAAATATCATTCTGACCAATGTATAGACTTAGCCCCAAACTCATTCATCTGTCTTTTTTCTTGCTATGAAAACCCAACTGAATTAACAGTACAAAGCATAAGAAAACTAAAAATAAAAGACAAAATAACGGATGAAGAATTTGAAATTTCATTAAACCAGAATTCACTTGTTTTATTTTCATTATCCGCTAATTCAAGATATTTTCATAAAATTGTTTTAGAACAAATTCCAAAGAAAAAACCTTTACAAACTGGAAACAAATGGCTTGGTATAACTTTTAGAGAATCTAAAACATATATCCAATTTAAGGATAATCTACCTTATTTTGAAAATGGCGAACCATTAGAATTAGCAAGTGACGAACAAAAAACTGAATATTTTAGATTAAGAGGAGAAGAAAATAGAAGCATGAATTTTATTTATCCAAAAATAGATTACACCTTAAGTAAAGCGGATACAATAAATCCTATAAAAGAAAAACAACTATGATTATAGCTTTTGACACATATTACTTTGACAATAAAGCCAAAACGATTGGTGTAAGCTTCAATTCTTGGGATGATGAAAATCATCAAGAAATTTATAGTGAGATAATTGAAGGAATAGCTGAATATGAACCTGGCTCATTTTACAAACGAGAATTACCTTGTATAATTAGTATATTAAAAAACATCAATTTAGATGAAATTGATATAATAATTGTGGATAGTTATGTAATCCTAGATGACAATGGTAAACTAGGTTTAGGTGGACACTTATTTGAAAAACTAAATAAACAAATCCCAATTATTGGAGTAGCAAAAACTGGATATCATTCAAATAAACTAAATACAAAACCTCTTTTGAGAGGTGAAAGTAAAAAACCTCTTTATATTTCAGCTATTGGGATTGAATTAAACTTAGCCTATGAAAATATCAAATCAATGCACGGAAAATATAGGATGCCAACTCTACTTCAACTAATGGATTCAAAAACAAAAGAAAAAGTGGGTAACAATGTATAAAAAACATAGGGCGTTTGTGCTAAACCTAAAGGCTGTGAATATTAATAAAGTCCGCTAAATATAAAATTTGGCGTTTATAAAAGAAAAGATAAAAGCAAAATATTTATATTTAGCTAAGTAATAAACAGAAACGAAAGTACTTATTAATTGCCCTACGTTTCTTATACTAAACGTTGTGTGTAATTAAAAAAACTTACTTGAGAGAACTAAAGAAATATAAAGTTTGGAAAGAATATTGGTGTTACGAACCAATAAGTGAAGTACCTTTTCACCTTTTAAAGGAACTCAATTACCAATGTTGGAGTCCAAGAGAAGATGACAAAATCAAAGTGAGAATAGAATCCTATGACAACATAGAACTACCAAGCCAAAATCAAATTAAAGCATTTGAATTTGTAGTAAACAATGAGTCTGAAATTTTAGATGGAATCTGGGAATACTACCAAAATTTGATTTTGCCAATATATCAAAGTGCAACTGATATTACGAAAGATGAAATTGCAAAAGACAAATCAGAACTTTCTAAAGTATTTGGTGTAAAAGCAATCGAGATTACGCCATTCGACTCTGATAAATCTATTTATTTTCTAATTGAGTTTGATTTTAAATATGACTGTGAACACGGACTTTACCTTTTGTTTAAGAATAACAAACCAATTGACTTATTTGGAGAAGGCGATAAGGATTATGAATCAATAGATATTTATGAAAAAGGACTTTATAACAAAGACAAAACGCCTTTAAAAATAAACATCTGTGCTTTAAGTGGTGAAACTATATTACAAGGAGAACATTTCTATAATAAAAAAATTGATTTTCATTTAGACAAAGGTGCTTATAGAATTTTTTACACCATAAATAATAGTAGAAGAGTACGGAATTTTATTGTAACTGAAAATTTAGAACACTTCACCTTAGAATACGTTCTCAAAAACTGTGAAAAGAAGTAAAACTACACACAACAATGGCTATAATTAATACGGGTTTTGATACTTAACCCAAAGTGAAGTGTCTTTAACAAAGTCCGCAAAATTTTCAATTTTGCGTGTCTATTAAAATGAAGAAAAATTAAAAA
>DQTL01000139.1 GCA_015662775.1 Lutibacter sp.
AGTGAAAATATTTACTTGACAAAACCCTTGTGCAATTATATTACACAAGGGTTGTCTTAATTTTGTGAAAAATGTTTTGCGGATTTAAGGTTTATTATTTAAAATAGAAAAAAGGTTGATGGAAAATAACAAGTAAAGCCAACACACAAAACAGTATATACTTAATGCTTAAAGTCAGTGTTTAACCGAAGTTTAGGCATATTTATAAAGTCCGCAAAATTGTAAATTTTGCGTTTCAATTATTAAAGAAAAAATTATAAATTTGGCTAAGTGCTTAATCGAAAGTTCTGTCCTTCGAAATCCCGTACTAACCATAGCCTAGACGTTGAGAATAAACTTCTCACCAATATGGGCTAACTATAAGCATTATTTTTAAAATCACATCCTAATTTTTACTCTACCAAGCTAATAAGAAAACATAAACCAAACTATTCAAAAAGGCACAAAACACCTATTGCTTTTTCCGTATCTCCCTTTTCTAAGTATTCTTTTGCTAAAGTATGCAGAGCAATTTCTAATTTTTTAGGTTTGTTTTTAAACTGTATTAATAGCTTTTGAATTTCTGGTCTCTCTTTTATTTTTAGAATATCAGCAGTCTGAGGTAAATTTTCTATATTCCCTAATCTACCTAGATTGTTTCCTGTTAAAATACTACTTTCTCGAATGTTTTTTGGTAGTTTATCTACGCCAATACCCTTTGTGCGAATAGGTTTGGGTATTTCAAATAAAGATTCTTTTATAGCTCTGGTGTACCAATTACCACCCATACGTGCAACCAGATCAAGTTTTATAGTGTCAAGATTCCCTTCTTTGTCTAAGTATTTTTCTTGGATATGTACTTGTACAACTCTGGCGATTATTAAATTTCCTGCTCCAGGTCCTTTTCCTAACGCTATGATATCATCTACAACACATTCAAAAGCTACAGGTGCTTCACCAACTCTTGGTGGTTGAATTTTTGTGCTTTTAATAGGTGTAAATCCTGCTTTATTAAATTCATTTACTCCTTGTTCGTATTCGGTGCTAGACAAAGACATTTGTTCGACTATTGAATAATTGACAATATTGATAACAACTTCCTTAACTTTTAAAATATTTTCATATGTATGTTTGGTGGTATTATCACGTCCACGTCTTGCAGGTGAAAATATTAAAATAGGCGGATTAGAACTAAAGACATTAAAAAAACTAAATGGACTTAAATTTATAGCTCCATTTTCATCTACCGTACTCGCTAAAGCGATTGGTCTAGGAGCAACGGCACTCAGTAAATAACTGTGCAATTGTGCTTGTGGTAGGTCTTTTGGATCGATGCTTTTAGTCATTTTATAGTCTTTGGTTTTAGTCTTTAGTCTTTAGTCTTTGGTCTTTGGTCTTGGTTCTTAAATCTTAAATCAAATTATTATAAAGCAGGTAAAACCATACCTTTAACTTCTCCAAAACCGACACGTATTCCATCTTTTTCACAAAAACCTCTCATAATTACAGTATCGTAATCGTGAATAAAACTTCTTTTTTCACCATCGTCAAGAGTGATTGGTTGTTTTCCTGCTTTTGATATTTCTAACATAGAACCGTAGGAATCAGTTGTTTTGCCACTAATTGTTCCCGAAGCCATCATATCTCCAACATTCAAATTACATCCGTTAACCGTATGATGTGCAATTTGTTGAGCCATACTCCAATACATATATTTAAAATTAGATTTACAGACAATTGATTCCTTAGAATCCTGAGGTTGAATGGCAACTTCTAAATTTATGTTGTAATTTTTTAAACCAGTTGTTTGTAAGTAGGGTAGTACTGTTGGTTTTTGTTCTGGAGTTTCAACTCTAAAAGGTTCTAAAGCTTCTAAAGTGACAATCCATGGAGAAATAGAAGAAGCAAAGTTCTTCCCTAAAAATGGACCAAGTGGAATGTATTCCCAAACCTGTATATCTCTTGCTGTCCAATCGTTAAATAGTACTTTTCCGAAGATATACTCTTCTGCTTCATCAGTAGTTACTGTGTCTCCTAATTTGGTTTTCTTACCGATGATATAACCCATTTCTAATTCAAAATCCATTCTTTGTGAGGCTTGATAAATAGGAGCAGAGTCGGCTGGTTTGGTTTGTCCTTTAGGTCGGTGAATGTCAACACCAGTTACAATTATTGATGATGATCTTCCATGATAACCAACAGGTAAGTGTCGCCAGTTAGGCATCAAAGCATTATCTGGATCACGGAAAAGGCTTCCTACATTGGTGGCGTGCTCTATACTGGAATAAAAATCGGTATAATCACCAATTTTTACCGGTAAATGCATAGTTGCATCTTCTTGTTTAATAAGAAGTGAGGATAATTCTCTTAAAGGTGAATCCTTATCAGATAACAATTCTTGTACTTTAAGTCGAACTGCATTCGTTTTTTCCTTCCCTAAACTGATAAAATCATTTAAGTATTTATTTTTAAAAACTTTGCTGTCAATGCTAAGCTCTTTTAAATGACCTAATTTAGAAAGTGCATAGACATCGAGAATTTGTGTGCCGATGGCAATACCAATTCTTCTTTTTTTATTTTTTAAGGAAAAGATTCCAAAGGGTAAATTATAGATACTGAAATCAGAATTTTCAGGTACGTTTACCCAAGTTTTTAGTGTATTCATTTTTTGTAGTTTTTTTTTGTTTTAAAAGATGTTTAGACTTGAAATCTTAACCATTTTTACCTTTAACTTTTCGACTTTTAACTCATTAAAGCGTTCCTCTTCGTTCTTGTTCTGCTTCTATGGACTCAAATAAAGCTCTAAAGTTTCCTTTTCCGAAAGATTGAGCTCCTTTACGTTGAATAATTTCAAAGAATAGGGTAGGGCGATCAGTTAAGGGTTTAGTGAAAATTTGTAATAGATAACCTTCATCATCTCTATCGACCATAATGCCATGTTTTTTTAGAATTTTCATGTCTTCGGCAATTTCCCCAACACGGTCTCCAACAGTATCGTAATATTCACCTGGCACATATAAAAACTCGACACCTCGTTTTGCCATTTCACTGACTGTAAATACAATATCGTCAGTAGCTACGGCTATGTGTTGTACGCCTGCACCTTTGTAAAAGTCAATATATTCTTCAATTTGAGATTTCTTTTTACCTTTGGCTGGTTCGTTGATTGGAAATTTAATTCGTCCGTTCCCATTAGTCATTACCTTACTCATTAAGGCTGTAAATTCTGTAGAAATATCTTTGTCATCGAATGAAATTAATTGAGCAAACCCCATTACGTCTTTATAAAATTTACCCCAAACATTCATTTGTCCCCAATCGACGTTTCCAACCATGTGATCTATAAATTTTAGACCGCAATCTGTTGGGTTGTAATGTGATTCCCATTTTTCATAACCTGGTAAAAAGACACCTTCGTAATTTTTTCTTTCAACAAATATATGAACCGTATCACCATAGGTATGGATTCCTGCTAAAACGACTTCACCATCTTTATCTTTTTCTGTCTTAGGTTCAAAATAAGATTTTGCTCCTCTTTTTGTAGTTTCTTCCCATGATTTTTTGGCATCTTCAACCCAAAGAGCAATCACTTTTACACCATCGCCATGTTTGGTTATATGATCATAGATTTCTGAACTTCCAGAACCTGGCATTGGCGTAGTAAAGATTAATTTTATTTTATCTTGAGCAACTACATACGATGTACGGTCTTTTACACCTGTTTCTAAACCTGCATAAGCAAAGGATTGAAAACCCAAGGCTGTTTTGTAAAAATGAGCAGCTTGTTTGGCATTTCCTACATAATACTCAACATAATCCGTTCCCATTATAGGAAGAAAATCTTGTGCTTCTTCAAATATTTTCTCAAGTCCGTAATTGTAATTTTTGATGTTTTTTAAGTCTGACATATTTTTACTTTAATTAGCTAATTATTTAATTAGCAGATTAGCTAATTATTAATTAGTGATACATTTATAATTTGTGTTTGGTTGATGAAACTATTTTATTTAATACTTTTTTGATTACAGTTAGCTTTTTAATAAGGTAATCAGCATTCTCGTAAGTTTCTACTTCATTACATATGAAAAGCCAATATTCAAGTTCATCTGCTTCTTTTAATGCTATTTTTAATTTGTGAATAAAATCTTTTTTACTCTCCGCATTTTGTGCTTCCTTTGTGTTGGCTCCTATTGAAGTGCCAGCTCTCAAAATTTGTTTAGCAATTACATACTTCCTGTTTTCTTCTAATCTTTCTGAATATTTAACAATCTCAATAGCAAACTCAAAAGTAAGTTTTAAGATTAAATTGTCTTTATATATTGGACTATCCGTAAATTTCATTTTCTAAATAGAATGTGTTTTTGTCAAAATTTCATACAATTTTAATTAGCTAATCAGCTAATTAAACAATAGGCTAATTTTTACATTAGCCAAGACTTATAATAATCATCTACTTCTAATTTTAAAGCCTCTTCTGTAATCATAACAGGGCTAAAAGGATCAATCATTACAGCGAGTTCTTTAGTTTCTTTTTTACCGACACTTCGCTCGATAGCACCTGGATGTGGTCCATGAGGAATTCCTCCTGTATGCAACGTAATTTGCCCTTTTTCAATGTTATTTCTACTCATAAAATCACCAGCTACATAATACAATAATTCATCAGAATCTATATTACTGTGGTGATAAGGTGCAGGAATCGCTTCTGGATGATAATCGTACATTCTAGGCACAAAAGAGCATACTACAAAACCAGCAGCTTCCCATTGTTGATGAATTGGAGGCGGTAAATGCACACGACCTGTTATAGGTTCAAAATCAAAAATAGAAAAAGCATACGGATAATGAAATCCATCCCAACCAACTACATCAAAAGGATGGTTTTCATGTGTGTATTCGTATAAAATATCTTGCTTTTTTGACAAAATTTTAAAAGTTCCCTTTTCATCATGTGTTTTTAAATCTTTAGGTAATCTAAAATCACGTTCACAGAATGGGGAATGTTCCAAGAATTGTCCAAAATTATTTCTATATCTATTCGGACTTAAAATAGGACTCGCAGATTCGATATATAGAATTCTATTGTCTTCGGTGTCAAAATCTATTTGATAAGTAGTACCTCTTGGAATAATTAGATAATCTCCATATTTGAAATCAAGATTTCCATACATGGTTCTCAAAGTTCCTGACCCAATATGAATAAAGAGCATTTCATCTGCATCGCCATTTCTATAAAAATAGTCTTGATTAAATGTTTTAGGAGCTGCTAAACCAATTTTCATTGCTGCATTGACAAATAAGGTCTTTCTACTCTGGAGAAATTCTTCCCCTTTTGGTATTGAAAATCCTTTAAAACTCATGGCTTTCATGTGCTTTTCAATAGCAATCTTAGGAGTTAAATCAGCCACTTTTTTTATTTCACTTACTACAGTTGGTGGATAAAGATGATAGATTAAAGAGGACATACCTGCAAAACCAGCCGTTGTGAAAAGTTCTTCTTGATAAAGACTTCCATCTGGCTTTTTAAAAGTAGTATGTCGTTTATGCGGTATTTTTCCTAGTGTGTGGTATCTTGGCATGAGTTCGTTAATTTAGTTTTTAGTTTTTTTTAAATTTAAAAGATGTCTTTATTCATGAGTTTTTGAAAAGAAGGTTTTTTTAATGAGGTTATGTCATGTCTTAATTAGTTAATTTGCCTAAAATTCTTGCTAAAGCATGTAACATTGCTTTATTAGCTTCTCTGTTTCCAATACTGATTCTTACCTTTCCTGCTGCTCCAAAATTTTTCACTGGTCTTACAGCAATCCCTTCATTACGCATTAATTCGGTGAATTTTATATCATTAATTGGTGGATCGAGTAAGAAAAAATTAGCTTGTGATGGTGTATAGTTTATATTTAGTTTATCAAATTCATTTTGTATAAATTTTCGTTCAGTTTTTACGACTCTAATTGTCTCTGCTATAAAAGTGGTGTCTTTTAAAGCTGCAATTGCCCCTTCAAGAGATAATTTAGAGATTAAAAATGGTTTGCATATTTGTCTTAAATAATTGGCGATTTCTATACTCGTATAAGCATAACCTACTCGTAAAGCTGCCAAGCCATATGTTTTTGAAAAGCTATTTATAGCAATAATATTTGGGTATTTTTCTAAATAATTAATAGCTTTTACATAATCAGGAGCATCAGCAAAATGCCAATACACTTCATCGAAAACAACAATAATATTTGAAGGTATTTCTTTTATTAAGTTTTCTAAAGTAACTTTTGGGATATAAGTACCTGTTGGGTTATTCGGACTTGTTAAAAAAACAATACGTGTTTTAGAATTGATAGCTTTTAAAATTCCATTTACATCTAATTCATACTCTTTATCTGTTAAAGGAACATCGACTACCTTGGCACCAGACCATTGTGAAAACATCCGATAAGGTACAAAGCAAGGCGTAGATATAATTACTTCATCTTCTTCTCGTATAAAACCTCTGATGAGAATATCTATTAACTCTGAACCACTGGCTGCACAAAGGAATTGGTCAATATTTAGTTGTTTATCGTAATAGGTAACTAAAGATTCTCGTAAATGAATATCTGTCGTATCAGGATAAATATGTAAATTAGTAAGGTGTTTTTTTATAGCATCTATTGCCTTAGGCGAAGTTCCTACTGGATTTTCATTAGACGATAATTTGTAAACTTTTTGACCTTCTTTTGCTGCAACAATTGGTTTTCCACCTTTGTAGCCATCTTTTACGTTAAGATAAGGTTTAAAAATAGAGGTAATTGATTTTTTAGATATATTCAAAGTGTAATCTTATAAGAATGAATACTTTTTATTGAAAAAAAGTAAAAACGTATCTCGTTTGCTACAAATATAAACTATTTTTTAAACTTAAGTTTGAATTTAAAAATGCCCGATTTTTAGTAGATGTATTTTGTTTTGCAAAATAATATCTAATACCCATTAGCCATATAGTAAATGGCAGGACTAACAACCTCTGCCCATAATTCACCTAATTCATCGGTGTATTCTGGGTCTAGCTCAGAAATAGCTTGCACTAAACTTCTGATCCAGTAAGGATAGTATTTTGGATTAATAGCCATGTGCTTTCTATCATGTGAAACACGAAGTTCTTCTATGCAGAACTCACCTGCGAAAACACCTTCGGCATACATAATGGTGCAGTTGATTCCTTGACGCAAAAGTAGTTTTATTTGGTCAAAATCGGTGTTTTTAAAATGCGGGGCAATTTCGGGATGGCTTTCTACGATAATATTTAAAAATCGTAAAATTAAATCCTCTTTAATAAAGCATCTTGCAAAACTTCTTTTTACTTGCCTTATTTCTTGTTTTGTAAATTCTTTTTTCATGAAAAACAAAGATAAGTTATAAAAGGCTGTTATACAATGATAAAAGTCATTAATCTAAAAAAAAGATACTATCTAAAATTTATAAATGGAATTTCTTTATCAATATACATTTCATTTTCAAATTGCTCAATACTTTTTAATTTAGTACTTTCATTAAGCCCGATTGCATCTTTTATGTTTGAAAATTTGCTTCCTGTTAAGATATAATCAATAGCTCGTTGGGTTAAAGGCTCTGTTTGTTCTCCTAAAACACCCATATAAGCAGGATTTTCTTTGATAAATACAGTAGGTTCAAAACCATTAATAGCATAGTCTCCTAATTTATTTACTTCTTTAAGAACAATGGGTTGCATTGCCCAAAGATGATCTTGATTTACATCTTCTTTTGTAAATCCAGGAGAATCGTATAAAGTAACAGAGGCCACAT
>DQTL01000085.1 GCA_015662775.1 Lutibacter sp.
AAGTTTTTAAAAAATAATCACTTTTTCAACTCAATTTTCGTAACATTTCCTAAACTTTTCTTTTTTGTGATATGTAACTCATCCCCTTGTTCTAATCCATAATCATCATATGGCTTTTCAAGGGCTAGAGTAAGGACTGCATCGGTTATATCTGTCTCGGAGAGGAAGAAGCCATCATCATAGGTGTTTAGGGTTATTTTGGTGGTTTCTTTGTTGTATTCTAGGGTTTGCATTAGCATTCTACAGACAATTGTTTAATTTTTATTAGTTCTTTTTCAAGGGCTAACTTTACCTGTTCTATTTTCTGATATTTTTTTGCTATGTTATTTTGAGTTCCAATATCTATTTTCCCATCTTTAAATGGTACGCTAAATGAAAGTTTTGATACCTTGTCCTTACTTGCAGTTTGACTCCACTTGAAGCCTTGTTTTAATAAAACTTCCTCTATCGCTTTCCTTGCATATTCTAAGTTAATCAATTCTTTGTATTCTTCCTTTAGAATCATTGGTCGATGATGGTCATTTGTAGTGAACCTATGATTGTGCCAAAATACATGACCTACAGACCCCTCTCTATTCCAGGCTAAACAATTTTCAAAGTATTTAACACCTTCTATGTCGTCAAGCACATAGCCAATGGGTATTTCATTAATTTTTCCCCCGTAGACAGGTATCGCACCTTGATTTTTATTAATAAATGTTTTGGTAAGACCTTTAATTGGAGACAAATTAAAAATATCTGAGATTATAAAATCTTTATATTCTGTTGCTGAAACTTTATCTTCATTTAATTCAACTATTTCATTTTTAAAATCCATAATATTCATGGCTATATCTTCAATCAAGTAAGGGAACTCTTCAAATCGTATACTTTTATCCTCTTTTTCAATTCCTAATGAAATCTTTTCTTCTTTTGACCACCATCCATCAACTGACCAAGATTTATTTGGGTCAAGCCTATTAATGGGAAAAACTTTACATCGGAGGTCTTTATTGAATGTTTCAAATTCTTTTTTATTACCTTTGAAAAAATTAAAAAGTGTTACCGCTTCATCTAAATCATTCTGCTCTATGTCAAACCTATAAATATCTCTACTTTCTCCAATTTCACTTACTAGATAAGTAAATACAGGGTCTTTTTGTATATCTAATTTATTATTCTTTTTTGTAATACATAGAATATAGGTTTTTTTAGGGGTTGTGAAAAATGTATTAATAGGTAAAGATATAATACCATCAATAAAACATTCTTCTTTAATAAAAGCTCTTAAATTTTTATCATTTTCACGATTAAAAGTACCGTCAGGAACTACAATAAAAGCTTTTCCATTTGACTTTAAAGCCCTTATTATCCACTCTATAAAAAGACCTTCAACTCCCATACCATTAGCTTTGTAATATTTTTTTAATTCTTCATCTTTGTTAATTTCATCTTTTAAGTTACTACTCCCACTTGTAACATAAGGCGGATTGGTTAAGATAAGGTCATATTCATTTCGTGTTGGTTCTCTAAGAGTTCCTAGAATAGAGTTTGTTTTTAGTGTAAAACTATCATTAAATATTTTACCAAACTCTTTAGTGTGATTTGGGTAATCTTTAATAATTTCACTAAAATAAATCAGCATATTCGCTTTAGCTAAAATGATAGTTTTCTGTTCATCCTTGTCAAAACCTTTATCAAATCCTCTAATCGTAATCTTTGGAATAACCTTATCGCCTACTACAGTATAAAATTTGTCTAATCTGCTTTTAATAGGTTCTAATAAAAATTTACCAACACCACATGCGGGATCACATATTTTTGCTCCCTCTTTTATCTCATCTTTGGCTATCTGCTCTATTGCACGGATTACTTTTATTGGAGTAAAAAATTGTCCCCAATTCTTCTTACTGATACTCTCTTTTAAAAAACTTTCAAATAACTGGCTTTTAAAATCATAGTCAATATTTTCTAATTGTCCATAAGCTTTAAATTTTTTAAGTACTTTCATAAAAACTGTACTATATCCAGCAACTGCTTTTTGGTCTTTACTTACAAAAATAGTTCCATTAATTATAGTTGTGTTATCAGTGAGATTAGAAGGGAAAAGTTCTTTTATTTTTTTTCTAATGTTGTCAGCATAATATTGTAAAATCTCATCCTCTGTTCTTTTTCCTTCTAAGTCCATTAGAAAGTTAAAACTATCTATATCTCTCAATATTTCTAAATCACTTAAATATTTAAAAATAAAGAGTTCTACAAAAGTATATAAACAATTTTCAGGAGTTGCCCCACTAACACTCCAAACATCTTGCCATATAGAACGGGCTAAATCTGTTGGATTTACAAGTTTTTTAGGTAAAATTTGATTGTTTTTCTCATTTATCGAATAATTAATTTTTTCAATAAGTGATTCTATTTTTGCACTACTTGCATCGAATGGCTCTTTTATTATATTACCATCTTCATTACAAATTTCTTTTCCTGTTAGTGCATTGACCCACATAGTATCTACTGTATCAGTAGCTATAATAATCTTTGAGCCTAACTTTTTGGCTACTGCTATCTCTTGCTTTATAGCTTTTTGTCGTTGAGCCGTAGTTCTAAACTCTTTGGGTTGTTTAAATTCAATAATAGCAATAACATTTTTTCTATTTACTATAAGGGCATCAACTTTTTTTAACTCTTGTTTGCCATAATCAATGTTTCTAATTATATCTGCACCCTTTAAGGTTTTAAGTGAAGTAGCTCCAATATTATAATAATCCCATTTACCTATTTTTGATGTAGGATTATTCTTATCTAGCCCTCTTTGCAATAATTCTTCACTCATGTGTATCCTTTTTCTCTCCAAAAGTATTTTTAACTCTTGCTTTTTGTGGTTCTATATCCATCTCTTGAAATATTTTTTTGTAGTCTATATTGTGATAGGCTAATTCTGCCAACAAGGCAGAGACTATATATAGGTTTTTTGGAATTTTTTCTCTAGTTGATAAATTAGTTATCGAATTCCTATTTGCCTTGATGAGGTCTGCAAACTCACGCATTGATAGGTTTGCACTGCGTACATTTTTCTTAAAGTCATCATATTTCATAGTTAAATAGTACCGTAAATACACTTAATAGCTACATTTAAAATATACAATAAGTACATTATTTAATTAATAAAACACATAAAAATATTATCTAAATCTTGATACACATTAAATAATGTGCTATAATCTATATATGACTCAAAAGGACTAAATCATGTCACAACATTTCCTACTTTCAGCAAAAGCAAGAACCCTAGCCATAGTAAAAATAGCCATGATGCCCGATGAAGAAATCCATAACATATTCAAACAAATTAGATGGTCTGCCAATGATGGAGAGCCTATCTGTCCTCATTGTGGTACAACTA
>DQTL01000201.1 GCA_015662775.1 Lutibacter sp.
GCCTAGAAAGTAATTTTCTATACTTAAAAGTTCTTTAAAATATTTATTTAAAGTTTTTCACAAAAAAACTTGACTTTTTAAGTAAAAAAATTATTTTTGCAGAAATTAAAAAAATTACAATAGATTATGTATTGGACACTAGAATTGGCTTCTTATTTAGCCGATGCCCCTTGGCCAGCCACAAAAGACGAATTAATTGATTATGCAATTAGAACAGGCGCACCTCTTGAAGTCGCAGAAAATCTGCAAGATATTGAAGAAGAAGATGGTGAAGCATTTGATTCGATAATTGAAATTTGGCCAGACTATCCTACAAAAGAAGATTATCTTTGGAATGAGGATGAATATTAATAACAACATTTAAAAAATTAAAAAGTCTCAATTGAGGCTTTTTTTTTGCTTACTTTTGACATCAAGATAAAAAAATATTAGTATACATTGTCACATTATTACAGCTGACTTTGTTAAAACATACAGGACACATGAAAATAATTGATTCCATTTTAAAAACCTTTGTAGGTGATAAAAAGAAAAAAGATTTAAAACTATTAGAACCAATCGTTGCAAAAGTACATGCTTTTGATGATCAAGTTGCTAATTTCTCTAATGATGAACTACGAGCTAAAACAGAAGAATTCAAAAAATTAATCACAGAAGGAATAAAAGAATTCAACGATCAAATTAAGGAACTCGAAAGCAATATTGAAACTGCTCAAATTGATGATAAAGAAAATTTGTATGAAAAAATAGACAAATTAAAAGATCAATCCTATAATAAAAGTGAAGATATCTTAAATGATATTCAGGCAGAAGCTTTCGCAGTTATGAAAGAAACAGCTGCTCGATTCTTTAAGAATACCAAAATTGAAGTAACAGCATCTTCATATGACAGAGAACTATCAGCGACAAGAGCATATATTGAACTCGATGATGACAAAGCCATTTGGAGTAATTCATGGGATGCTATGGGGAAAGCAGTCACTTGGGATATGATTCCTTATGATGTGCAATTAATTGGTGGATCCGTATTACATAAAGGGAATATTGCTGAGATGATGACAGGAGAAGGAAAAACTTTAGTTGCAACCTTACCCATATATTTAAATGCCTTGACAGGAAACGGAGTACATGTAGTAACTGTAAATGATTACCTAGCCAAAAGGGATGCCGCTTGGATGGGCCCTTTATTTGAGTTCCATGGTTTGAGTGTTGATTGCATTGATCACCATCAACCCAATTCAACAGCACGTAGAAAAGCTTACAACTCTGATATAACTTATGGAACTAACAATGAATTTGGTTTTGATTATCTTCGTGATAACATGGCACATTCTATGGACGACTTAGTTCAAAGACCTCATAACTATACTATAGTCGATGAGGTAGATTCTGTTTTGGTAGATGATGCAAGAACTCCTCTAATTATATCAGGTGCTATTCCACAAGGAGATAGACATGAATTCAATGAACTTAAACCCAGTGTTGATAGTTTAGTTTCTACACAAAGTCGTCACTTAAGCGGTGTTTTAGCTGAGGCTAAAAAACTTATTAATGATGGGAAGACAGAAGAAGGAGGCTTTTTATTACTAAGAGTATATAGAGGTTTACCAAAAAACAAAGCTCTTATTAAGTTTTTATCTCAAGAAGGAATCAAACAATTGTTGCAAAAAACTGAGAATTTTTACATGCAAGACAACAATCGTGAAATGCCAAAGGTAGATACAGATTTACTATTTGTCATTGACGAAAAAAATAATTCTATAGAACTAACAGACAAAGGAATTGATACCTTATCAGGAAAAGGAGGTGATCCTGACTTTTTTGTTTTACCAGACATCAGTATAGAAATTGGTAAAGTAGAAAAATCTGAAATTAGTAAAGAAGAAAAACTAACTAAGAAAGAGGATATCTACAGAGAATTCTCTATGAAAAGTGAGCGTATTCACACCATGAATCAATTGCTTAAAGCCTACACACTATTTGAAAAAGATGTAGAATATGTGATCATAGAAGACAAGATTATGATTGTCGATGAGCAAACAGGTCGTGTTATGGAAGGCAGACGTTACTCAGATGGTTTACACCAAGCCATTGAAGCAAAAGAAAATGTAAAGATTGAAGATGCAACCCAAACCTTTGCAACAATTACGCTGCAAAATTACTTTAGAATGTATCGTAAACTATCAGGAATGACGGGTACTGCGATTACAGAAGCTGGTGAGTTTTGGGAAATTTACAAATTAGATGTAATAGAAATCCCAACAAATAAGCCATTAATAAGAGATGATAGAGATGATCTTGTTTATAAAACGAAACGTGAAAAGTATAATGCTGTAATTGATGAAATAGAGATCTTAGTGAAAGAAAATCGTCCCGTTTTAGTCGGTACAACTTCTGTAGAAATTTCTGAACTTTTGAGCAGAATGCTCAACATAAAAAACATAAAACACAATGTATTAAATGCCAAATTACACAAAAGAGAAGCAGATGTAGTGGCAGAAGCAGGAAATGCAGGTGTGGTAACCATTGCCACCAACATGGCGGGTCGTGGTACAGATATAAAATTATCTGATGAAGTGAAAAAAGCTGGAGGTTTAGCAATTATTGGTACTGAAAGACATGACTCTAGACGTGTAGACAGGCAGCTACGTGGTCGTGCAGGACGTCAAGGTGATCCTGGTTCTTCACAATTTTTCGTAGCTCTTGATGACAACCTAATGCGTATTTTCGGTTCGGAACGTATTGCCAAAATGATGGATAGAATGGGGCTGAAAGAAGGAGAAGTCATTCAACATGGTATGATTTCAAAATCTATTGAAAGAGCACAAAAGAAAGTTGAGGAAAATAACTTTGGTATTCGTAAACGTCTTTTAGAATATGATGACATCATGAATGCACAACGTGAAGTTGTCTATAAAAGAAGACGCCATGCTTTAGATGGTGAACGTTTACAAGTAGATATTGTCAACATGATTTATGACACTTGTTTGTCTGTTGTTCAAGAATATAAACCAGCTGATGATTTTGAAGGTTTTGAAATGGAATTGATAAAATTCTCTTCTACTGATTCTCCTGTAAGTGCAGAAGAGTTTAAAAGTATGTCGGAAAATGAATTGACCAACTTACTATATGAAACAATTGAAAAACACTACAAAAATAAAATTGAACGAAATGCAGCTATTGCTTTCCCCGTAATTAAAAATGTTTTTGAAAAAGAAGGTGATAGATACGAAAACATCTCCGTTCCTTTTACTGATGGTGTGAAGAACTTAAATGTTGTTACCAATCTTAAAAAAGCATACGAAACTAAGGGACAACAATTAGTCAAAGATTTTGAGAAAAACATCACTTTAGCTATTATTGATGATAATTGGAAAGAGCATCTTCGTAAAATGGACGAACTTAAAACATACGTTCAAAATGCTACTTATGAACAAAAAGACCCTCTATTAATTTACAAGTTTGAAGCCTTTGAACTCTTTAAAGGAATGGTTGATGACACAAATAAAGAAGTAGTTTCTTTCTTATTTAAAGGAGAATTACCAAACCAAAATCCTGATCAAGTTCAACAAGCTAGAGAACAAAAAAGAGAAAAAGTCAATTTATCTAAAGCTGAATTTAATCATGGTGCTGCTCAAGCAAATAGAACTCAAGAACAACAAGTTACAGAAACCATTGTAAGAACAGAACGCAAAATTGGTAGAAACGAACGTATTACCATTAAAAATGTTACAACTGGTGAGAATAAAGTGGTAAAATACAAACAAGCCATTCCATTAATTGATAAAGGAGAATGGGTTCTTGTGGGAGAATAAAAATCATATTTTAATGAAAAAAGGCAATAATTCTTACGAATTATTGCCTTTTTTCTTGCAGTTCAAAATACTTTTTAATCACTAAAAAAGAAATAATATCTTCTCTTTTTTCATCACTAAACTGCTCTACCCAATTGTGAGCATTTTTTATTATTTCTTGGGCTTCCTTTACATTTTCAGAATAATAATTCATCTTTTCTTCTAAATCTGACAAATCATCCTTTATCAAAACAAAATGGTAACCTGGTTGTAATCTACCTTCCATATACCAAGTTTCGTATTTCATCTTATGTGAAAACGCTAAGGAGTTTGATGACATAACCCATTTGATATTTGTGGCTACATCATTCCCTTCTAAACAAAAAATAAATTTAAAATCTAATTGTTGTGGAATGTTAAGTTTGGGTTTTTGCCACGGCACATCTTCCTCCGGTTTTTGGGTTTGACCTACATCGCACATTGGGTGATTCCAAAGTTTTTTAAGAAATTCTGTTCTGTGCGGTTTTCCACGAGCTTCACCTCGCCAAACCAATATATCCTTTTTATCTGTATATTTCTTTTTATCATTTATAAAGAAATAATGTCTAATCTTATTTAACTTCAACAAAACTGAATTTTCATTTCTCCCAGAAATTGGTCTACTTTTCACAAAGGAAGGAATACCAGGAACATGTGTAACATCACCAAACACATAATTAAACTTTCTATTTAACTCAAAAGCTCTCAAATATGATATTGAGTCAAAAAAATAAGTATTCTTTTTATGATTTTTATAAAAATGAGAAATACTTTCTGATTTTTCATCAGTTGTAAAAGACTTTTGTTCTTTAAAATAATAATCTAATCTATCATTTATATAGGTCTTATCTTCTATTGCATCAAAGGCAGAAAGCACCTTTTTTAATCTATTTACATATAGAATATTTGGTAAAAAATAGCTCAAATAATTCTTAATATAATATGGGATTTTATTTCTTTTAAAGAAAAGCATCTATTGAAAATTAAAGGGTTAAAAATACATTTTTTTTTAAAGTATCACATTGCAAAAGATAGTTTTCTTATTTTTACAGCATGAAACGAACACACCAAATTTCGACACACAATGAGATGACTAATAGCGAACCTACTTGCCGGCAAGGCAGGCACCATGTGTCACCTATAAAAATGAAGAATTAGACACATGAAAATAGGATACGATGCCAAAAGAATATTCCACAACACAACAGGTCTTGGAAACTACAGTCGAGATTTGGTGCAAATATTGAGTAGATACTACCCAAAAAATCAATACTTTTTATACAACCCCAAACCTGCCAAAGTAGATCGTTTAAAACCCGATGGAAAAACTTTAGTGGAAATAAAACCCACATCTTTTCTTGCAAAAAAAATGCACTTTTTATGGCGTAGCAAGTGGATTGTCAAACAATTAGTAAAAGATAAAATCACAGTTTTTCATGGTTTAACAGGCGAACTACCTTATGGTATTGAAAAAACAGATATTAAAACCATTGTCACTATTCATGATTTAATATTTGTTAGATACCCCAAACTTTACAAAAGTTTAGACAGAAAAATATATTTAAAAAAGTTTAAATATGCGGCACAAACTGCCGATATAGTAATTGCTATTAGTGAACAAACCAAACGAGATATTATTGACTTTTTAGGTGTGAAATCTGATAAAATTAAAGTTATTTACCAAGGTTGCCATCCTATTTTTAAAGAGAATATTTTTCAAGAACTTCAAAATGAAATACTAAAAAAACATAATATTCCTAAAAACTTTATATTAAATGTTGGTGCAATAAACGAACGTAAAAATCTTTTATCTTTAATAAAAGCAATAGAAAAAACAGGTGACAGCTTAGTCGTAGTAGGCAATGGTACTGATTATTTTCAAAAAGTAAAAGACTACGTGACTCAACACAACTTAAATAATAAAGTGCGTTTTCTTCAAAACCTCACTATGCAAGAAATTGCTGTCTTGTATAGAAAAGCTAATCTTTTTGTTTACCCAAGTATTTTTGAAGGCTTTGGCATCCCTATCATTGAAGCACTTTACAGTAAAACGCCTGTTATTACAACCCAAGGAAGTTGTTTTCCTGAAGCAGGTGGTCCAGACACCTTATATTTAAAGGACTCTTATGACATTAAGGAACTACAAAACAAAATTGAACTCATTAAAAATGATTCTCAATTAAAAAATCGTATGATTAAAAATGGCTATAATTTTGTGCAAAAGTTTAATGATGAACATATAGCTAAATATTTTAATTCCGTATACTCAATCTAAATCAAATGGATAGTTATATTACAACGAATAATAGCAGAAAGCAAAAACTTTTATTTTTAATATTTCATGAAATTGATGAAGGAAATGGTGTGAGTAATAAAATAAAAAACCAAATAAAGGCTTTTAGGCACCATGGTTTTGATGTTGATTTTTCTTATTTAATTAAAGAAAATGGATTTTTAAAAAAACGAAAATATAATAATGATATTATTTCATCAATAGAAGGTAATTATCATGCTCAAAAATATGGTTATAAATATTTTTATAAAGAATTATTTAGTAAAATAACAGAACAGGGAGTTGATATTATTTACATTCGATACACTCATTTTGCTAACCCATTATTTATCAAGTTTCTTTCAAAGCTTAAAAAGAAGCGTATAAAAGTATTATTAGAAATACCAACCTATCCCTATGATTCTGAATACAAAAATGTAAAGTTTAAACAAAAACTATTTTTAATAATAGAACGACTTTCAAGAAATTTTTTTAAATACTATTGCGATAAAATTGTCACTGTATCTAGTGATACAAAAATATTTGGCACAGACACAATAATTATAAGTAATGGAATTAATATTGACAAGATTAAACTAAAGAAGAAAAAACAAAAACCCGGAGAATACCGATTAATCGGTGTAGCAAATATTAGATTTTGGCACGGATTTGACAGGATGATAAAAGGTCTTCATGATTATTATTCTGACAAAAAAAATATAACAAAGGTTTATTTTGATATCATAGGAGATAGTTCAAATAAAGAATCTTTAGAATATAGAAATATGGTTAAAGAATATAGACTTCAAGAATTTATAATTTTTAATGGTGTAATAAAAACTGAAAATCTTGATCCTTATTTTGATAAAGCAAATCTTGCAGTTGGAAGTTTGGGAATACATCGCATTGGATTAAACGAAGCAAACCCCATAAAAAACAGAGAGTATTGTGCCAAAGGCATCCCATTTATGTACGCGATGATCGATAGAGATTTTGATGAAAAACATTTTATTCACAAAGTACCCGATGATGATAGTAACATAAATATAAATGCAGTCATTAAATTCTTAGAAGAGAGTAATTTCTCATTAGAATCCGAAAGAGAATATGCTGAAGAGTACTTGACTTGGAACTCGCAAATTAAAAAAATAATTGCTCAAATGTAGCTTTTATTCTAAAATTGCTTTGTATATTCTTTCCAATTTTGCAGTGATTACAGCTTCTGAGAAATTGGACTTTATATATTCTGAAATTGCAATTGGATTGTATTTTTTATAGTCTCTTTGAATCTCAAACAAACTTGTCACCATCTCTTCTTTAGAATTTACCACAACACCATTAAACTCACGAATATAGTCGTTTGGGCCTCCACAATTAGTTGTGACAACTGGTAAACCTTGGGACATAAATTCAATACCCGCAATACTAAACGTTTCAACCACACTCGATATAACACCTACATGTGATTTCTTTATTTCAGTTTTAATTGCGTTTCGGCTTAAGTTACCTGTTAAAAAAACATTGTTTTCTAGCTTTAGTAATCTTATTTCATTTTTAATTATTTCTTTTAAAACACCATCACCAACTATATACAATTCAGAATCTAGGTTGTACTTGTTTAGAAATACAGAAAAAGCCTTAAGCAACATCAGATGATTCTTAACGGTTGTTAAGCTACCTACATTTATAAATCTAAATTTTGAACTTTTAATAATTTGTTTTTCTTTTTTAAAGAAAATATCATTAATCATATTTGGTAATACATTGATATCATGTTCTTTGTCAATATATTTTATTAATCCTCCTTTTAAAAAATGACTTACAGCAATTGCTTGATTACTCCATTTCAACACATCATTAATAACTCTAATATCAGAAGGAGGCATCTTAGAGGCTAAGTTGACCCAAACTGAAAAATGTTCGGTAAACACATGAGGTATTTGTTTCCTTTTATTCAAATAGGCACCAAACATACCTGCATATTTGTATACATGTGAATGTATCACAGTAGGAGTACCCATTTGCTTTACATATCTTTTATAAGCCTTGTGATATAAACGAAATAAGAAAAAACGATTATTAATTTTACTACTTCGTTTTGATATAGGTTTTACATATTGGTAAATTGTAAAAATTCCATTATCATCAAATTCAGAATAACTTATTGTGCTTTCAGAATTTTCATCAAGGAAGGAAGGGAATATAATTCCTACTTGGTGTCCTCGTTTTTTCAAGGCTCTAGCTTTTTCTTCAAAAAAGACACCTGCATTTGGATATTTATCACTTTTGTACCAAGACGGAATTATTAGTATATGCATGAAGTCAACTATTTAACAATGTTCTAATTTTTAATAATTATCAAAAGTAATACTGTATTTATATTTAGTTTTAGTTACTTTTGACTTCAAATTTAAACAAACAATTTGATGCAGGACAATTTGGTCTCAATATTATTATGTACTTTCAATGGTGAGAAATATATTGATGAACAAATAAAAAGCATCTTAAATCAAACCTACAAAAATATAGAGCTAATTATTGTTGATGACTTATCGACCGACAATACTTATAAAGTATGTAAAAAGTATAATGAAACTCATCAAAATATACGTTTGTTTCAAAATGAAACTAATATTGGTATAAACAGAAACTTCGAAAAAGCAATAAACTTAGCCAATGGAAAATTTTTAGCCTTCTCGGATCAAGATGATATTTGGGACTTAAAAAAGATTGAAATTCTTGTAAAATTAATTAATAAGAGTTCTGCTATTTTAGTCTATTGCAACTCAGAAATGATAGATGAAGGTGGTAAAACCATCTATTCTTCATCAACAGATCACAATGTTTTTGTGAAAGGTGAAAATTCAAAAAAGTTAATCTTATATAACACTGTCTCTGGTCATCAAATGCTTTTTAAAAGAAAACTGCTTAAACATATATTACCACTCCCAAATACATTCTGGTATGACTGGTGGATTGCTTATATAGCTCTTGATTTTTTTGCCATCCATTTTACTGAACAAAAATTGGTTAAATATAGAATACATAAAAACAGTTTTGTTCAAACTAAAAAAGAAAAAAAATCAAACAGAAAGATAAAAATTAAGGAGATCATTAATAACTTAAAATCCCTTTACAATGCTCCGAATCAGTCGAATAAACTATTGATAAAACAACTTATTACAGGATATGAAACTGTACTTAATACTGGCATTTCCTTTCGATTATTATATGTAATTATATTGAATAGAAAGACATTATTATTCCCCAGAATTAGACCTTCTTTTAGTCTTTTCAAAAGGATTAGAAATTATTTAAAAATAGGTTTAGCCTATAAACATTTAGAATAAATAACATATTAATATGCCACTAACTCAAAAAGAAACATCATTAATCATTTCCACTTACAGTTGGCCAGAGGCTCTTGAACTTTGTTTAAACTCAGTTACAAAGCAAAGGAAAAAGCCTCATGAGGTAATCGTGGCAGATGATGGGTCTAGAGAAAAGACAAAAAGAGTAATTGATTCATATAAAGACCAACTAAATATTGTACATGTTTGGCATGAAGACAAAGGCTTTAGACTTGCAGAAATTAGAAATAAAGCTATAAAAAAAGCAACTGGAAAATATATTATTCAAATAGATGGAGATATCATTTTAGACAAGAATTTCATTAAAGATCATATCTCATTTGCAAAAAAAGGGTTTCACACAAGAGGAACCCGAGTTAAAATCTCAAAAAAACTATCAAAGAAATTATTAAATGGCGAAAAGATAAATCTTCATTTTTTTACTAGTGGTCTTGAAACTAGAGAAAATGCAATTCGTTTTAAAGTATTAACTCTACTGTTAAGTAAACCGAAGTTACAATCTAGTAAAGCTTTAGGATGTAATATGGCCTTTTGGCGTTCAGACTTGTTAAAAATAAACGGTTACGATAACAATCTAAAAGGATGGGGACATGAAGATGAAGAACTTTGTGCCAGATTAATAAATATTAGTATTTTGCGTAGAAAAATTAAATATAATGCTATTGCCTATCACATTTATCACGTAGAACGAAATAAAGAATTAGAACACGAACATAATAACATGATAAATTCTGTTAGGGATAATCTAATTATACGAACTGAAAATGGTATAGATGAGCTCAGTTAAACAAACTATAACAACTTCGTTAATCATCTCTACCTATAACTGGAAGAAGGCTCTAGAATTGGTTTTTTTGAGTATTCTTAAACAATCAGAATTGCCTTTTGAAGTAATCGTCGCTGATGATGGTTCCAAAAACGATACCAAAGAACTTGTTGATTATTACAGAAAGAAATTTCCCATTCCTCTGATTCATATATGGCATAAGGACAAAGGTTTTCGATTAGCTGAAATAAGAAATAAAGCAATCAAACAGGCAAGTGGTAACTATATCATTCAAATTGATGGAGATATTATTTTACATAAAGATTTCATAAAAGATCATACACATAGAGCCAAAAGAGGCTACTTTATTTCAGGTTCTAGGGTGCTACTTGGAGAAAATGTTTCAAAAGATATTCTAGAAACAAAAAGAATTAATATCAACTACTTTACCAAAAATATAACGAACAAACATTATACATTAAGGCTCCCTTTACTTACGAATATTTTAGCTTCTAGTTCTGATGATATTCAAAAAGTGATACGTTCCATAAGGGGATGTAATATGAGTTTCTGGAGGAGTGATCTAATAAGAATAAATGGATACAATGAAGAGATAAAAGGCTGGGGAAGAGAAGATTCTGAAATTAGTGCCCGACTTATAAATACAGGTCTTAAGAAACTAAAACTAAAATTCTCTGGAATTCAATATCATATTTATCACCCAACTCAAGCAAAAGATAGTTTGAGTAATAATCATTCTATTTTAGAAGAAACGATTAAAGATAAAAGAACCTTTATAACAAAAGGAATTTACAAATCTAATTCAAAAGATAGAATCACAAAAAAATTAACTGCTATTATCCCAGTTTATAATGAATCTAAAAATATTGAGGATGCCATTAAATCTGTTCAATTTGCTGATGAAATAATTGTTATTGATTCCTATAGTACCGATAATACGGTACTTTTAGCAGAAAAATTTGGAGTAGAAATCCTTCAAAGAAAATTTGATGATTTTTCTTCACAAAAAAATTATGCAATCTCAGAGGCAAAACACGATTGGGTTTTTATTCTAGATGCTGACGAACGCCTCACAACACAATTAAAAAATGAAATAATCGCAACTACCTACGAAACAAATACCAAAGATGCCTATTGGATTTTTAGACAAAATTTTTTCGCAAAGAAAAAAATTAAATATAGCGGTTGGCAGAATGATAAAGTAATGCGTCTTTTTAATCGAAAACTATGCAAATATGAAGGTCTAGTTCATGAAGAAATAATAAATACAGGAAGTACCGGTTACTTTACGGGAAAAATGTTGCATTACTCTTGTGAAAGCAAACAAGAATTCAAAAATAAATTAGAGAAATATGCCCTATTAAAATCTAAAGAGCTTTATTCAAAAAGGTCTAAACCTAATTTTTTTCATTTCCATATTAAACCAGCCTATAGATTTATTTATCATTATTTTATTAAATTTGGTTTTTTAGATGGTAAAAGTGGCTTAGCTATTGCTTCAATTAACGCCTATGGAATGAAAATGCGTTATAAAGAACTAAAAAGACTCTATAGAGAAGAAAAAAATGCCAATTAAACAAGAAATACATAAGACAATCATCACTTTACAAAAAGGAAAAACTATCCTCTACCCTACCGACACCGTTTGGGGAATTGGTTGTGATGCAACTGATGAAAATGCTGTTAACAATGTTTATTCGATAAAAAACAGAACCGAATCTAAAAGCATGATTATTCTTGTTGATTCCTTAGAGATGTTACAAAAAATCATTTTAGATATTCCTTCCCATATTCTTGATATTGTAAAAAAATCTAAAAGACCGACAAGTTATATCTTTCACAATCCAAAAGGTTTAGCCAAAAATGTAGTAGCAAAAGATAATACAGTTGCTATTCGTATAGTTAATGATTCATTTTGCCAACAACTAATTCATGATTTTGGGAAACCTATTGTTTCTACTTCTGCAAATATTAGTTCGAAATCTACACCTAAAACATTTTCCGAAATTCAAACAGAAATAACAGATAATGTTGATTATATAGTAGATTTGCACCGAGAAAAACAAAATTCTAAATCATCAAGTGTAGTAAAAATTTTAAAAGATGGCACTCTTAATGTGCTAAGAAAATAGATTCATGCAAGATTCATTAACATATATAGATGCCTTAAAACATCCTATTTTTAATTACATAACAAAAGCTTCTGAAAATATAAATACAAGAAGTTATGTAATTGGCGGTTTTGTTCGGGACTATTTTCTTAAGCGAGGTTCTTTAACTGATATTGATGTGGTTTCTGTTGGAAGTGGTATCGCTTTAGCAAAAGAAGTAGCTTCCCTTCTACCTTCAAAGCCAAAGGTTCAGATATTTAAAACATACGGAACTGCCATGCTTAGATTTGAAAATCTAGAAATAGAATTTGTAGGTGCAAGAAAAGAATCATATACAGAAAACAGCAGAAATCCAATAGTGGAGATTGGCACATTAGAAGAAGATCAAAACCGTCGTGATTTTACTATAAATGCTATGGCATTAAGTTTAAATAATGATGATTTTGGGGTATTGATAGACCCATTTAATGGAATTGATGACCTAGAAGACAAAGTTATTAAAACACCTCTAAACCCTGACATAACTTACTCTGACGACCCGCTACGTATGCTTAGGGCAATTAGGTTTGCCACACAATTAGAATTCACTATTGAAAAGGATTCTTTACTTGCTATAAGCAAAAATGCAAGTCGTATAGAAATAATCACAAAAGAAAGAATTGTAACCGAACTTCATAAAATATTGGGTAGTAACAAGCCATCAATTGGTTTTTTATTACTTGAAAAGACAGGATTATTAGCTTATTTTTTACCAGAACTTACAGCTTTAAAAGGAGTTGATGAAATTGATGGTGAAAGACATAAAGACAATTTTTATCACAGCTTACAAGTAGTTGACAATATTGCAAAAAATACGGATAACCTTTGGTTAAGATGGGCTGCTCTGTTACATGACATTGGTAAAGCTCCCACAAAAAAATTCAGCAAAAAAGTTGGTTGGACTTTTCATGCACATGAGTTTGTAGGATCTAAAATGGTGTACAAACTCTTTAAAAGATTAAAAATGCCTTTAAATGACAAAATGAAATTTGTTCAAAAAATGGTATTTATGAGTTCAAGACCTATTGATATTGTCGGAGAAGTTACCGATTCTGCGGTACGACGTTTGGTCTTTGATGCAGGGGATTACATCAAGGATTTAATGACACTTTGTGATGCTGATATTACAACTCAAAATTCAAAACGATACAAACAATATCAAAAAAACTTTCAAATTGTACGTCAAAAAATCATTGAAGTAGAAGAACGTGATCGCATTCGTAATTTTCAACCACCCATAACAGGCGAACTGATTATCAAGACTTTTAAAATTAAACCTTCTCGTGAAATAGGCATCATAAAAGAAGCGATAAAAGAAGCTATTCTAGAAGGCGAGATACCAAATGAATATGAAGCTTGTTATAACTATATGCTTTTAAAAGGAAAAGAATTAGGCTTGCAAAAAAACTAGCAGTCTTTAAAATTCTATCAAAAAAAGTGCAATTCAAATTAGTTTGAATTGCACTTTTTTTGATGTACTAATCGCTGTATTTCTCCTAAGCTTTTTCTTCTGGTGAATCAGTTTTTTGATTATCACCATCTAATTTATCAGATAAATCTTTTGCTGATTCTTTTGCGTTATCAACAAATACTTGGGCTTCTTCTTTAGCTTTATCAGAAAAATCACTTGCTTTTTCTTTTACATCATCAAAAGCAACTTCTGCTTTGTCTTTTAAATCACTCGCAACTTCTTTAGCTTTCTCTGTATATTCACTTGTTTTTTCCTTTACATCTTCAAAAGCGACTTCTGCTTTTTCTTTTAAATCACTTGCAACTTCTGATGCTTTCTCAGTGTATTCACTAGCTTTTTCTTTCACATCATCATAAGCGACTTCTGCCTTCTGTTTTAAATCACTTGCTATCTCTGTTGCTTTTTCTTTATACTCACTTGCTTTTTCTGCTGCTATTTCTGAATATTCATCCACTTTTTCTTTAGCAACATCATAAGCATCCTCAACTTTATCAGCGACATTGTCCATGACTTCACTTGCATCTTCTACTATTTCTTTTGTTTTTCCTGTTAACTTGTTAAAAAAATCTTTAAGTCCCATTTTTTGAGTTTTAGTGGTTTGTGTATTAAATATTTTGCAAAAATAGCAATAAGAATTTGTTCTACAAGTATTTAAAAGAAGTAATACTCTTAACAATACTCAATTATTCACAATTTTTGATTTAAAAATTACACACCTGCTACTTTGGCATCTACTTCAAATTCTAGATGCATTATTAAATCAAAAGGATCTAATACTGCTTCTCTTGCTAAAATTTCTACTTTTAATTCGAGTTCTTCTTCTTTATGAAAAGAAGATAAATCTTGGTCAATCACTTCTAGGTTTAGCGTTTTTCCAATATCAGAAGGTATATTTGTTTTAAATGCAATTAACAAATCCTCTTCCCCTTCTGCATGCATATAAAATTTTATGGATTCTAAAAAACTGAAATTTGTTGAAAAAGCCTCCTCAATAGTAAGAGATGCTTTCTCTAAAATTATTCCTTCAACTAAATCTTTTGCAGTATCATTTTTATGAAATTCACTTTCACTATAAGTAGCTGTAGTCATTTCAATTGGGATAGTTTCCCCAACAAATACTGGTAGTATTTTTACATCTCTTATCGGTTCATCAAAAACCATTTTAAAATGTGTCAACTCATCAATTTTTTTACAAGAACTGGAAAAAGTGGCAAGTAGTACTACGAGTATTAAAAAACGTGGATTCATGTTGTAGTTTTTAGCAAACAGTTTTTAAGCTGTTTAGTTATTTAATTAAAACACGCAATATACAAAATAATTAGAAACTAAGATTTAACTCATTAAATTCCCAAAATCTTAGCATCTATAAAAAACTCTGAATGTATTTTTAAATCATAATCACGAGTCAATATTTCGTCTGTAACGGTCTCTACTCTTAAACTGATCTCATCTTTTTTAATATAAGCTTCAAGGTTTTGCCCTTCTGAATTTAATTCAATCACTTTTAAGCCTTCAGGAATATTTATTAATGAAGCTATTAATATTTCATCAAGATCTGCTGCACTAATATAAACTTTTATTGATTCTAAAAAATTGAAATCTCCATTAGTAGGACTGGTTATTTCTAATTCTAGCGTTTTTAAAATTGCTTGTTCAACTAAATCTTTATGTGTGTCTTCTGATTGAAATTTACTTTCACTATTCGTTGTAATCTTTGGAGTAGGAATATTTAAAAGACCAATAGGTATAGGAATTGTTGCATTAATCGTTGCTACTTGATCATATTCCATTGTAAACTGAGTTAAACTATCAATTGCTTTACAAGAATTTAATAAAAGGGAAAAACCAATTAGTACTATAATATATTTGTTCATATTTATTTGATTTATAAATTTTGACAAAGAAAACAAAACTCTTTTCAAATAAAAGTAACAATTATAACATGCTAAAAAGTCATAAAATTCTATACTTAAACGTCAGATTGTCTTGTTTATAGCGAAATAATTAAAAAGGAATATCTTTTGATACCTTACTTTCTGATTAAGAAAAACAAGAATAACCCTAAAAAATAAAAAAATGAACTTTAATAATTTTACCATAAAATCACAAGAAGCTGTACAACAAGCACAACAAATTGCTGAAAGCTACAGTCATCAACAAATAGAAAATGCACATTTACTAAAAGCCATGCTAGAAGTAGATGATAATGTAATTCCTTTCTTATTACAAAAAACAGGAATAAACCTTAGTATAGTAGCTAAAACACTCAGTAGTATTTTAGATAGTTTCCCCAAAGTTACGGGAGGCGAACTCATGCTCTCTAGAAAAGCAAATAAAACCTTATTGGGAGCAAATACTATCGCTAAAAAAATGAAAGATGAGTATGTTACTTTAGAGCATATTCTTTTAGGAATTTTAGAATCAGGCGGTAAAACAGCTCAACTTTTAAAAGACAGCGGTTTGACAAAAAAAGCTTTGTTAGCTGCCATAACCGAAATAAGAAAAGGAAGTAATGTACATTCTCAAAGTGCAGAAGACACTTATAATTCATTAAAAAAATATGCAAAAAATTTAAATGAATTAGCCAAAACAGGCAAACTAGATCCTGTTATTGGTCGAGATGAAGAAATTCGCAGAATCTTACAAATACTATCCCGAAGAACAAAAAACAATCCCATTTTAATTGGAGAACCTGGTGTTGGTAAAACTGCCATTGCTGAGGGTTTAGCACATCGTATCATCAGAGGTGATATACCTGAAAATTTGAAGAACATTCAATTATTCTCTCTTGATATTAGTGCACTTATTGCTGGAGCAAAATACAAGGGTGAATTTGAAGAACGTCTAAAATCTGTCGTAAAAGAAGTGACAGCTGCCGAAGGTGAAATCGTACTATTTATTGATGAAATTCATACCTTAGTCGGTGCTGGTGGCGGACAAGGAGCTATGGATGCGGCAAACATCTTAAAACCTGCTTTGGCAAGAGGAGAACTAAGAGCCATAGGTGCCACAACACTAGATGAGTACCAAAAACATTTCGAAAAAGACAAAGCTTTAGAGCGTCGATTTCAAAAAGTATTGGTTGATGAACCCGATACCGAAAGTGCCATTTCTATTCTTAGAGGTATTAAAGAGAAATATGAAGCTCATCATAAAGTATTGATTAAAGACAATGCCATTATCGCAGCTGTTGAATTATCTCAACGCTATATTACTTCGCGTTTTTTACCAGATAAAGCCATAGATTTAATGGACGAATCTGCTGCCAAAATTAGAATGGAAATCAATTCTAAACCTGAAGAACTTGATGTGCTAGACAGAAAACTCATGCAATTAGAGATTGAAATAGAAGCGATTAAACGTGAAAACGATAAAAAGAAACTGACCAAGTTGCAAAAAGAACTTGCTGATCTTAAAGAAGTAAGAAATGGCTTACATGCGAAATGGTCGAGTGAAAAAGAAGTGGTTGATACTATACAAGAAATAAAAAACAATATTGAAAAGTATAAATTAGAAGCCGAACAAGCTGAACGTGATGGTAACTATGAAAAAGTAGCCGAGCTCAGATATGGAAAGATAAAAGAAGCTGAAAAACAATTAGTAAGCTTACAAGAAAAAATGGCTAAGAACCATGCTACAGCTATGATTAAAGAAGAGGTTACCTCTGAAGATATTGCCGAAGTTGTCGCCAAATGGACAGGTATTCCTGTTCAAAAGATGTTACAATCAGAACGTCAAAAATTATTACACCTAGAAACAGAATTACACAAAAGAGTCATCGGGCAAGAAGAAGCCATACAAGCTGTTTCGGATGCCGTAAGACGTTCACGTGCAGGCTTGCAAGACACAAAAAGACCCATTGGTTCTTTCTTGTTTTTAGGAACTACAGGTGTCGGAAAAACAGAATTAGGAAAAGCATTGGCTGCTTACCTTTTTGATGATGAAAATGCTTTAACCCGTATCGATATGAGTGAATACCAAGAGCGTCATGCGGTCAGTAGACTTATTGGAGCTCCTCCAGGCTATGTAGGGTATGATGAAGGTGGTCAATTAACGGAAGCTGTTCGAAGAAAGCCCTATTCAGTTGTACTTTTAGACGAAATTGAAAAAGCACATCCCGATACTTTTAATATCTTATTACAAGTACTTGATGAAGGTCGCCTAACCGACAACAAAGGTAGAACTGCCGATTTTAGAAATGCTATTATCATTATGACTTCAAATATGGGAGCTCATATTATTCAAGATCAATTTGAGAATTTGGATACGAATAACCGAGAAGTGGTTTTAGAAAAAACAAAAGAACAAGTACTCGATTTACTGCATAAAACCATACGACCTGAATTCTTAAATAGAATTGATGAAACCATAATGTTTACACCTTTAAATAGAGATGAAGTAAGGCAAATAGTGGTATTACAGTTAAATAAGCTTACTAAGATGTTGCAAGAACAAAGTATCTCATTTGAAGTTACAAAGGAAGCAATCGATTCTTTAGCATTAAAAGGATACAACCCACAATTTGGCGCAAGACCTATAAAACGGGTAATACAACGAGAAGTACTCAATGAATTATCTAAAGAAATCTTATCAGGAAAAGTAACTGCAGAAAGTGAAATACTACTAGATTCTTTTGATGGGGTGTTTGTGTTTCGAAATAAGTAAAAAGGTTGAATTCAGTTTATATTGTTACTCTAAAAACCCAAACCTAACAGGGTTTTAAAAACCTGTTAGGTTTATTATTCTCCACAATAACTCACAAAATTCCGAGGGGTTTCATACAAAGTAATTTTGAGCTTTAATTTTTTAGGAATATGACTTCTAAGTTTATTCCAAATTACCACTGAAATGTTTTCTGCTGTTGGATTTAAGTTTTTAAATTCGGGTAATTGAATGTTTAAATTTTTGTGATCAAACTCCTCCTCTATTTTATCTTTGATTAGATCTTTGAGTACTTTCATATCCATAACAAAACCTGTACGTTTGTTTATTTCACCAGTTACAGAAACGATTAGTTCGTAGTTATGACCATGAAAATGCGGATTGGCACATTTACCAAACACATCTTCATTACGGTCTGCTGACCATTCATTATTATACAATCTATGGGCTGCATTAAAATGTGCTTTTCTATTTACGGTTACAATCATGTGGCTAATATACGTAAATCAATTTTAGAATATAAAAAAGAAAACCTAACAGGTTTTTGAAACCTGTTAGGTTTTTTCATTTAAAACTAACCAATGCTATTGCTATTATTCTTCATCTTCTTTGTCTTCTTTTTTCTTAGTTGCTTTATTCCAAATTTTAATTTTGTCTCCTTCTTGAATGCTGTCTAAAACTTCAACATTTATTCCATCAGAAATACCTAGTTTTATTTGTCTTTTTACAAACTTTTGATTTTCTGTTTCAATTTCTACATAAGGTTTGTCTGTTTTTTTATCGAAACGTAGTAAGGCTTCACGAATGGATAACACACTGTCCTTTTTTTCTAAAACAATATTTGCATTTGCAGAATAACCAGCTCTTAAATAATAACCTTCTTCTAAGGTAACATCTGCTTTAATTTTAAACTGTACTGCTCCTTGCTCTTCTGTTCCTTTAGGTGCAATAAAGTTTAATTCTGCTGGGAAAAATTTATCTTGGAAAGCTCCAAGTTCTATTTCAATTTTTGTTCCCTTGACTAATTTTCCAACTTCAGACTCATCTACTTTTCCTTCAAAAATCATTTTGTTCATATCTGCAATTACAGCTACAGTAGTCCCAGGACTAAAAGTATTACTTTCAATAACCGAACTCCCTTCACGTATGGGTATCTCTAAAACAGTTCCCGAAATTTCTGCTCTGATATTGGTATTGGCTGTTCTACCCATTCCGCTTGCAGCTCCTTTTTTGATAATTTGTAGGTTACTTGCAGCATTATTAGATTGCTCTTTGGCATTGTTATATCTCAACTCAGCCGCTTCAAATTCTTGACGAGGTATCACACCTTTGTTAAAAAGCTCTTTATTTCTATCGTATAATACTTTGGCATTATTTGTTTGTAAGTTAGCACTTCGCACACTACTTTGTGCGGAATTTAATGCTTGTACATTAGGTACAACACGTACGGTTGCAATTAAATCTCCTTTCTGTACTTTTGCTCCTTCTTCTAAAAATATCTTATCAACGATCCCTGAAATACGAGGTTTTATTTCAATTTCTTCGAGCGGGACAACCTTACCAGTTGCAACAGATTTTCTGACAATTGTTGCTTTAAATGGAGTTTCTGTTTCATATTCAACAGGTGATTTGCTGTTTTTTTTACCAAACCAAACTAGTACAGCTATTAATGCTAGACCTAAGGCTACAAAAGTGATTGTTTTTTTCATTTGTTTTCTATTTAACTGCTTCAGCTTATTTCTTCTGAAATGCTAAGCTTTTTTATGGTTATTTTTTTTGTTCGTTTTTTAGTTCTAATTCTAAATTCATAATTCAATTATTCGTCACGTAAGGCATCAATAGGTTTAATACTCGTGGCAATACTTGCAGGAATTAACCCGATTAAAGTTCCTAATGTAATTAACATAAATACCGCAAATAAAACAATAGGAATATTGACAGTTGGGTTTAATAACCAAGCGTTTTCTCCTGTTACTGCGGGCGAGTGATCAATTAAAAACAAAATTAATCCACCAAAAATAATACCCAAGGCACCAGCTATACTCGTTAAAAAAACAGATTCTAAAACAACCTGCTGTTTTATTTCTCTTGGAGTGGCTCCTAAAGCCCTACGGATTCCTATTTCTTGTGTTCGTTCTTTTACTGTAATCAATAATATGTTACTAATGGCAAAAACTCCAGCAATTAAAGTTGCAATTCCTACAAACCAGGTTAAAAACTGTATCCCTTGTAAAAAGCCAGTAAATTTTTTAAACTCTTTACCCATGTTAAAACTTCCAAAAGCACGTTCGTCCTCTGGGTTTACTTGATGAATATTTTTAAGTAATAGTTTTACATCGGCTTCTATTTGCGAAATATCTGATTCCGGTAAACCCGTTATCATCATCCAACCAATATTATTTCCTTGATGATAAACTTGTTGAAAAGTCGAAAAAGGTATGTGAATACCACCTTGCGGACCACCCATTTGAAAAGGTTTATACACACCAATAACTTGGTAATTAATGTCATTAATTTTTACATAAACTCCTAAGGGATATTCATTTATTTCGAAAAGTTGTTTGTATGTGTTTTCATTGAGTACACATACTTTTTTTCGATCATCGATATCATTTTCATTGATAAAACGACCATAGATTAAGTTTTTCTTTTCTACCTTATCTAAAATTGGGTAATCTCCAAAAATCCCCACATCAATTGATTTTATACCTCGTACAACCTGACTATTTGTTCTATTACGAGGTACTACTAACTTCAATCCTTTGATATTATTTCGAATCGCAACAACATCTGATTTTTTAAGTCGAATAGAACGACCCACCTGAAAACCTTTGTGTGGTTTCCCAGTAGATTGTGCCCAAACAAAAACAGAATTGGTCGCTAAGTCACCAAAGAGCTTAGAAAAATTATTTTCTATGCCACGAGCAACTCCTAACAGACTAACTAACAATAAAACACCCCACATCACACCAAAAATGGTTATTCCTGTGCGTAATTTATTTTTTCGAATTCCTTCGAAAATTTCTTGCCATGTGTCGGTATCAAATATAAATTTCAACATAATTTAAGCAGCGTTTAAAGCGTCTATAGGTTTGATTCTTGCGGCTCGTCTTGCAGGTAAATACCCAGCTATTAATCCAGCAACAATTAATGTTACTGTAGCGGCAATCATCAAGGTGTTACTCACAGATGGATCTGTGATGAAATATTTTTTTAAAGTTGGAGTCATATATTTTAAGACCGCCATTCCTAACAACAAACCACTATAACCCGCGATTGCTGTAATCAACAAGGTCTCTTGTAAAATCATACCTACGATTGATTTTGGAGTAGCTCCCAATGCTTTTCTGACTCCTAATTCTTTGGTTCGCTCTCTTACTACAAATACCATAATATTGCTTACTCCAACAATTCCTGCTATAAGTGTTCCTAAACCAATTATTAAAATAACTAAGTTTAATCTAAACATCATTTGACCTATTTGACCTTTAACTTCTGCCATATTTTGAATAAGAATGGCACTTTGATCTCTAGGATGTACATCGTGTTTTACTTTTAGTTTTTGACCAATTCTTTTTCCAAAAGCTATTGCCTTAGCATTACTCATACTCGGATTGAAAGTTACTCTGAATCGACCAATATCGTTTGTATTGCCATATATTGCTTGTAGCGTAGAAATTGGTGTGTAGATATAACGTTCGTCACTATCTCCACCAGCATCAGAAAAAACACCAACTACTTTATAATTAAAACCATCGATAGAAATCGTTTTATTTAAAGCACTTCTTTTTCCAAATAAATCTTTTTCGACTAAACGACCTATGGTAACAGTCTTTTTATTTTGCTTTACATCAAATTGAGAAATAAACCGGCCTTCTGTTACGACTAATTCTTCTAAAAACTGAATATCAGGAACCGTTCCTCTTACTTGATAACGAGATTTTTCATCTTTATAATTTGCTTTTAAATATTTTGAAAAAATGGGAGTAATATACTGTATATCCTTTTCAAATTCATCTACTAAAAAGCTGTAATCCTCATTTTCAAATTGTATTCTTCTGCCAATTTGTAAGCCTTTATAGGGTTTAGAAGTTTTTCCAGGATTAATAAAAATAACGTTCTCTGCATCTCCGGCAAATTCTTTGGCAAATGTGTTTTTTAAACCATTACCAATACCAAACAACAAGATGAATAGCAATATGGCAAAAGAGATTGTAAATCCTGTTAAGATAGTACGAAGCTTATTTTTGCTTATCGCTTGAAATATTTCCCGCCAACGGTCTATGTCAAACATTCTTTTTATTGTTTAGTTTATATTAGTTAAAAGTTTGTAAAGTCCATAAAGTTGAAGGTTTGTAAAGTGGGATACTTTCTACTTTCCTCTTTATACTCTCAACTTTCCACTTTATACTTTCCACTTTATACTTTTAACTTTATACTTTCTACTTTTAACTTTTAACTTTTAACTTTTAACTTTTAACTTTTTCAACTCTTTGGTCACTCATTATTACTCCATCTTTTAATCGTATGATTCGGTTTGTCATTGCTGCTATATCTTCTTCATGTGTTACAATAATAACAGTCATCCCTTCTTTATTTATTTGGGTGAGTAGTTTCATTACTTCTTTTGAAGTTTTAGAATCTAAAGCTCCTGTTGGTTCATCTGCCAATACTACTTTAGGAGATCCTACAAGTGCCCTTGCGATGGCTACCCTTTGCTTTTGACCTCCAGAGAGTTCATTGGGTAAATGATGTGCCCATTCTTTTAGCTCTACTTTGTCTAAATATTCTAAGGCTTTTTCATTTCTTTCAGATCTTTTCATCCCTTGATAATATAAAGGAAGTGCTACATTTTCTTGTGCATTTTTATAAGTGATTAAATTAAAGGACTGAAAAATAAAACCTAAAAACTTGTTTCTAAGAATGGCCGCTTTCTTTTCATTTAGCTTTTCAATTTTTTGATTGTTTAAAAAGTAATTCCCACCATCGTGTACATCTAACAAACCTATGATGTTTAATAAAGTAGATTTTCCCGAACCAGAAGAGCCCATAATAGAGACAAATTCACCTTCTTTTATTTCTAAATCTAAGCCTTTTAAAACATGCAATGAGTTGGCACCCATTTGGTAGGACTTATGTAATTTTTCAATTCGTATCATTCAGTTAGTCTTAGTATTTTAGCTACATTTACAAGATGAAACCAGTAAGCGACAAAGCGATTATTCTTTTTGATGGAGTTTGTAATTTATGTAACTCTTCCGTGCAATTTGTCTTAAAACATGACAAAAAGCAAAACTTTGTTTTTGCAGCTCTACAATCTGACGTTGCAAGAGAACTTTTGTTACATTATCCGAAAGAAATCATTGAAAAAGATAGTATCATCTTAATTCAAAACAAGAAAATACATACTGAATCTACTGCCGCTTTGTTGATTGCTAAAGAGTTTACAGGTCTTTGGAAAGGGTTTCAATTTTTTTGGATTTTTCCAAAATTTTTACGTGATTTCGTCTATCGAATAATTGCCAAAAACAGATATAAATGGTTTGGAAAGAAAAAGGCTTGTATGATTCCTGATAAAAGTGTGATGGATAGGTTTAAACTTTGAACTTTTACACCTTAGACTTTTAACTTCATTTCACCTCATCATAATGGTCATCCCACTCTTTAGGCTTGGGCTCGTGTAATTTCCCTAATGATTTAGCTACAATAGTTGCTACAGTAGCATCACCTGTAACATTAATTGTGGTACGTAGCATATCAAGCGGTCTGTCGACTGCAAAAATAAGTGCTAAACCTATGGGTAATAAATCGGGTGGAAAACCAATGGCATCCAAAACAATAACTAACATCACCATACCTGCTCCTGGCACAGCTGCCGAACCAATGGAAGCCATAAGTGCTGTTAATACAATAGTCATTTGATTGGCAAAACCAAGACCTTCTGGCCAAAGAACTTGCATAATAAAAACGGCCGCAACGGCTTGGTATAAACTGGTACCATCCATATTGATAGTCGCCCCAACAGGCAATACAAAACTACTTACTTCTTTATCAACACCAATATGTTCTTCAACACGCTCCATGGTTACAGGCAAAGTTGCAGCACTCGAACTCGTAGAGAATGCTAAAAGTTGAGCAGGTGCTATCTGTTTTAAAAACCAAAGTGGCGGTTTCTTGGTATATAACGACATGAATGTTGTATAAAGTACTATCATTATAAACAAACCTAAAACAACAACACCCGCATAATTTAATAAAGCTAATAAAATAGAAGGATCATCAGCTGTTACAATAACAGTAGCCAATAAAGCAAATACGGCATATGGAGCCGTAAGCATGATTAAATCTACCATTTTAAGAACTACCTCATTAAGCGAATCAAAGAATTTTTTTAGTGGTTTAGCATCTTTTTCATCTATTAAAATAAGACTGACACCAAGAAAAATAGCAAAAAAGATAACTTGTAACATCAGTTTGTTGTTACTCATCGCTTTCACAGCATTATCAGGTACCATGTCTATAACAAACTGTAAGGGTCTCGACTCTTTTTGGTTTCCTGCTTCTTTAATACGAGATTGAATTTTTTTATTCGAGGAGTAGGTTTCTTTCAATTTTGTGATAGTTGCTTGATTAATTCCTTCTCCAGGTTTAAAAGTATTGACCAAAGCCAAGCCAATAGAAATAGCTATTATAGTAGTGAATACATAAATAACTAGCGTTCTTAGCCCCATGTTTTTAAACTTAGAAATATCTTTTAAATCAGAAATCCCTTTAATCAAAGAAGCTAATATTAAAGGAACAGCAATTAGCTTTAGCATTTTTACAAAGATAGTTCCAAAAGGTTCTACCCAATCTTGAACAAACTCTTTACCCCAAGACAGTTGAGTCATAATTATTCCAAAGATAATTCCCAATGTCATACCAATCATTATTTTCCAATGTAAAGCTAGTTTCTTCATGTAGTATCATTTATAATATTTTGGAAAGATACAAAAATAGACCTTAAGCCAAAAAGTGATTTTCTCTCTACTTAGTTTAACCTAACTATCTGAATTCATGATAAATACAGTTGTATTGTTTTTGGAATAATATTTGTAACTTGCAAATTATATTATATTAAATAGTATTAACCCAATTAAAACAAATAAAAAATGTCAGGAATCTTAGATTTATTAAAAGGCCCAATGGGGCAAATGTTAATTAGTGGTGCAGGAAAGCAATTAGGAATGGGCGAAGCCAAAGCAGGCTCAGCCATGTCAGCAGCTTTACCATTAATTTTAGGTGCGATGAAAAACAATGCTTCTTCTACAGAAGGTGCCTCTGGTTTATTAAAAGCACTAGGAAATGAAAAACACGGTGGTGGTATTTTAGACAACCTAGGTAGTATTTTAGGTGGCGGCGGAATTGACGAAGATGTAATGCAAGATGGTGCAGGTATCTTAGGTCATGTATTTGGTGGTAGAGAAAGTAATGTAGCTCAAGCTGTGAGCAAATCAAGTGGAATTGATATGGGAAGTGCTATGAATATTCTTAAAGTAGCAGCTCCTTTTTTAATGTCTTATTTAGGAAAAGAAACTAGATCGCAAGGAGTGTCTGATCAAAATGGAATCGGAGATCTTTTAGGTGGTATGTTAGGTGATGGAGAAAAAGAAAGTCAAAGTCTGATTAACCGTTTATTAGATGCAGATGGTGATGGCAGCATTATTGATGACGTAGCAGGTATGTTAATGAATGGTGATGGAAAAAAAGGCGGACTTGGTGATTTACTAGGAGGTCTTTTTGGAAAATAAAATATTTAGATTTAAATAAAAAAAAGCTCTGCTCTTGCAGGTGGGTTGTTAAAAATTTAGGTTTTTTAATTTTTTTTTACACTCTACTTTTTTTAATTACTTA
>DQTL01000268.1 GCA_015662775.1 Lutibacter sp.
AAAATTGCAATAGCAACTACTTCCTAAAAAACATCCCAGATCCCACTACATTATTTTCTTTATCCATCCAATTGGGTTGCCACCAATAGCGGTTAATCTCTGAAGCATCTTTATCATCTACAACTACTTGTAAACGTATTGATTTCCAATTTTTACCTTGCTTTTTTTCTATATAACTTATAGGTAATTTTGCTTCTGCAAAATAGCCATCTTTAGTTGCTACACAGACCATTTCAGCTCCTTCTGGAAAGTCTCTATAAATGACTGATTCTGCCTCTTTGGTTTTGGGCGTTACTAATTGATAGAATTCGTCTTTATACCAATGACGTCCGACACTCATTGCACTTCTCGCCAACGGCAAAGCACTAATTCCAAAACCTACATTGTCTTGAGACCAAGCGGCTCCTGTTCCATAAGATTGGATATCAGTATCATAAACTCTTGCCGCAAAATAAACATAAGAGCTATCATATTTAATAGAAAATTCAGTTCGCATTTCACCCGCATTTTCGGTGTACGAATATTGATACTCTTTCCACTCTTCTGGATTTCCATCTACTTTTATTTCTTGTGTGGTTTTTGCTAAATAGTATTTTGGCAATGGTTTAATGTTAAAGATATAGGGAAACTCAATAGTGGTTTGCATATCGGCTGGTTGGTAGCTAACAACAGCATTTAATTGCATAGGGTCTTGAAAACTAAACTTACGTTTTTTAATTTTCATTTTTACTAGCTCAACCGAATTGGGTTGTACCGTTAATTGTGTTTTTTCAATCACACCAATAATATCCATACTTGATTTTTCTTCAAAACTAACATGCATTGGATAATTTTCATCATTGGTGATTTTAATTAAAACTTCCCCTTCCGTAAAATCATCTCCTTCTATATAAAAAGGGGTAATTTGTATGGGATTATTAGTTCCTAATTCTTCAATATGTTCTCTCATTTTTTCCGTAAATACCGCATCATCATGGATTCCATCTAACAGTAAATTTGCCATAATTGGCCCGTTTTTGGTCATAGTAATCCATGCTACATGGTCAAACTCTCCCATTTTTGCACCTCGTAAACCAGAAGCTCCGCCAGTTGTTCCTAATATGTAATAATTGGCATTGTTACGTTTGTATTTTACATATCTATGTTCATGACCTGTATAAACTGTATGTTTTCTTTCTTTTAAAAGTTGGTCTATTTCGCCCCAACGTTTGGTGTCTTCTTGATTCCAAAGGGGTTGATGCATGAAAATAAGTGTCCAATCTACATTTTTGTTTTCTAATAAAACTTTTTTTGCATATTCAAATTGCTCCGTAGATATTGTCCCTTTCCCTGCTCCTCTTTTTTGGTCTTCTGTATTTAAAGCTAAAAATAACACATTATGGTAAACAAAATGATAATAACTAGCTCCCAAACGTTCTTTCCATAAATCCTCCATCACCTGATTGGTCATATCGTGGTTTCCAGGTAGATAGAAAAAAGGCATATCTAAACTAGTTACAAAACCATCAAACTCATCCCATTGTCTGTTTAGTTCATCAATATCTTCGGTATAACCTTCTATTAAATCTCCTACACTCATGACAAATTCGGGTTGTAATAAATTCAATTTATTTACCGCATCCATAAATACACCTTCGCGATGGCCACCTGTACGATCGGTTACTATGGCAAAATGAAACTTATCTTCTGAATTATTGAGATTTAAACTAGTCCAAGGAGCAGCTCCAATATTTTTCTGAATCTGTAATTCTTTAGCTTGTTTAAGCGTAGAAGTTGTTTTCTTTGTTGTACAAGAGAAAAAGGCTAGCAGAATTAAAATACTGGTAATAAAATACTTGATTTTTTGCATTAGATATACATTTAAATATTAACAGAAATAATAAAAACCATTTAATAAATCAATTATTCTTGGACCATCAGTACAGCCACCAATAAGTTCTGCGAAGATGTCTTCTTCTTTGCGACCTATAATCCAATCTCCTGTTGCTTTGTGTTTTAACAACAAACCATCTTCAAGAATGTCTCCTTTTTTAATATATGACAAATCTTCTCCTTCATAAACAATCACAATTCTGTTTCCTGTAACTGTAACAGTAACCATAATTCCTTTTCCTCTATTTTCTGGTGGTACTTCAACATCTATCCGCTCACAAATGTAGGTTCCATCGTGTAGAATATATTCTGTTTCTTCTACAGTTGATTTATTTAGAGAATCTTCTTTTAATTCTTTTTGACTTTGTTTTGACGGTTTATTCTCAATTTTTTCTTTTTTTGGTGAACAAGATAAAAATAATAGAATTGTGAAAAATAGTATATAAAATTTCATTTGAAAAAGTTTTTCCAAATATACAAAAGAATGCTTACAAATTAAATGCTTTAAAAGGTGTAACGGTCAACTTTACAAACAAGTTATCGACTGCATTTTCATATTGATAGTTTCCTAATCTGTAATAAAACCCTACTCCAAATCCTTGTTTAAACAATTTAAAAATACGATTTAATTCTAAGCCTGTTTCAAAATAACCTTTTTCTAAACTACGAATGCCTGCATACCGGTTTTGACGATAAGATATACCCCAAGTTGCTCTTCCTATTACACGAATATCAAAGTTGTAATTTTCAGAAATCTTAATCTTTGAAAAAGTATGTTTTACTTGTACAGTTGAAACCAAATTATCTACAAACTCGAGATTTTGCATAGTTTTAAAACTAGAATTAGAGGACACTAAATGTATTTTTTGATACCATTTTTCACTTTCATAATCATAGCCACTTGATTGCGGACTGTACAAATGTATAATTGATGCATTGGCACTAGCATACCCAATCTTAGCAATCAAATTTGTATAATGTTTATTGAGATAGGTCTTTTTATACTTGGTCTGAAAATCTAATCTATAGAATTTATAACTTCCATTTTTAAAGGCTGGAATTGATTTTTCTACATTGAGATAAAACTTTGGATAGCCTTCTTTTAAAGTTACTCTTCCTTGTGGAGATAAAAAGAATTTTGAAAATGGCTCGTATTCTAAATCTAAAATAAGACTAGTTATATCTTTATTTGGAAAATCAAAACTTCCAAATTTAGGTGGTAATGGGTGCTTTAATTCTACAAATTGTTTTTGAATTTTAAAATCTGTTCTTATTGATTTCGAAAATAAATGCGAAGCACCTACTATCCACGACTTGCTCATATAAAACTGATCGTAAGATAAGTTACTTAATGCATCTTTTAAAAAACCTTCATTTCTTGTGGTAAAGCTTGCTGATGGTTTAATATCTTTGGTATAAGCGAGATAGGTGTAGGTTTGAGTTTGGTGGTTTAATTTGTAGTTAAATCTTCCTTGGTATTTAAGTTCGTCATCTTTAAAACCATAAGCTAGGTAGCCTTCTAAACTATATTTGTTAGAAACTTTTTCATTTGTCTTACCACCTAAAGAAATTCGAAGCCCTTCATATTCATTTTTATCTAATAGTTTTAGCAAGGCAAAATCAACAAAACCTAGAGGTATTCTTCCTGTTGCTAATTTTCTAAATTTATTGATTTTTCCTTCAAAATCTTCTTTTTCAGCGATAGAGTCTATATAATTATAGGTGTTTGATTCTCTTTTTACTCGTGTTGAATCTCTATACTGACTCCAAAACTCTGAAGATCTTTTGTGTGCATTTGGTGCAATTTGTAAATTGTATTGTATTTTATCTTGGTGTAAATTTCCTATATTAACTTGAGTAAATTTAGTTTTGGATGCCGCAAAAAGGTGATCCATTTCATTATAGGTATTCGTGTGACGAATACTATCATTTTCTATTTTCTTTTGAAATGAAATACCGCCTCCTGCCAACTCGATCTTATCTTTCTTTTTGGCTTTTTTCATTAACATAGTTGCTTCAAAGGGAAGCCAAGCATCGTATTTGGGGTAATAGTTAAAAAGATGTGTTGTTTGTAACTCAAATTGTTTAAAGGTATTTAAAGTCATTTTAGCAACTGCTAAAGATTGCTTGTCGACAAAAATCTTTCCAGAAATCAAAGGTTTTTTGGTGTTTAAATAGGATATTACATAAATAGCTCTATTCTGAATTTGAATACTATCGGTTATTTCATATTTATATTGCTTTAACGAAAGTGACGTTAAAGGACCTAAATAAGATTGTATTAAAAACTTATACTGGTCGTCATACACATTTTGATTAGACACTTGCAAGGCTAACATTTCATACATTGGATTTTTAAAACCAGCTGTTTTCGAAGCAATTACCTTGTTTTTTTCAACACCTAAAGTTGCATTAACTTTCATGACTGACTCCATCACAAACAAATCTTTTTCTTTAAAAGCTTCTTTAAACTTATATTGAGAGGAATCAATTTTAGCAAATTTCCCATTGTAATAAACCGAGTCAATCTTACCATCAATAGAATCGGGATGTGTGCTTACTAAAAATTTGTAATACTTTATAAAAGAGTATTTTCTTAGCTTTTTTCTATAATCATTTTTTGATTTTGCTTTAATAATTCGTTGCATTAAAGCAATAGCCGGGTTTACATATTTCCCAGAAATTACAACTGTTTCAAGTGACTCTACAGCAGGTTCTAATTCAATTAAATAATAAGATTTATTAGGTGAAAATTGGATAGTTTGTTTTTTGTAACCAATATAGGAAACTTCAAATTGTGTTTGATTATTCTTAATTTCTATATGAAAATTACCTTCTGCATCACTGATTACACCTCTTGTTTTACTGGTAAGTATATTGGCAAATGCTAAGGTTTCTTTTGTTTCTGAATCAATAATTCTACCATGAATAGTTGTTTGTGCAACAAGACTCAAAGAAAAAGTAAAAAATAAAAATAGTGTTATAAATAACTTCATATAATTAATAAATTAGAGAAATAATTAACAATGGTTAATTAATAAGATGAGTACTTATGCAAATTGCTACATTTTCAATTCGAAAAAAAACCTAGCTCGACCCAAGAGTGCGAAGTATTTAACAGGAATTTCCTTTTTGTTTAGACGCAAGAGTCGGGCGATTATACACCTGTACTTCCAAAACCACCAGCACCACGACTAGTTTCGTCTAATTCATCTACTAAATTCCAATCTGCACGTTCGTGTTTGGCTATGATCATTTGAGCGATACGTTCTCCGTCATTTATAGTAAAATCTTCATTAGAAAGGTTGACTAAGATTACACCTATTTCTCCTCTATAATCGGCGTCAATAGTTCCTGGAGCATTTAATACCGATATGCCTTTTTTAGCTGCCAAGCCACTTCTAGGTCTTACTTGAGCTTCAAAACCAATGGGTAATGCTATAAACAATCCTGTTTTGATAATGGCTCTTTCTAATGGTTTTAGAACAATTGCTTCGTTAATATTGGCACGTAAATCCATACCTGCTGATGCAATAGTTTCGTAATTAGGTAATTGGTGTTTTGATTTGTTGATGATGTTTATGTTCATATTGTCAATTGTTTTTTTGTGTATTTGTTAAGTTGAGTATTTAAAAGAATATTAATCTTCTACTAATCAATACTTTTTCAAATCAGCAATTTTTCAAATTGGTTAAATGGTAATCATCTACACAACCCTATGTAGTTTTTCAAATAAAAGTTTTCGTAATTTTGTATAATTCATTATTTCTTCTAATTTTTCTTTTTCTTGTTGGTTTTCTTTAAATGCTGCTGTAATCTCGTTTATCTTTTGAACAATTAATACACGTCTAAGGTTTAAAACTACATCAGTCACTAATTTTGGAATATGTGTTTCTTTAGGTTTTACAAATATGTTCTTTCTTTCCCAATCACTTAGCGTATATTTTTCTTCTTCCATTAAAATATCAGAAGTAATAGAAGATAAACTAGTGTCTTCATGTTGAGAAAGTTGTTGCACATCTATCTCTTGTTTTTGATTGAATTGCTGTATAATGGTATTGTAAATCTTTTGAAACAACGGATTGGTAAAAGCTATCTCATCTTCCTGTAAGTTGAGGTAAATTTCTTGTGCAACATTGTTTTCATAGGTTTCTTTAGTCAGCTTTAGCTTTCCATAGCTATCTTTTTCTTCAATCCAATCAATAAAATTTGCCTTTTTGTTTCCGTAAAGAAGTAGTATTTTAATAATTTCTCTTTCATATTTTTCTAATTGATTTATTTTTGGAAGTGTTTGCTGTTGTGTTTTTACAACTTCAAATTGTTGGGTTTGCTGTTGGGTTTTTCTACCTTTATCTTGATTGCCTCTAGCTATTTGTTGTGCTAAATTACTAAACAATACTTCTTCTGAAACATCCATTAAATTGGCACATTCTTTTACGTATATTTCACGTTGTATTCGGTCAGGAATAACCGAAATACTATGTATAATATCACGAACTAAATCTGCTTTTTTCACAGGGTCTTCTTGAGCTTCCTCTAATAAAACACTTATTTTAAATTTAATAAAATCCTTAGGTTTCTCTTTTAAGTAGGTTGCTAATTCTTCAGAGGAAACTTTTTTAGCAAAACTATCAGGGTCATCACCATCGGGAAAAGTCAATACTTTGACATTCATACCTTGTTCCAAAATCAAATCTATACCACGCATGGAAGCTCTAAGACCTGCTGCATCACCATCAAAAAGAACCGTTATATTTGGAGTCAATCGTTTGATTAATCGTATTTGCATAGGTGTTAAGGCTGTTCCTGAGGAAGCCACAACATTTAGTATACCTGATTGATGTAGTGTAATAACATCGGTATAACCTTCTACCAAATAACAATTGTTTTCTTTGGCTATGGTTTGTTTGGCGTAATAAATTCCATATAAAATTTTACTTTTATCATAGATCTCACTCGTAGGTGAATTGAGGTATTTTGCCGCTTTTGCATTGGTATTTAAAATACGACCGCCAAAACCCAAAACACGACCACTCATACTGTGAATTGGAAAAATAACACGTCCTTTAAATCGGTCAAATTGTTTGGTTTCTTTGACAATTGTCAATCCTGTTTTTTCTAAGTATTTTAAATCATATTGTTTTGATAAGGCAGTTTTGGTAAAAGCTTCCCATTGATCTAGTGCGTACCCCAACTGAAATTTTTTAATCGTATCTTCTCGATAGCCTCTTTCTTTAAAATAGCTTAATCCAATAGCTTTTCCTTGTTCATTATTTAGAAGAATATCATGAAAATATTTACTAGCGTACTCAGAAACTACATACATGCTTTCTCGTTCGTCCATTGCATGTTTCTGCTGATCGTCTAGCTGTGTTTCTTCAATTTGTATATTGTATTTGTTTGCTAACCAACGTAAAGCTTCAGGATAAGTATAGTGTTCTTGCTCCATTAAAAAAGAGACGACATTTCCTCCTTTACCCGAACTAAAGTCTTTCCAAATTTGCTTGACAGGTGACACCATAAAAGAAGGTGTTTTTTCTTCAGAAAACGGGCTTAATCCTTTAAAGTTACTTCCTGACTTTTTGAGTTGTACAAACTCACCAATCACCTCTTCTACCCGAGCGGTTTCAAATATTTGATCTATGGATGATTGGGTTATCATTTCTTATTATTAGTTGAAAGTTTGTAAAGTTATAAAGTTTAAAATAATGTGTGCTTTTTTAATTGAGGTTATTATTGAAAAAATTGTTTCTTTTGTTCCTTATCTGCAATGACAGTATTTCTATTGAATTTATTTTTAATCAACGAATTAGCAAATTTTCAAATCAATTATTCATCTACCTTTAATCTTGCTGTTGCAGTAGTCGTATTCGCATCAAAAGCTTTTTCCAAATACTTATAATAGCCTACAATACCAATCATGGCGGCATTGTCGGTTGTATATTCAAATTTTGGAATATAGGTTTGCCAATTCTTATCATTTTCTGCTTGTTTAAGCCTTTTTCTGATTTCACTATTGGCACTCACTCCACCAGCTATAGCAACTTGATTTATTCCTGTTTCTTTTACTGCATTTTCTATTTTCTCCATTAATATGGAAACAATGGTGTGTTGTATAGAAGCACAAATATCATATAAATTCTCTTTGACAAAGTTAGGATTTTGTTTTACTTCTCTTTGAATAAAATATAAAATTGCTGTTTTTAAGCCACTAAAACTAAAATCTAGTTTCCCTACTTTTGGTTTTGTAAAGGTGTAAGCCAATGGATTTCCCTTTTGTGCATATCTATCAATTAAAGGACCACCTGGATAAGCAAGACCTAATATTTTTGCTGATTTATCATAGGCTTCACCTACGGCATCATCAATTGTATTACCTAGAATTTCCATTTCAAAATAATCTGAAATTTTCACAATTTCTGTATGACCTCCACTTATAGTTAAACAAAGGAAAGGAAAACTTGGTTTTTTATGCTCTTTTTCCTCAATAAAATGGGCTAAAATATGAGCTTGCATGTGGTTTACTGCAATCAAAGGAATCTGTAAAGCTTGTGATAAAGACTTAGAAAAAGAAGTCCCAATAAGCAAAGATCCCATTAATCCAGGTCCTTTAGTGAAAGCGATGGCTGATAGCTCATTTTTTCCGATATTTGCACGCTGTAAAGCTTGTTGAACTACTGGAACAATATTTTGTTGGTGTGCTCTTGAAGCTAATTCTGGAACAACACCACCATATTCGGTATGTATTTCTTGATTAGCAATAACATTTGAAAGCACTTTATCGTTTTGAAGTACAGCGGCACTAGTATCATCACATGATGATTCAATGGCTAATATATAAGCAGGTTTACTAATACTAAATCATTTTAAATTAAGGCACAAAAATTGTGTCATAAAAAGCAAAAATAAACATATCAAACGAACGCAACAAATTTTAGAGCATAAGAAAAACAACCTATTTTTAAGTTAGGTTTTAAAAAACTAAGTTCCTGTTTTTAATAAAAGGAAGCTAAAGCATCTAATTTCAACATTATAAGATATGTTTTAAACATATGAAAAGACTAATTAAAATAGCATTACGAATACTTGCAGTACTTCTTGTACTAGTATTGTTGTTAAGCATTCTTTTTTCTTTTCCTAAAGTACAGACCCAATTAGCCAATCGTTTAACTGACTATGTAAATAACAAATACGACACGGATATAGAGATAGAAAAAATTGATCTTTCTTATGTAGGTAAAGTGAAATTGATCAATGTTGCTATCAATGATTCTAAATCTGACACAATCATCTATGCCAATAATCTAAAAACTTCTTTACTCAGTTTAAAAAAAATAATCAAGGGAAATCTTGAACTCGGTACTGTTCATTTAACAGATGCTGTTGTAATTCAAAGAACCTATAAAGGTGAAGAAGATGATGAATTAAAGAAATTTATTAATGCTTTTAAGAAGAAAAATAATGACAAACCCTCAAAATTTAAGTTATCCTCTGATCTCGTTGTTTTAAACAATGGACGTTATACTCTTTATGACAAAAACAAGCAAATTGACCCTATTGTTTCTTATAAAAACATCTTTGGAAAAGTTGAAAGTTTTAAAATAAAAGGTTCTGATTTAGTAGGAAATGTACGTGACCTTCAATTTATGGACATAAATGGGCTTGATGTCAAATATATGGCAACAGATTTTAGCTATACTAAAACTCAAATGCAATATTTAAACACCAGACTAAAAACACATACTTCAACTATTGAAACAGATATTGTGATGGATTATAAGGATGGCGATTTATCTAATTTTATTGAAAAGGTACAGATAACAGCAGAGATTAAAAAAGGGATTGTATCATTAAAAGACGCAAGGGCTTTTTATTCAGAATTAGGAACTAAAGATGTCTTTCGTTTCACAGCAAATATCAAAGGTACTTTAGAAAATTTCTTAATTGAAAACCTAAAGATGAAAACAGATCAAAAAGCTGTAATTCGTGGTGACTTACGTTTAATCAACTCTTTTAAAAAAGAAAAAGGTTTTGAATTAGTTGCCAACATCAAGCATTTAGAATCTGATCGAGAACATTTATCGAAATTACTTCCTAATATACTTGGAAAAACACTTCCTGAATCGTTTAATTTATTGGGTCATTTCTCAATGAAGGGAACTTCTCATATTACTGAGAAGAATATTAATGCTAAATTAAATATAGCGGCTGACATTGGTAACATACAGTCTAATTTGAAAATAACTAACATTAATAATATCAATCAAGCTAATTACAAAGGGACTATTTCATTACGAGATCTTAAACTAGGAGAATTAATTGGAGACCCATTAATTGGAAATTTTTCTATGGATTCAGAAGTACATGGAAAAGGATTTTCACTAGAACATTTAGATACTAAAATTAAAGGAAAAATCTTAAAACATCAATACAAAGGCTATACCTATCAAAATATTGATGTAGAAGGTACTGTAAAAGAAAAACTATTTTCTGGAACTATTAAAGCAGATGATCCCAATATTAAATTTAATTTTTCAGGTTTAGCAGATTTATCTAAAAAAAGATATAAATTTGATTTTACCTCACATGTAGATTTTGCTAATTTTAACAAACTAAATCTTTTTAAAAGAGATAGTATCGCTATTCTCAAAGGTGACATAAAAATGGTGATGATTGGTAATACTTTAGAAAATATGGTTGGGTTTATTCAGTTTGATAATGCTACATATACCAATCAATTACAAGATTTTAATTTTAAAGATTTTAATGTGATTTCTACAGTCATTGACAGTGTTCAAACTTTAAAAATCAATTCGAAAGATATAATTAACGGGCAAATAAAAGGGCGTTTTAAATACAAAGACCTAGGGAAATTGGCTCAAAATGCATTTGGTAGTATTTATACAAATTACCAAGCTTTTGAGGTGAATAGTAATCAGCATTTAGATTTTAAATTCAAAGTTTTTAATCAAGTAGTTGCTGTATTTTTTCCTGATATTCAATTAGGGGCAAACACTTCAATTAAAGGAAAGATTAATTCTGACAAAAATATTTTTAAACTGACTTTTAAATCTCGTGAAGTACTTGCATATGATAATTATATCGAAAAAATAAGATTGCAAATTGATAACAAAAACCCACTGTTTAACACTCAGTTTTCTGCTAAAAAAATAGAAACAAAACAGTATACGGTAGCTGATATTGATCTAGTAAATATTACTTTAAATGACACTTTACGTTTTCGAAGTGAATTTAAAGGTGGGAAAAATTTAAAAGACAAGTATAATTTAGATTTCTATCATACTATCAATGAAAAAAATCAATCCATTATTGGTTTTAAAAAATCTGATATTACCATTAATAATCATAAGTGGTTTTTAAATCCTAATAAAGACCAAAATAATAAAATTATCATTGACAATACAAATGGGAACATAACTTATCATGACTTTTTGTTCGCATCAAGTGGACAAGAACTACTATTTAATGGAGAACAGCAAGGTAGCGATTATCAAAATTTCAACATTGATTTAGACCGCATCAATCTATCAGAAATTATCCCGAAAATTGATAAATTTGATTTAAAAGGATTAATAAATGGTGGTATATGGATCGAGAAAAAGAACAATACTTATATCCCTACTGCAGATATTCAATTATTAGATTTTTATATTAACGATGAGTTGCAAGGTGATTTAATAGGTGAAATTAAAGGAACCAATACAAAAAGAAAATATGAAATTGATGTTTTCTTAGAAAAAGAGGAAGAAAATTACATCACAGCTAAAGGAAATTTCGATTTAAAAGAAAAAAATCCTACTATTAATTTAGATATTAACTTTAATCATTTTAAACTCAATGTGCTCAATGCAATAGGAAATGGGGTTATGGAAAATATTAGAGGTACTATCTCTGGGGATTCAAGCATCAAAGGATTACTAGCAAACCCTGATTTTTCAGGATTACTGTCTGTTCAAGATGCGGGTATGTACTTCCCTTATATCAATGTAGATTATTCTCTGGATAACAACAGTAAAGTTAAACTAAACAACCAATCTTTTATTTTAGATGAAGCGATCGTCTATGACTCATTATACAAAACCTCAGGTACATTAACTGGTAGTATCTCACACAATTATTTTAAAAAATGGTTTTTAGATTTACAAATAAATACAGAAAACTTACTAGCAATCAACACACCTGAAGAAGAAAACGCCCTCTTTTACGGGACTGGTTTCTTAAGAGGTGCCGCTTCATTTACTGGTGACACAGATAATGTAAATATTGCAATCAATGGAAGTTCAAACCCTGGAACAGAGATAACAATACCCATGAGTGATATACAAACCGTAGAAACCTCTAGCTTAATTCATTTTAAAACACCTGAAACCAACGAAAAAGAAACGACACAAAGTATTAGAGAAAAACTATCAGAAAGATTTGACGGTGTAACAATGGATTTTAATTTAGAAATAACCAATGATGCAAGTTTACAAATTGTAATTGATCAAGCTACTGGTAGTTCATTACAAGGTACTGGAAATGGTACTATACAGATGGATATTGACACAAAAGGTACTTTTAACATGTATGGTAATTATATTGTCAATGAAGGTTTTTATAATTTTAAATATGGAAGTGGTCTTATAAACAAACCCTTTACTGTAAAAAAAGGCGGAAGCATATCATTTAATGGAGATCCTTATAAAGCAGAACTTGATATAGAAGCTGTTTATTCTACAAAAGCCAACCCTGAAGCTATTCTTACCGAATACACTGGAACACTTCGTATTCCTGTTAATCTAAACACAAAACTAACAGGTGAGCTATTTAATTCAAGACAAGATTTTAGTATAAATATTCCCAATGCCTCTTTGGATCTGGCATCAGAATTAGATTTTGTACTAAATGATAAGGATACAGGTAATATGATGATTCAATTTGTTTCTTTATTAGTAACTGGAAGTTTTTTTAATGAAGATAAAAACCTTCGCTATACTGGTGCAAGTGCAGGCAGTGAAGGAATTACAACAGTCACGTCTTTAATCTCCAATGCCTTACTAGATGTTTTTTCAGATCCTGATGATAAAATACAATTTGGATTTGACTACATACAAGGAAATAAAATTACTTCTACTGAAAATCAATTAGGTCTTTCAATGGCAACTCGATTAGGAAAAAATAAAAAAATAATCATCAATGGCGAAGTAAATGTCCCAACTGGTAGTCAATCTAACTCTAATATTGCTGGAAATGTATTTATAGAACTGCCCTTAGATAAAAAAGAAAATTTACGTTTGAAAGTCTTTAACAGACAAAATGAAATACAATATGGTGAACCAGAAGAAGGCTATACACAAGGTCTTGGACTTTCTTGGCAATTTAGTTTCGATAAAAACAAAAAGGAATACACAGAAAAAAAACAAGACAGTCTTTCTAAACCACATATTGAATCTTTAAAAGACAAGAAAATCAATAAATCAAACTAAATTTAAAATAATTAACCCCTAATCTCGTTAGTAAAGAACATTACAAAACCAATAGTTATTCTATGCACAAAGTTACAAGTATTTTAATAGCATTCATCACTCTATATACAGTCAATGCACAAAAAAATTATTCCGAAAACTGGGATGATTTGTACTCCTATAATAACATAGTTGACTTTATTCAAAATGAAACCAAGATTATTTCATTAACTGATAATGCACTTTTTATTTATGATAAATTAACTGAGGAATCTGAAAAATTTTCTTCAATTAATGGATTGTCTGGTGAAACAACTAGTTCCTTTTATTATCATGAAAATTCAAAAAAAATTATTATAGGTTATGAAAACGGATTACTAGAGATCATTGATGAAAACAATACTATCATTGTTAAATCTGATATTATAAATTTTGATATTCTCGGTTCTAAAAGTATCAACGATATAACTGCATTTGGTTCTACTTTGTATTTATCTCTTCCTTTTGGTATTGTTACTTTCGATTTAGAAATTAATGATTTTAAAGACACCTTTTTTATTGGAGATGCTTCATCTGAAGTGTTTGTAAATGAAATTGAAATATTTAATAATAACATTTATGCTGTTACAGAGTCTGGCATTTATACCGCAGCTGTTGATGAACCTTTTTTAGTTGATTCTAATAATTGGGAACGAATATCTAGTACTCCTTTTTCAAATATTACCATTTTCAACAACCAACCCTTTGTAACGACAAACAGAAACATATATCAAATTGAGAATAACAATCAATTAACTCTAATCAATACGCAACAGAAAGAAATATTTGACTTAACAACAACTGAAGATTATCTTTGTATTACAACGAACAGTAAGATTAGTATATTTGATAGGAATCTTTCATTATACAATAGTGTTACTTCAATAGAAGGAAGTATTTATCCTTTTAAAGCTCAAACAGCCCAAACTTTTAATAACAGCTTATATATTGGATCAAATAGTTATGGCATCCTTAAAAGCGATTTTTCGACAATTAATACTTTTTTAGAAATACATCCCGAAGGTCCTATTTCAAATAAAGTGTTTTCAATAAGTGTTTTAAACAATAACCTATGGATAGTGTATGGAGGGTTTGACAGGAGCATTAGTCCTGTAGGAAGAAAAAAAGGAGTAAATCATTTTAATGGTGAAGAGTGGATAACAATACCTTACCACCAAGGTGCAATTCAAGCCCTTGATTTATCTCATGTTACTATTGATCCTTTTCATGAAAACAGAGTATATATTAGTTCTATGCATGGTGAAGTAGGGATTGTAATTATTGAAGACGATGTGGTTACTGCCCATTGGACTCATACAAACAGCCCACTTGAAACACTAGTACTCTCCTCAGACCCAGATTATATTAGCGTAAGAATTGGTGATACAGCTTTTGACAAAGAAGGAAATCTATGGATAACGAATGTATCCGTTGACAATGGTTTAAAAAAATATAGTGCATCGGGTGAATGGAGTAGTTACGACACAAGCTCATTAATTGGCTATCAATCTTTAAACCCAATTACTATTGATAATAATGACAATATATGGATAGGCTCACTAAAAGGAGCTTGGGTGATAAACAAAGGAGTAACAAAAATGAAAATGATTGATGGTGGTGCTACAACTGGAAATTTACCGCATATAGCGGTTAATGCCCTTGCTGTTGATAATAACAATACCATGTGGATCGGAACCAGAGAAGGTTTAACAACTTTTAATGCTTCCTCTTCCTTTTTTGAACAAGCTACTTATCAAACAAAACCAATTGTAATTGAGTCTGGTGAAGATGATGGTTTTGGTATCGCTTTATTAGGAACTCAAAAAATAAATACAATTTGTGTAGATGGTGCAAATAATAAATGGTTTGGAACTGATAATGGTGGCGTTTTATATACAAGTTCTTCTGGAAGAGAAACTTTTTTACATTTCGACAAAACAAACTCTCCTTTACCTTCTAACAGAATTTTAGATATTAAATTTGATGAAACTACAGGTAAAGTATATTTTGCAACTGATAAAGGACTTGTTTCATTTGATAGTAAAATTGTACCCTACGCAGCACATTTAGTTGATGCATACGCCTATCCCAATCCTGTTAGAAAACAACATGATTTTGTAACGATAGATGGTCGAAAGGGCAATCATTTACCCAATGGAACTAATGTTAAAATTTTAGATGCTGCTGGTAGACTAGTCTATGAAACCAATGTGGTTGCAGGTCAAGAACAATTTGGAGGTAAAGTAACTTGGAACAAAACCAATCTTGCAGGTAGAAAAGTGGCATCAGGTATTTATGTGGTTTTGCTAACTATCCCAGATGCTACAGAAACAGCTATGACAAAAATTGCTATTATCAACTAAACAAATCTTATACCAAATTGGTAAGGTTATTGCTATGAAAAACATAAATCTTTTTCTTATGTTTCAAAAAGTTATATTCTTTGTTATTATTCTATTTTATTCACAATCTATTTTATCTCAAAAAATATTTAGTACAGAATATGAAAGTCAAGCCGATATTAGTGTTTATGTTGTTGATTACGAAAGTCAAGCAGACCTAAAAGTTTATAAAGTCAATTATTCTTCACAAGCAGGAAAAAATGATGGCTCTTGGTTTTTTGTTGAATACAGTAGTCAAGCCGATAAAAAAATCTATTTTGTAGATTATGAAAGTCAAGCAGACTTAAAGATTTTCTTTGTGGATTACCAATCACACGCAGGTTGGAAAAAGAAAGATAAAATGCATTTAGTTTATTAAACTGAGTTTGACCTCATTTCTCTATACTTCTCAATCACCGCATTATGCGAAACCGTTCTAGTTTCAAAATAAGTTATTAAAAAAGCCTTTTCTTTTTCTGATGCATCTAAAAGTTTTATGATGTTGTTTAAATGCAATTTCATATGTCCTTTTTGGATTCCGGTTGTGGTCAATGCCCGTATGGCAGCAAAGTTTTGTGCCAAACCAGCGGCTGCCGTAATTTGCATCAATTCTTCTGCAGAAGGATTTTGTAATAATTCTAAAGACAGCTTGGCAAGTGGATGTAATTTTGTCAAACCTCCAACAGTTCCTAATGCTAATGGAATATCTATCCAAAATCTAAAAATACCGTCTTTTATTTCAGCATGACTTAAACTTTTATATTGTCCATCTCTTGCAGCAAAGGCATGTACACCGGCTTCTATAGCTCTAAAATCATTTCCTGTTGCTAATACTACAGCATCTATTCCATTCATGATTCCCTTATTATGGGTGACTGCTCTATGCGGTTCTGCATTGGCAATTTGTATCGCTTGAATAAATTTATTAGCTAAAAAAGCGGCATTATCTTTATACAATTCTGAAACTGGGCAGCTGACTTCAGCACGAACCAAACACTCAGGTGTATAGTTTGATAAAATACTCATGACTAGCTCTATATCTGATCTTTTAAATTCATCAGCTATGGCTTCTAAACAGGTGTTTATAAAATTGGCTCCCATGCTATCTTTAGTTTCAAAAGTTGCATGTATTTGGTAATAGTTTTCTAATTGAGCCGTTTTGTTTCGTAATTCAATATCTAAAATACCTCCACCTCTTTTACGCATATTTTGTGTAATAGATTCAGTCGCACGTAGTAATTGAGGTTTCATTTTATCAAAATAAAACTCTAATCCAGCGGCATCTCCTTTATACATAAAATGGACTTGACCTACTTTTGTGGTGCTGATAATACTTGTTTTAAATCCACCATGAGAACTCCAAAACTTAGCAACCATAGAAGCGGCTGCAATAACAGAACTTTCTTCAATGACCATGGGTATCGTGTAATCTTTTCCATTGATTACAAAATTAGGGGCAATACCAAAAGGAAAATAAAAGTTAGAAAGTGTGTTTTCAATAAAATCATCATGTAACTCTTGCAATACTCTATTATCATTCCAATATTGTTGTAAGGTTTCCTTTGCTTTTATCGGGTTTTCAAAAAAATTATCAGTCAACCAATCAATTTTTTCTTGCTTGCTTAATTTTGAAAATCCTGAAACTATCTTTGACATTGTTTTCTTACTTTTACAGACACAAAAGTAACACTATTTCTTAGCTAAAAGAAAACAAACTATGATAAGCGACAAACAATTTCAAAAAGAATTACAAATACTAATAGCTAATGCAGTCAGAGAAGATATTGGTCCTGGAGATTACAGCTCCTTAGCATGTATTCCTGATACTGCAAAAGGAGAAGCAAAACTATTGGTAAAAGCAGATGGTATTATCGCAGGCATTGATTTTGCTAAAATGGTTTTTGAATTTATTGATCCTGAAATGAATTTCGAACCACTACTCAAAGATGGTGATACGGTAAAATATGGCGACATTGCCTTTTATATCACTGGAAAATCACAGAGTATTCTCAAAGCCGAACGACTGGTTTTAAATGCCATGCAACGCATGAGTGCTATCGCAACCAAAACAGCAGAATATGTTAAGAAATTAAAAGGAACAAAGACAAAAATTCTAGACACAAGAAAAACAACGCCAGGAATTCGTGTTATAGAAAAATGGGCTGTTAAAATTGGTGGCGGAGTCAACCATCGATTTGCTCTCTACGATATGATTATGCTCAAAGACAATCATATTGATTTTGCTGGTGGCGTGATTCAAGCCATCGAAAAAACAAAAGATTATTTAAAAAACAATAATTTAGATTTAAAAATAATTGTAGAAGCAAGAGATTTAGAAGAAATTGAAAAAATCCTTACAGCAGGTGGTGTTCACCGTATATTGATTGATAATTTTAATTATGAAAATACCCAAAAAGCTGTAACTCTAATCGGCGACCAATGCCAAACAGAATCCTCTGGAGGCATAACTTTAGACACTTTAAAACCCTATGCTGATTGTGGTGTTGATTATATCTCATCAGGTGCGTTGACACATTCGGTTTATAATATGGACTTGAGTTTGAAAGCGGTGTAAAATATGTTTATTTGTTGAGTTGTTAATCTGTTGAGTTAGTCAATATTCAATCCAACAAATCTAAACTATAAAATGCTCCTTTGTTTTTATTCATTTCCATAGATTGGGTAACCGTTAAATGAGCACAGGCATTTAGGTTTCGTAATTCAATAATTTGAGGAGAAAGCACCACTTTTTTATATAGTTTTTCTGTATCTTCATAGAGGTAATTGAGATGATCTAAGGCTCGTTCTAGGCGTTCATTTGAGCGAACAATCGCGACCAAGTCTGTCATAATATATTGAACCGATTTTCGGTTATGGCTAATTAAAATCATTTCTTTTGGTGCTGTTGTTCCTTCTGTATTCCATTTGGGAATTGTAGGTATAGGTTCTTTAAATATAGCTAAATTCTCTGTGATATAATCAGAAATCACCGTTCCATAAACCAAAGCTTCGAGTAAAGAATTTGATGCAAGTCTATTCGCCCCATGTAAACCCGATCGCGTTACTTCGCCATTGGCAAATAAGTTTTTTATAGAAGTGCGTCCTTGTTGGTCAATTACAATTCCACCCATTAAATAATGCATGGCAGGAACAACAGGTATAAAATCTTTTGAAACATCAATCCCTAAACTTTGGCATTTTTCTACAATATTAGGAAAATGATGGTCAAAGGCTTTTTGATCTAAATGTGTACAATCGAGATACACATTATCTGCACCCGACTTATTGAGTTCTATATTAATAGCTCTTGACACAATATCCCTTGAAGCCAGCTCAGCTCTTTCATCTACTGCTAACATAAATCGTTCACCTTTATCATTTCTAAGATAAGCTCCAAAACCTCTAACCGCTTCCGAAATTAAAAAAGCGGGGCTTTTACCAGGTTCATACAATGAGGTTGGATGAAACTGTACATACTGCATATCAGCAACTTTTGCATTGGCACGATATGCCATGGCAATACCATCACCTGTCGCAATCACAGGATTGGTTGTAGAGGCATAAGTCTGACCTGCTCCACCAGTCGCTAAGATGGTTATTTGAGCAGAATAAGTATCAATTTTTTGTGTTTTTTCATTCATGATATAAGCTCCAAAACAGCTAATATCTGTATCACCAAATTGTATTATTTTACCTTCTGTATGATGTTGTGTAATTAAATCAATGGCAAAATGATGTGACAATAACTCAACATTCGGTAAGCTTTCTATTTGATGCAATAAAGTCATTTGCACCTCAAAACCTGTAATATCTTTATGATGTAAAATACGTTTAGCAGAATGACCTCCTTCTTTTCCTAAATCGTATGTGTTTTCACTTTTTAAATCGAAATCTGCACCCCAACTGATTAATTCTTGAATTCGTTCTGGTGCATTTTCTATGACCATTCTAACAATTTCTTCATTGTTTTCATAATCTCCAGCACGTAAGGTGTCAGCAATATGGCTTTCAAAAGAATCTAACTTATCCCATACCACAGCAATGCCACCTTGGGCATATTTGGTGTTTGATTCTTCTTTATTATCTTTAGTAGCTATAATTATTTTCTTTTCAGGTAATGCTTTGGCTAATTTTATAGCAGTTGAAAGTCCTGCTACACCAGAACCAAGAATTAATATGTCAGAATGTACAGTCATTTTTTATTTGTTGAGTTGTTTATTTGTGTAGTTAGACTCCATAATCGGCTAATTAGCTAATAAATACAATTGCTAATTAATTAGGAAATTTCTAACATGCGTTCAATAGATTTTAATGCTCTCTTGCGTAATTTTTCTTCAATGATAACTTCTGGCTGTTCGTGTTGCATACACAAATATAATTTTCGCATGGTATTCATTTTCATAAATTCGCATTCGCTACAACTACAAGAACTATCTTCTACAGGTGCGGGAATTAGTGTCTTTTCAGGCACTAATTGTTGCATTTTGTGTAAAATTCCTACTTCGGTAGCTACGATAAACTCTTTGCTATCACTTTCTTGCACATACTTTAATAATCCAGAAGTTGACCCTACATATTTAGCAACTTTTAAAAGATGTCTTTCAGACTCAGGATGAGCTATTATTTCAGCATTCGGATTTTCTTTGTGTAATTCTAAAATTTTATCAATTGAAAAAGCTTCATGAACGAGGCAAGCTCCGTCCCAAAGCAACATATCTCTACCTGTTTGACGAATTAACCAATCTCCTAAATTACGATCGGGAGCAAAAATAATAGGTGTATCCTTAGGTATCGAATCAATAACTTTTTTTGCATTAGATGAGGTACAGACAATATCCGTTAAGGCTTTAATTTCCGCAGAGGTATTGACATAAGAAACCACCACATGATTAGGATGTGCTTTGACAAAAGGTTCGAATTCGGAAGTCGGACAAGAATCAGCTAAGGAACAACCTGCATTTAAATCAGGTAAAACCACTGTTTTACTCGGATTGAGAATTTTAGCAGTTTCTGCCATAAAATGCACCCCTGCAAAAACGATTATATCTGCATTTGTTTTGGCTGCTTCTTGTGCTAAAGACAAACTATCTCCAACAAAATCAGCAATATCTTGTATTTCAGGTATTTGATAATAATGAGCTAAAATAACTGCGTTTTTTTCTTTTCGGAGCCTATTAATCTCAGCTATATAATCTATCTTATCAGTTGGTATATCTAAAAAACCTTTGGTTTGTAATTCTTTTTGAGCTTGTTTGAGTTTCATGTGTTGATTATTAAATAACAAAAATAAGGTTTTGGATTTACTTATTTATATAAGCACCTTAAAAAACCTTGTTAAAAATTATTATTCATTAAAAATTTGACTTTCCTGATTTTTTCATGGATATTTGTTTATCAATAAATTAACGCCATTAAAACGAATGTTTATTAATGCGATAAACAAACCCAAATATGGACAACCTGAATCCAAATACTTAACGCAACAAATCAAAATTTTAGGTTTGTTTTGTAAAAATCAAAAGCTAGTTACTCAATAGTTTTTTATAAACAGCCAACCAACCTTTAAATTCACCTTCGTCTGTCAAAGATGAATTATGAAAAATGCTAACCAATTGTCCGTTACAGTCTCGAATCGTTTTTTTTATGTTTTCAATTTGAAAAAGAGCCTCTTTTGGAGTCAATTTCATATAATTAATTAAGGTACCTTCCATGATTTGAAAAGGTACAAGTAGCAAAGGACGTTGTGTATTCGTTTCTAAATTAAAGAAAGGAAAGGGAATTGCCATACCGGCTCTAAAACCAATTTCGTCAGGGTAACCTAAGGTGTGATCTTCCTTTATTCCTATTGATATTAAGTTTTCATAAGTCGTTGGAAAAGTCATCTTTAAATAATGCTGTCGACTTTTTGTAATGGGATTTTTAAGAATTTTTTCTAAGCTCTTTTTTTCTTGATTTACAAGATCATATTCACTGTTTGATTGATAGGAAGGATGAATTCCTACTTTTGCATGTTTAGAAACCTTAGTTATTAGTTTTTGCATCACTCGGTTTAGTGAAAGGTTTTTATCATAAATGCCTTGTTTTCCTACTTGAAAAAAATAAATTAAATCAATATTTGAAGATTCTTGAATTTCCTTTATTACTTCATAGGTATCGTAAGGATCTTTCTTTCCAAAAAAACAAGAAACTCTATTGTTTAAATCATAAAAGTTGAATGTGAAAATTGATTTCACAAAGCCTCCTAATTGACGTACAAATGACTTTCCTTTGAAAGAATAGGCAATATCAACATCAATGGTATTGAGTTGTGTAAAAATACGAGTTGGAAATAAAAAATTGGGTTTTTGATCTAAGATAGCGTCACGCAATTGCTTTGCCCATAGATTTACTACGGGTTTTTGCAAAAAATTAGCTTTATAGGCTAAGGATTCATGTGCTGTAAACCTTTTGTGTTCGTCTTCTGAAAAAGGCAAATATTCCTCGTACCTACTCAGCATATAAAAACTACTTGCAAATAAATCAAATTGAAAATCTGCAATAGCATTGGTTTTAAAGAAGTATGGAATTTCTTTTTGGTGTGTAACCGCAATATCTTGGGTTTTACTATTTGTTTCAAAAAGTAAGGAATGGGGTTGCATCCATATTGAACCTTCTAATTTTTCAGCTGAATAATTGATTTTTGGAAATTCAGTATTCTCTTTAAAGGTATCTTTATCTACCAACTTATATGCAACTTGCAAGATTGTTTTGAATAGTACTTCTAAAGTATATTCTAATCGTGAAGTGACCGTATGTGAATAGATGTAAATCATTGTTTTTTCAATCATCAAATCGGCTAATTGGCTACCGCAAATCTCGGTAAATTTCTCTTAACTTCTCAGATTCGTTTTCCCAATTATAAATGGCAGCTGCTTTTTTAAGGTTTTCTTTCCATTGTAGCAAATGTTGTTTATCTAAGAATGTTTTTTCTATTATTGTTGCCATCTTTTTGGGATTGTGTTCTTTAAAAACAACACCTATCTCATTATCATGAACCAACTTAGCGACAATTCGTCTATCTGAAACCATCATAGGAATTTGACATTGTATATAATCAAAAACTTTGTTTGGCAAACTATACTCGTAATTTAGATTAGTCCCTTTGTCTAAGGACAAACCTAAATCAGCAATTTGAGTATATTTTAATAGTTCATCGTAAGGGGCTCTACCGACAATTATAACTTTATCTTCTAGCTTTAATTCTTTGATGATTTTCTTTAATTTGTCAAAAACATCACCGCCACCAACAATTACTAATACAAAACCTTCTAGATATTGCATCATAGTTACTGCTTCTTCTGCTCCTCTATCTACATTAATTCCAGAGCCTTGAAGAATGAGCATTTTTTTATCTCCTTTAATTCTTTTAGCCAAAATTTGGTCAGGTATAAACTTGGGGAGTTTTAAAGATATATTCCTAATAACATGTACGCCAACTTTGTATTTTTCTTGATAAATAGTAGCAATAATACTATTGACTGTAATTACATTTTTTAACTTGGGGAAAATCCATTTTTCAATTTTTAGCCATATATTTTGCACCTTGGGGCGACTTGTTAACTCAGGAACTTCAGTAAATAACTCATGAGAATCATACACCAGTTTCTTTTTAAATAATTTCGAAATTAAAAAATTAGGAAGTAAAGTATCTAAATCATTTGCCAATAATATATCTTTTCTAACAAAGAGAAGCTTTA
>DQTL01000150.1 GCA_015662775.1 Lutibacter sp.
CTTTTCCTTTTACAGTTGCACCTTCTGAAACTCTTTTTTCATAATGCTTTACAAAATCTTCAGCTACTGCTTGTAAACGGTCAGGGTCACCAAGTATGGCGTTCATTGTAGCGGTTGCTTTTTTACTTTCTTCTATTTGATATTCGTTTGCTCCTTCTTCTGCTGCCTGTTCATAGTATTTTTCTATTTTTTCTAATTCGCTATTTCGTAAAGCAACTTTTGCTGCTCTGCCTTCATAAACTATTTTTACAGTGATTTCATCTCTTACCGATTCTGTCATTGTGTAGGCGTCAACTACTTTGCCAAAAACATCTAAAGTTGCATCAACAGGTGTTCCAGTAAAACCGACATAGGTTGCATTTGGTAATGAATCGTGCAGGTATTTGGCAAAACCAAAACTCTTTTTAACGCCCTCAGAAGTTACCTTTATTTTTTGGTCTAAATTGGTTTGACTTCTATGTGCTTCATCTGAAATACAAATCACATTGGTTCTTTCGGTTAGCAGCTCTGTATCTTCGGTGAATTTATGAATAGTGGTTAAGAAAACGCCACCGCTTTTTCTGCCCTGAAGTAAGGTTCTTAACTCGGCTCTGCTTTCTACACTTTTCACATTATTGTCGCCAATAAAAGTTTTGGCATTGGTGAATTGTCCTGAAAGTTGGTCGTCTAAATCAGTCCTATCGGTAATCAGTACAATGGTTGGACTTTCAAAATGCTTACTTTTCATTAGTAGGCGAGTGAGGTACAACATGGTAAAACTTTTACCACTACCCGTTGCCCCAAAGTAAGTTCCGCCTTTTCCATTACCATCAGGCTTTTTGGCTTTTTTAATATTCTCGTACAGCACACGAGCTGCATAATATTGAGGATAGCGACAAACTATTTTTTCATCTTTTTTTGAAGTATCAGGTATGTAAATAAAGTTTTGAATAATATCTTTTAGTCTGTTTTGATTTAGCATTCCTTGAACAAGGGTAAACATACTATCAATACCATCTACATCTTTTGCCAATCCGGCAATTCTACGCCAAGCGTAGTAAAACTCGTAAGGGGCAAAAAATGAACCTGCTTTGTTGTTTACGCCATCACTTATTACACAAAAGGCATTGTATTTAAAGAGTTCGGGAATATCTCTTTTGTAACGAATGGTTAATTGTTCATAAGCGTTGTGTATGGTGGCTTCTTCTCTAATAGCAGATTTGAATTCAAATACTACAACGGGTAAACCATTTATGTAAATTATACCATCTGGAATTCGTTTTTCTGTGCCAACAATTTCAAGTTGATTTACAAATTTGTAAATATTATGGTCTTTGCCACCTGCCTTGTCGGCAGACAAGTATTTTACTTTTGGTTCGGCAACAATATTATCTAAATCATTACTTCTTCTTTGAGCATCTAATCCTGAATAATCAATCAATTCTATATGAATGTCTTTTTGCTTTCTGTCTTCTCTTTTGAGAATGAAACCATCAGCCAACCAACGCATTATTTTTTTGTTGCTCTCGTAAAGGTCAGCAGAAGAAAGCGTTTTTAATTGAAGTATAATTGATTGGGCTTCTATTTCTGTCAGTTGTTCCTTTTCATACCGATTAAGCAAATAGTTTTTCAAATCTTCCTCAATCAATACTTCATCATTTGCTCGGGAAATAGTATTACCCAAGTAATGTGGAAAACCTTCATTTTCTAAAAGCTCAATAAAAGCCTGTTCTAATTTTGCTTCTGTGAATTTAGTCATTTTTAATCTTTACCTGTTAAATCAATTATTTGCCAACCGGCATTTTTATAATGATCAATTTCATCTTTAATATTATCTTTTAATACAGCAAAACAAAGTAAATGCGTAGGTCTTGAAAAACCTACATACATCATTTTAAATGCTTGCTTTCCTCTTTTATCATTATCATTACTTAGATTAAAGGTGTGTTCTTCTTTTTTTAAAGCTTCTTTAACCCGTTTTTTTTCTGTTTCATAGTTATAATAAGAAGTTTCAACATACATTGTAGCACAATGTGTTTGTCCTTTTACAGAATGAACTGTTCCTACTTCTATGTCAATAATTTCCAATTGATTTTCTTCTTGTTTTTTCACTACCCGTATTAACTCCTCAAAATTTTCACCTACAAATTCATTTGATTTTTCTGAAATTTCAAAACTAAACCATTCTTTAAAATCACTATTAATAAAAGTTTTTATACTGTTGTAAACTTCTTCATACTTTTGTTTTGCAGCTAAATCAAAAGACCATTGAAATAAAAAATTTTTAAAGATTTCATATTTACTTTCATCTTCTTTAATATGTTTAATAAGTGCTTTTTGGGTGTAGTATTTGTTTTTTTCTTTGCCTCTTACTATAATAGTGTACATTTTACCTTCAATTCTGAGTATATGTATAAGAGCATTGAGAATTGCTTTTCTTGCTGGTTCTAAAGTCTTTTTATTTTTATCAAAATATTGCAAATATTTACTTAACGAATCATAGGTTTCTTTTAAGGTTGTTTTATCCTTTTTATAGCCCTCAAAAATATTTTCTAATCTTAACTTGCCATTATGGTCTTCGTCATCATCCCATTTTGCATTCCAGCCAATAATTTTAAAATTGTATTTTTGTCCTTCTACTGTTTTATCCAACTTAAAACTTTTAATTAATTCACTAAATTTACTTTTTAACAGATTTTTAGTTGTATCATCAAAGAGTATTAAATGTGGTTTTATAGGATTGTCTAATTCCCTTTTTCCACTAACTACAAACCTTGGATTTCCATTTTCATCTCGTTGTCTGTCGAGAGTGAAAAAGTTTACAATATCTGCAGTTTCTTTTGTCAAACGATATGAGTTATTTAAATACATAACTGGTTCTCTAACTTGCCAATCTGCTTGTACTTTTACTTTTTTTCCAGAATTATATATTGATTGATTAATATCTCCAATTCTTTGAATTACTGTTGGTGATTTCTCCGTAAAAAATATTTTCTCAATAATATCTATTTGATATTCTTCCAAATCCTGCATTTCATCAATAAAAACATATTTGAAACGCTTTTGTAATAAGTTAATTATTGTTGGATAGTTTTTCATAAACCATTCAGCCAAATAAAATGAATCCCGATAACTTAAAAGGCCTTTGGAAAACAAGTCCTCTTTCCAATCTAATATTTGATTATATTTTTCTTTTGCATTACCGCTTGCTGTATACAATGTAGAATCTTTGTTGCCATAAATAATTTTTTGA
>DQTL01000173.1 GCA_015662775.1 Lutibacter sp.
TAATCCATATAATCTTCAATAGGATTACAACTACAGACCAAATGTCTGTCGCCATAGGCTTCATTTACACGACGTACAAAGGGCCAAAACTTATTTTCTTTGATATATTTCAAAGGAAAAGCGGCTTGTTTTCGAGTATACTCATAATTCCATTCCTCAGCTGTTAACATTTCTTGTGTATGTGGTGCGTTTTTTAAAATAGAGTTTTGATCCGTAATACTATGTGCCTCTATTTCTTCTTTTATACTTGCCATCGCTGTGATAAAACGATCTAACTCTGCTTTATTTTCACTTTCTGTTGGTTCAATCATCAAAGTTCCATGAACAGGAAAAGAAACAGTTGGTGCATGATACCCATAATCCATCAAACGTTTGGCAACGTCGATCACTTCTACGCCTTTTGATTTATAATCTCTAAAATCGACAATCATTTCATGACCTACAAATCCGTTTTCCCCTGTATATAAAATTGGGTAATGTTCACTCAATTTTGTTTTGAGATAATTGGCATTTAAAATAGCGGCTTCTGTACTCTTTTTTAAGCCTTCTGCTCCTAACATTTTAATATAGGCATAGGAAATAATCGTTACAAAGGCAGATCCCCAAGGCGCAGAAGATACTGGTGAAATACCTTGTTCCATTCCCGTATTTGCAATAGGATTCTTAGGCAAGAATGGAGCTAAATCTTCTGTGCAAGAAATAGGGCCAACACCTGGTCCGCCACCACCATGCGGTATAGCAAAGGTTTTATGTAAGTTTAAATGACAAATATCTGCACCGATAATAGCAGGATTTGTTAAACCTACTTGAGCATTCATATTGGCACCATCCATATAGACTAAACCGCCATTATCATGTATTATTTTAGTTATTTCCTTTATCTCACTCTCAAAAACACCATGTGTTGATGGATACGTGACCATTAAAGAAGAAAGTTTATCGGCATGTAACTCCGCTTTTTCTTTTAAATCATCAATATCAATATTTCCATTATCAGAAGTATTGACCACAACTACTTTTCCACCCGCCATTACAGCAGAAGCCGGATTTGTACCATGTGCAGAAGCAGGAATTAATACAATATTTCGATCTCCTTCTCCTTTTGATTTTTGAAAAGCACGTATCACTAACAAACCTGCGTATTCTCCTTGTGCTCCAGAGTTGGGTTGTAAAGAAGTGGCTGCAAATCCTGTTATTTCACTTAAAGCATCTTCTAATCCTTTGATTGCAATGCCATATCCTTTGGCTTGTACTTGAGGAGCAAATGGATGCACATCACCCCAAGCATGCCAACTCATAGGAATCATTGAAGTAGCCGAATTTAACTTCATCGTACAAGAACCTAAAGAAATCATGGAGTGATTTAATGATAAATCTCTATTTTCTAACTTTTTAATATAACGCATCATTTCTGTTTCAGAATGATAAAGTTTAAACACTTCATTGGTCATAAACTCGCTTGTACGTCTGCTATGTTGTAATATGGTTCTATCTGCTATTTGCGAATCAAATTCATTAAAATTTCCACCTTCTGCTTGAGAAAATATTTCTAAAATCTCATTTACATCTTTGAGTCTTGTCATTTCACTTATGGAAATACCTATGTATTCTTTGCCTATATATAAAAAGTTAATTTCTTTATCTTCTGCGTACTCTTTAATATGTTTATTCTTTTTTACTTTAACTAATAAAGTATCAAAATAAGAAGTATTTAGTTGTTCAATTCCTAAATCAGCTAGACCTTTAGCAAGGGTCACAGCCAAATTATGAATACGGTTTGCCATATATTTAATTCCATTTTGTCCATGATAAACCCCATACATACCAGCCATCACTGCTAATAATACTTGTGCCGTACAAATATTAGAGGTTGCTTTTTCTCTTTTTATGTGTTGCTCTCGTGTTTGCAATGCCATTCGTAAAGCACGGTTACCATCTACATCTTCAGTTACTCCGATAATACGACCTGGAATATTTCTTTTATACTTTTCAGAAGTAGAAAAATAAGCGGCTGCTGGACCTCCATATCCCATAGGAATACCAAAACGTTGCGTTGTTCCGACAACGACATCTGCTCCCCATTCGCCTGGAGGAGTCAATACTGCTAAACTCATTAAATCAGCTGCTACAACAATATTTACTTCTAATTCATGTGCTTTCTTAACAAAATCAGAATAATCATAAACAGCACCATATCTCGCAGGATATTGTAAAATAGCACCAAAATAATCTTTAGATAAATCAACTTCTTCATGATTTCCGATAACTAATTGAATCGCTAATGGTTCTGATCGTGTTTTTAAAACAGCTATAGTTTGCGGTAAAACTAATTCAGAAACAAAAAAAGTATGAATTCCTACTTTTTTTTGTTTTCGACTACGTGTGTTATACAACATAATCATGGCTTCGGCAGCTGCAGTTCCTTCATCTAATAACGAAGCATTGGTGACTTCCATACCCGTTAAATCGGAAACCATGGTCTGATAATTAAGTAATGCTTCTAATCGTCCCTGCGAAATCTCGGCTTGGTATGGTGTATAGGCAGTGTACCATCCTGGATTTTCTAGAATATTTCGTTGAATAACACCTGGCATTTCAGTTGGGTAATATCCTAAGCCAATGTACGAAGTAAATTCCTTATTTAACACCTCTAATTCTAAAATATGTTTCATGTAATCTTGTTCGCTCAAAGCTTCAGGAAGCTTTAAGGAATTTGACATTCTTATATTTGAAGGGATGGTTTTGTCAATCAACTCATCGATTGAGGAAACACCACAAACTTGAAGCATTTCATTTTGTTCAACTTCTTTAGATCCTATGTGGCGTAATTGAAAAGAATCTGTTCGCATAATTTATAGCTTTATAAGTTTCAAAATTACAAAATTTAGTCAGTATTTATATGCGTTTTTATTAGATTATTTGTGTTATTTTTATCACTTGATAAAACCGACTAAAATACTTGACTTTTATATTGATTTTAATATTCATGTTGCTGTGGCAGCAGCTTGTTTAGTATTAGTAACACAAGCACATTTTGAAATTGAAATTATTGAGTTTAGTCCTTATTTTATCTTTTTCAGCACTCTATTAGGCTATCAATTTATTAGAATATTTAATAATTGCAAATGCAATATAAAGACGATTCGTTCTAATCTTAAAAAACAAACTCCTACAGTTCTAATAGTTAGTTTGTTATCCATACTAGGTTCTCTTTATTTCGGAATAAAAATTGGAATTTCTTATTTATGGATTTTAATCCCTTCGTCTATTATCACAATTTGGTACACAATTCCTTTATTTAAAATAAAAGGCAATCACACTTCATTACGAAACTACCCAAGCATTAAAATATTTAGTATTGCATTGGTTTGGAGTATTAATACTGTTCTTTTTCCTTTACAAGACTACAGCTCTGAACCACAAATTTGGTTAGAATTTTTACAACGATTTTTTTTAATAATTGTGTTACTAATTCCGTTTGACATTAGAGACATTTATAATGATGCTACTCTTTTACAGACTTTACCGCAAAAAGTAGGTGTCTTAAACGCTAAGAAGATTGGTTTTCTTTACCTTATCTTGTTTTTTGTGTTTAGTTTTTTTAAACAACCGCTTTCGGCACACTTACTTATTTCAGAACTACTGATTGTAATCATCAGTCTTTTATTCTTAGTTAAAGCAACTACCAATCAATCGAAATATTATGCTTCTTTTTGGGTTGAAAGTATTCCGATATTCTGGTGGGTTGTATTATCTTTTTTTAGCTATTATCTTTAGCAAACAAGGTTTTAACGATCCCATCTGCCAAACCAATTTGTGGAACTATAATACTGTCAGATTTAGACCATTTCATCGTCGCTAAATATATTTTTAGGGCAGGAACGATTACGTCGGCTCTATCTGGATTTAAACCTATTTCTCGAATTCTTTCTTCGTAAGTGAGCTTTTTTAAGGCTTTAAACTCTTGTTGTAGATAGCATCTAGTGAGTGGTTTCCCTATTTTAGTGCCAGAAAGTTTAAAGATTTTATTGATGTTTCCACCAGAACCAATAATAATTAGTTTATCGTACTTTTTAACCTCTTCTTTGATCCAATCTTTGGCTAACTTTTTTGTTTGTTTATAGGTTTCTTTAGAACCAAAAGATCTAACACTTCCAATTTTAAAAGATTTTGAGCTGACTTGTTCTCCTTTTGAAAAAAAAGTAAATTCGGTACTTCCACCACCAACATCTACATATAGATAATTATTTCTTTCTTCAATTACCTTATATAAATCGGTTGAAGCAATAATTTCTGCTTCTGTTTTTCCATCTATAATATCAATTTTTACTTTACTTTTCTTTTCAATTTCATCAACTATAAATTGTGAATTGGAAGCTTCACGAATAGCTGAAGTTGCACAAGCTCTGAAATTTTCTACTTTGTGGACATCCATTAATAATTTAAAGGCTTTCATGGCTTTAATCATTCGCTTTAAACTACTATCGGAAATTTTTCCTTTTTTAAAAGTATCTGCTCCCAAACGAATAGGTACTCTGACTAAGGCAGATTTATTAAAAATTGGTGCTTTTCCATTTTTAAGAATGATATTACTGATTAACAAACGAACTCCATTTGAACCAACATCTATAGCGGCATATTTTATTACTTTCATAAATATTTTGTTTTTTTACCGTTAAGAAGCTAAGAAACAAGGATTTATTTTATCTTTAAATTGTTTTACAGGAAACAAATCATTACTTTTACCTATTAAACTTTTGCCTTTTACCCAATTGTTACTTATACATTTTAGGCGTTTCAAATAAAACGGTTTTTCCTTTTTTGATGGTTTTATTTTTATTGATGGTTTTCCAATGTTTGATATCAAATTGAATTCCTACAACACCACAAGTAGGCACATGTTGTATCACTTCGCTTCCAAATTTATTAACAAAGGTATTGATGCCATGATCGTGACTAAATATAATCGCTGTATCAAAAGCATCATCTAAAGCCATGATGGTTTTAATTAAATAGCCATCACTAAAACTGTATAAAGATTTTTTGATTTTCAAATTAGCTAAAGGATACGTGAAGTTTTCAGCAAAAATCATAGCAGTATGTAAGGCTCTATTGGCACTACTCGAAACAAAAATATCAGGCCTAAGAATTTTCTTATTCAAAGCTTTTGAAAGCAAATGAGCATCGTTAATTCCTCTTTTTTTAAGAGGTCGATCAATATCTTTAATCCCTTCATGTACCCATGAAGATTTTGCGTGTCTAACTATATAAATTGTTTTCATTTCTTAAAATTTTAATTCCAGAACGAAAGTTCCTTAAGTACTAGCCACTACTAAGTGTTTTATGTAAAGAATAAACTAAGACACCTTCAAAAAGGATTAGCTATCCTACTTTCACTAACTCAACTTCAAAAATCAAAGTTGCATTTGGTGGAATAACACCACCAGCACCTCTGCTTCCATAAGCTAAATCAGATGGAATAACAAACCTTGCTTTTGTACCTTCTTGTAACATTTGTATGCCTTCATCCCAACCAGCAATCACTTGACCGATTCCAACAGAAAAAGAAATTGGTTCACCTCTTTGATACGATGAATCAAACACAGTTCCATCTAACAACATACCTTTGTAATGAACTGAAACGTTTTGCCCTTTATTTGGTTTTTTTCCAGTTCCTTCATTTAAAATAGTATAGAACAAACCACTTTTGGTTTCTTGCATACCTTCAATATGTTCTTTTAATGCTTTTTTAGCCGCTGCTTTTTCTTTTTCTTCTCTTTTTTCTCTATCTCCTTCAAAAGAACGGAAAGATTCAATGGCATTAAAACTTTCTGCTTCACTTCCAAATCTTAATATTTCTATTTTCTCCAAAATATCATTTTGTTCTATGCTGTCAACAACATCTTGTCCTTCAATCACAAAACCAAAAACAGTGTGTTTTCCATCTAGCCAAGGAGTTTCTATATGTGTAATAAAAAATTGGCTCCCATTTGTATCTGGTCCTGAATTAGCCATGGATAAAACACCGGGTTGATCGTGTTTTAAATCTGGATGAAATTCATCCGCAAATTTATAACCTGGGTCACCAGTTCCTGTGCCTAATGGACAACCACCTTGTATCATAAAATCCGCAATAACTCTATGGAATTTTAAACCGTCATAATAAGGAGTGCCTTGTGGTTTCCTTGAATTTTCTAGATTTCCTTCAGCCAAAGCTATAAAGTTTCCTACAGTAGCTGGGGTTTTGTCAAATGTTAATTGTATTAATATTTGACCTTTTGTTGTATGTATTTTTGAATATAATCCGTCTTGCATATTATTATTTTTAGGTTACAAATGTAGTGTTTTTTTTGAGTAATAAACTTACTATTCGGTTTTGCTATTCTTTTGATATACTTATAACAAGTAGCTTAAAAAAACCTTTAAACTATCTAAAGAAATATGTACTTTTGCGTAGAATTAAATAAAGAATTCCAAATGGAAACACCTAAAATTGCCATTATTGGTTTAGGATATGTCGGTTTACCTTTAGCCGTTGCTTTTGCCAAGAAATACCCTGTTATTGGGTTTGACATCAACAAAAAAAGAATTGAGCAACTCCATGCAGGTTTCGATATGACTTTAGAAATTGAGTCTGAAAAGTTGAAAGGTGTAACAGTACCAACTTCTGATGATTTAGCTAAAAATAAATCTGGATTTTTTGCCACAGATTCTTTAGATGAAATAGCAGATGCAACTATTTATATTGTAACAGTACCTACACCAGTAAACGAACAACATAAACCTGACTTAACACCTCTTTACAAAGCTAGTGAAACCGTCAGTAAAGTATTAAAAAAAGGAGATATTGTTATCTATGAATCTACGGTATATCCTGGAGCAACAGAAGAAGAATGTGTGCCTATTTTAGAAAAAGGTTCTGGTTTAGTTTACAATACAGATTTCTTTGCTGGCTATTCTCCTGAACGTATTAACCCAGGTGACAAAGAACATACTGTTGAAAAAATACTAAAAGTAACATCTGGTTCAACCCCAGAGATTGCTGAAATAGTTGACCAGTTATATAAAAAAGTAATTCTTGCAGGTACTTTTAAAGCTACTTCTATAAAAGTTGCAGAAGCTGCCAAAGTAATTGAAAATTCACAACGTGATATAAACATTGCTTTTGTCAACGAGCTATCTAGGATTTTTAATTTAATGGACATTGACACAAGTGAAGTCTTAGAAGCTGCCGCAACAAAATGGAACTTTATTAAATTTACTCCTGGTTTGGTTGGTGGACATTGTATTGGTGTTGATCCTTATTATTTAGCTGATAAAGCACAAAAATTAGGATATAACCCTCAAATTATTTTATCAGGAAGACGATTAAATGACAGTATGGGGCCTTTTGTAGCTCAAGAAACCGTTAAGCTGATGATTAAAAAAGATATCCCTGTAAAAAACAGCAAGGTTTTGGTCATGGGAATTACTTTTAAAGAAGATTGTCCCGACATTAGAAACTCACGAGTCATTGATGTGATTAATGAACTTAAGAGTTATGAACTAGAAATTGACGTATTTGACCCATGGGCAAGTAAAGAAGAAGTAAAAGAAGAGTATGGAATTGATTTACTTTCTGAAAAATCTGAATTAGCAAATGATTATAATGCAATTATTTTAGCCGTTTCGCATAAAAAATTCAATGGGTTTGAATATTTAAAATTTGCTGCATCAACTTTTGTTTTATACGATGTAAAAGGAATGCTGAGTAAAGAAGAAAGTGATGGTAGACTTTAAGTTATTAAGTCAAAAATATATAAAGGTGAAAAGTACAGCTGTAAGTTAGTCTTTAATCATCCCTATGTAAAAAACAGTATTAATACAAAGGAAATGCTTAACATATAACTTTGCATTTTGACTTTGCTAGAAAAACACAAACACATGAAGAATATTTTAGTTACAGGAGCAGCAGGTTTTATAGGGCATCATCTTTCTAAATTGTTGGTAGTCAATGATTATATGGTTGTTGGAATTGACAATATCAATGACTATTACGATCAAAACTTAAAGTTAGCAAGACTTCAAGATATGGGTATCGCAACTGATAATATTCAAGAGCAAACGCCATTAAAAGGTCAGATTAACTTTATAAAAATGGATTTACGTGATAGTACAGCTATCATGGAACTTTTTAAAGAGTATCAGTTTGATTATGTTGTCAATTTAGCTGCACAAGCAGGAGTTCGTTATTCTTTAGAAAACCCTCAATCTTATATTGACAATAATATTACTGGTTTTTTAAATATCTTAGAAGCTTGTCGTAAATACCCTGTTGAACATTTATTATATGCTTCTTCTAGTTCGGTTTATGGTTTGAGTGAAGAAATTCCATTTTCTGTAGATGCGCATACCGATCATCCGATGGCTATGTATGCCGCAAGCAAAAAAGTAAATGAAATGATGGCTCATTCTTATTCTCATTTATTTAATATTCCAAGCACTGGATTAAGATTTTTCACCGTTTATGGACCTTGGGGTCGCCCAGATATGGCATTACATATTTTCACAAAAGCTATTGTTGAAGAAAAAGAATTTGATGTTTACAATGACGGAAACATGAGTAGAGATTTTACCTATGTAGCTGATATTGTAGAAAGTATAAAAAGATTAATTCCTAAACCACCTCAAAAAAACAATCCTAAATTTAATGCAGAAAAACCTTTGCCTTCCATGAGTTCTGCTCCGTATCAATTATTTAATATTGGAAATAATTCGCCTGTTGCTTTGATGGATTATGTACATGCAGTAGAAAAAGCTCTAGGTAAAAAAGGTAAAATTGTCTACAAACCTTTACAACCTGGTGATGTCCCTAAAACCTTCGCTGATGTACAAAGTTTATTTGATTATATAGGTTTTAAACCTGAAACAACCATTGAAGTTGGTATTCAGGCTTTTGTAGATAAATATTTGGAGTTGAATAAATAGAAGCTAAAACCCAACAGCTGCATCATCACCTCTAGGATCAGCACCACCTTCTAGTTTTTCATTCGGTAAAACTAATATGGCATCTACTTTTCCTATTACTACAGAATTGCTTTCATCAATTTTATAGCCTTTGTTTTTAAGGTTACTTTTTGTTTCCTCATCAAAACCATTAGGTTCTATTTTCACAACATCTGGTAACCATTGGTGGTGAAATCTAGGTTTACTAACTGATTCTTGCATACCCATATTATATTCTGAAACATTGAGAATATTTTGTAAAACAGAAGTTATGATTGTAGAACCTCCTGGCGAACCCAAAACCATCAATAGTTTACCATTTTTCTCGACAATCGTTGGTGTCATGGAACTTAACATACGCTTTTCTGGAGCTATGGCATTTGCCTCGGCACCAACTAGTCCGAACATATTTGGCACACCTGGTTTGGCACTAAAATCATCCATTTCATTATTTAAAAAGAAGCCTCCTTTTTCTACATATACTTTAGAGCCATAAGCTCCATTTAAAGTTGTAGTTACGGCAATAGCATTTCCAAATTGATCTACAATGGAGTAATGTGTTGTTTCATCACTTTCGTAAGCCTTAATTTTTCCAAAGGAAATAGCTGAAGATTTATTCGCTTGATTCCAATTAAAACTTGCCATTCTTTTTTCTAAGTAATTGTTATCTATTAAACTATCTAATGGAACAGCAACAAAATCAATATCACCTAAATAGTGAGATCTATCGGCATAAGCACGTCGTTCTGCTTCGGTTAGTAACTGTATATATTTTTCAGAATTATGTGCATATTGTCCAATATTATAAGGTTCAATGCTTTTAAGTATTTGAGCCATACAAATTCCACCACTTGAAGGTAATGTCATTGATGTAATCGTTAAATCTTTATAGGTAAACTGAATAGGTTTCCTCCATTTAGCCTCATATTTATTTAAATCTTCCTGGGTAATAATTCCTCCTAATTCTTGTAGGTAATCAATCATTTCCTGACCCGTTTGACCTTTATAAAATTCGTCACGACCATTGTCTCTGATACGTTTTAATGTTTTTGCAAGAGCCAAGAACTTTATGGTATCACCTGCTTTCCAATCTTTATCTAACGCTATAGTTCTATTATTTGCTTCTCTAAAAAGTTCTCTATATTTTTCTAATCTTTTTGCTTGTTTTACAGTAACTACAACTCCTCTATTTGCCAAATCAATGGCAGGTTGAATTAGCTTTTCAAATGGAAGTGTTCCAAATTTTTTATGTACCGCAAACAAACCTGCTATAGTTCCTGGAACACCTATTGCAACAGCACCTAATGTGCTTTTTCCTTCAATAATTTCTTTTGCATCATTTAAATACATGTCTTTAGTAGCCGCCAATGGTGCTTTTTCACGATAATCTAAAGCCCCTGTTTTACCATCTGAAGTTCGATAAACCATAAAGCCACCACCACCAATATTTCCTGCAAAAGGATAAGCTACAGTTAATGCTAAATCAGTTGCTATCATGGCATCAAATGCTGTTCCACCTTCTTTAAGAATATCAATCCCTATTTGAGAAGCCTCTTCTCTTGCACTGACGATTAAAGCTTTATCAGCAACATACCCTATTGTTTTTTCTTTTTTAGCACTATATTTTGTACTATTTTTACATGAAATAGTTAAAACTAGTACTGTAAAAACTAGTATATACAGTTTGGTTTTCATAAAATTGTATTTACTTATTTCCATAATGTTGGTGTAATGTTTTTAATGTTTTATTGGAATGTTCTTTTAGTAAAGGGAAAAAAATATTGAAATCTTCATTTAGTAAATCAAATTTCTCTTCCAAATCAATGACACCCATTGAAAGTGGAATATCATGCTTTATTATACTTTCCATACCTTTTAGTACTCGCCCAATTCCTGCTATACTTTTATAGCTAGAAAACCAATCTTTAGAAATGAGTTTAGGGATTATAATATTAATTTCATCTGGTACGGATACTTTATTGTTTAATAGGTTTTCATAGAAATTGGTGATAAAACCATCAAGTGGTTCATTGGAATATGTACTCCAATTCACACATAAAAAGTGATCGTATAAAATATCTATAATTACGCCTGCATAATGACCGTATCTTGGGTGCAATCGTTTTTTACTTTGATGTGCAATTTTATGTACATCTGTAAAACTATCAATTTGTCTATGCAGCAATAATCCTTTTCGAATAGAAATAGGATAATTTTGATAGTCTTTACCTTTGACAGCGTCACCAATAAAATTACCTAATTGTATGTCTTTATTAGCTCCTGATAGCAATATATGAGCTAAGTAATTCATGAGTTTTTATTTTGTGTGATTGCATCAACATTGCTTGATAATAAGGACATCATTAGGAAAGGCACACAAAAAATAAAGTACGAAATATCTATCATCTTTGTTGCTGCCTCTATTGAAAAATCATATTTATAAAACTGATAAGCAATATAAACTAGTACAGTAATAAAGAAAACGATACTCGAATAAAAAAACTTATCAGCTCTATTTTTCACCAAAAAAGAGAATAATAAAGCTAAGCCTATAAAGATAATTGTAAAAAACTTTGGAACAAAAAATGAAGATTGAATTATAAAAGGATTCATCTCAAAAAAATCATTCTTAAAGAATAATATCAAAGGTAAAAAAGTAATACCAAAAGAGATAAAAGCTATGAATAGATACACAAATAACCGTTTAAATTTAATCTCTTTATTTAACAAATCTGGCAAAAAAAAGAGAATATAAGCTAATACATATATACTTCTGGTTGATAAAAGAAAACCCGTTAATAATGCCAAAACGAAAAACTTATACTTTTCACCAACTTTTATATTCTTAAATTCATTAAGAACTAACAAAACCAACATCGTAAAAGTAAGTATATTACTTCTAGTTATTATTTCCCAGAACATAAAAAGAGAAGTAATACTAAAGAAGTATAAAAAATTAACATACTTAGTATTTGATTTCTTAACCACATAAAGCATTAACAAATAACCTATTGCACTTAAAATATTTAACTCTCCTATAAAATAAAATGGCATGGCAACAAGAAAATAAGCAGGCATTGGACCTGGCAAATTCCCAACATTTGATTTGGCATAATACGGATAATTACCATTAAATATTTCACTAATAAAAGCATCAATAATACTCCATCTATCAACATTTATTGATTCTACGGGAATTTTAAAATGAACTAAAAAAGCAAAACCAATGATGGAAATAAGAATTGAATAAAAAAAGATATTTTTTAAACTTTCAGAAAACGTAAACCTTTTCCCGTATTTATAGGCTAAAAATTGAACTATAAATAATGTACTTGCTAAAAAAATTGCAAATTCTGAATATCTAGAAGAATAAGTATAAAGAAAAATAAAGTTAATAAAAAGTAAGATAAATACTACTGCTATATTTTTCATAATAATACTAACTGATATTTTTTAAACCTGTTTTTAAACAGAAAAAGATAATCTATCTAATAGTCAGTAAAAAATAATACGAATAGAAAAAAAAGTAAAACCTAGTTATTTAACATAACAGGCATTACTAACATCAATATATCTTCACCATCTTCTTTTCCATCAATTGGCGTTAAGATTCCTGCTCTATTTGGTACGGACATTTCTATCAATATTTCATCAGAGCTCAAGTTATTAAGCATTTCTAAAAGAAAACGAGAGTTAAAACCAATTTGCATATCATCACCTTCGTAATTACATGTTAAACGTTCGTCTGCTTTATTTGAAAAGTCAACATCTTCAGCTGAAATATTCAACTCAGTTCCTGCCATTTTTAAACGAATTTGATGTGTAGATTTACTAGAAAAAATTGAAGCTCTACGTACCGAATTTAAAAATGATGCACGATTAACAATTAATTTATTTGGGTTTTCTTTTGGGATAACCGCATCATAATTAGGGTATTTACCATCAATTAATCTACAAGTCAAAGAGATTTCATCAAAGCTAAATTTTGCATTAGTCTCGTTATATTCTATCTCAACATCACTTTCGGCACTCCCTAAAATTCCTTTTAAAATATTTAAAGGTTTTTTTGGCATAATAAACTCCGCAGCTTCAGTATTACTTAAATCTGTGCGTGTATATTTCACTAATTTATGTGCATCAGTTGCAACAAAAGTTAATTCTTCTGGAGTAAATTGAAAAAAGACACCACTCATTACAGGTCTTAAATCGTCATTACCAGCTGCAAAAACAGTATGTGTAATAGCTGTAGCCAATATATCACTTGTAATAATCGTCTTACTTGGAGACTCTAAAGTTACCGTTTGAGGAAAATCATCTCCGTTGTAATACGCCATATCATACTTACCATGTTCTGAACTTATTTCAATTGTATTGTTTTCTTCATTGACAATAAAAGTCAAGGGTTGTTCAGGAAATGTCTTTACTGCATCTAACAATAACCTAGCATTTAAAGCTATAATTCCCTGATATTCAGACTGCACAGAGATAGAACTACTCATTATTGTTTCAATATCAGAAACCGTAATTTTAAGTTGATCTTCTGTTAATTCAAATAAGAAATTATCTAAAATAGGTAAGGTATTATTAGTATTAACAACACCTACTAATACTTGTAATTGTTGTAATAATTGTGAACTGGATACAATAAACTGCATTTTTATAGTTTTTTAAAAGTCTTGCAAATTTAACTAAATTTCTTGATTTAGTAGAAACTTAATTTAAAAAGAGAATTAATGTTCAATAAAAAAAGACAAGACCGCTTCGCTTAAAGAATAAAGAGAAAAGACTATTCAGGCAATATTTTGAAATTGAGCCTGTTATACTACAATCTTTCTATACTATTAAAATATTTTAAAAATTAATACTATTAATTCAATATCATTACGACTTACTTAGAGATTTCAATAAACTTTTTAAAAAATATAAGTAGTCTTTAATTAAGCTAACACTTCAAAAATATCCTTACTTTTGTAACATGCAAGAAAACTATAAAATGTTAGCCACTACTCTATTCGGTTTAGAAGAGGTGTTAGCTAAAGAACTACTTATATTAGGTGCCCAACAAATTAAAGTTGGAAACAGAAATGTTTCATTTTTAGGCGATAAAGGCTTTATGTATAAAGCTAATTTAGCTTTAAGAACTGCTGTACGTATTCTAAAACCTATTCGTAGTTTTAGTGTAGTTGATGAAAAAAGTTTATACAACAAATTAAAGAATATACCTTGGGACAAATACCTACAATCAAATGGCTCCTTTGTTATCAATGCGGTTGTTAATTCCGATAATTTTACAAGTAATTCTCATTATATTTCATTAAAATCTAAAGATGCAATAGTCGATTTTTTTCGTGATAAATATGACGAAAGACCCGATATAGATTTAAAACATCCTGATGTAAGAATTCACGTACACATACAACACACTACTTGTACAGTTTCATTAGACAGCTCGGGTGATTCTTTGCATAAAAGAGGTTACAGGACTGACACAAATATTGCTCCAATAAACGAAGTTTTAGCAGCTGGTTTGGTTCTGCTGTCTGGATATGATGGTGGCACACATCTACTTGATCCTATGTGTGGTAGTGGCACTTTACTAATAGAAGCAGCAATGATTGCTGCAAAAATCCCTGCAAATATAAATAGACCTGAGTTTGGTTTTGAAAAATGGAGAGATTATGATAATGCTTTGTTTGAACTAATTCATGATTCCCTTTTAAAACGAGTTCAAGAACCAAGATTAAAAATTATGGGCTTTGATAAAGCTCCTTCAGCTATTAGAAAAGCAAAAGAAAATATTGAAAATGCTAATTTATCTGACTTTATTAAAACCTTTCAAATAGACTTTTTTGAATCGGAAAAACAAATAAAAGGACCTTTAACAATCTTATTTAACCCACCATACGGTGAACGTTTAAAAATAGATGTTGAAACATTTTACAAAAGCATTGGTGACACCTTAAAAACAAGTTATAAAAACACAAATGCTTGGTTTATCACTGCAAACATGGAAGCCTTAAAACATGTTGGACTTCGAACTTCTAGAAAAATTCCGTTGAAAAACGCACATTTAGATAGTAAATTTGTAAAGTATGAAATATATGAAGGAACTAGGAGATTTGGCGATAAAGAAAAGAGGTTATAGGCAAATGGATAAAGGAAAAAGTCAATTGTTGATAAGCCGACATGAAAATGAAATGATGAATTAATGATTCAACTAAACACATCAACGAATAAACAGATTTAAACAAGCTAAAATAGTTCATTTTTAAACAAACAATAAATCATTGAATAAAAACAACATAAAAAGAAAACCAGAATGGTTAAAGGTTAAGCTTCCAACTGGGAAAAGATATACTTCGTTGCGTAAGCTTGTTAGTGATTACAAGCTAAATACTATTTGCACAAGTGGTAGTTGCCCGAATATGGGCGAATGTTGGACAGAAGGCACGGCTACCTTTATGATTTTAGGAAATATTTGCACACGTTCTTGTGGATTTTGTGGTGTGCAAACAGGTAGACCTCATTCTGTAGATTGGTCAGAGCCCGATAAAATAGCCAAATCCATAAAATTAATGGAGTTAAAACATGCGGTGATTACTTCTGTTGATCGTGATGATTTAGAAGATATGGGTTCTATTATTTGGGCAGAAACTGTACAAGCAATCAGACGTGAAAACCCAAATACAACTTTAGAAACACTTATTCCTGACTTTCAAGGCGTACATAAAATATTAGATCGTATTATTGCTGTTAAGCCAGAAATTGTTTCGCATAACCTAGAAACAGTCAGACGTTTAACTCGTGAAGTAAGAATACAGGCAAAATATGATCGAAGCCTTAGCGTATTAAAATATTTAAAAGATGCTGGTTTACCTAGAACCAAATCAGGTATTATGTTGGGTTTAGGTGAAACCCAAGAAGAAGTGCTTCAAAGCTTACAAGACTTGGCAGCTAATAAAGTAGATATTGTTACAATCGGTCAATACTTACAACCTACCAAAAAGCATTTACCTGTAGTAGAATACGTCACTCCCGAACAATTCAATTTTTACAAAAAAGAAGCCTTAAAAATGGGTTTCCGTCATGTAGAAAGTGGAGCTTTAGTTCGTTCCTCATATCGAGCACATAAGCATTTGGAATAATAGTGTTAGTTGTTAATCTATGGCAGAACTCCATTGACAGTCTTTGGCATTCAGGCTACAGTCTACATTTGGTTATGATGACTAGATTATAATTAAAATTGAGAACTGAGAACTGAGAACTGAGAACAAAACACCTATTTAACATCCTATTAACACATAATAATATTCTTGGCACATGCTTTGCATACTAACTAATACAAAGTAATTAGATTTACTTTTCATTGTAATAAATATTTGGTTAGTTAAGCAAAGCTCTCATTTTACTCAAAAGATGGGGGCTTTGTTATTTGTGTAAACTAGTGTTAATCTGAACTTTATATAATGGTTAACAAATATTTGTAACAATCCATTTACCTTATCGTCTTATTAAAAACAAAAATTAATTATACATTGGAAACAATCTTACAACTCAACCAGCTTCATAAAAATTACGGAAATGTTCATGCTGTCAATGATTTATCTTTCTCCATAAAGAAAGGTAATGTTTATGGCATATTAGGTCCTAATGGAAGTGGCAAATCAACAACTTTAGGCATTGTTTTAAACGTCGTGAATGCCACTTCTGGAAGTTTTAGCTGGTTTGATGGAACAAAAAGCACGCATGAGGCTTTAAAAAAAGTAGGAGCTATTATTGAGCGTCCTAATTTTTACCCGTATATGACTGCTTTTCAAAATTTACAATTAGTTTGCAAAATCAAAGGGATTTCTGAAGATAGGATTGATGAAAAGTTAGAAGCTGTTAATTTATTTGAACGTAAGAATTCTAAATTTAAAACTTTTTCATTGGGTATGAAACAACGCTTAGCTATTGCCTCTGCCCTACTCAACGACCCAGAAGTTTTAATATTAGATGAACCCACAAATGGATTAGACCCTCAAGGAATTCACGAAATTAGAGCAATAATCCAAAAGATAGCATCAAATGGCACTACAATCTTACTTGCTTCACATTTATTAGATGAAGTTGAAAAAGTTTGTTCGCATGTAATTGTCTTAAGAGAAGGACAAAAATTGTATGAAGGTCGCGTTGATGAAATGACAACTACTTTTGGAATTATTGAGGTAAAAACAGAAAATGGTTTGGAAGTTTTGGAAGAACTTCTAAAGGGATATGATGGCATAGCTTCAATTAAAAATGAAAACAACATGCTTATATGTTCATTGAATAAAAACATTACAGCTATGGAGATTAATCAATATCTGTTTAACAATGGAATTACAATTTCTCATCTTAGAAAACGTAAACCTACTTTAGAACAACAATTTTTAGACCTTACCAAAAATAATTAGACTTTTTCTAAACTTTAAATTCATACAATGTTTCGATTACTTCAAATAGAATTAAAAAAAATACAACACAACAAAGCAAGTAAGACACTAATTATCATATACTTCTTCTTGCTTAGTTCAATTGCACTTGTTGCGGCAATAAAATTTGATATTGGTCCTATTAAATTCCATTTAGCAGAACAAGGAATTTTTAATTTTCCATATGTATGGCATTTAAACACGTATCTAGCAGCAGGTTTTAAATTCTTTTTACTACTTGTCATTGTTTCGATGATGGCTAATGAATACAGTAACAGAACATTAAAACAGAATTTAATTGATGGCTTAAGCAAAAAAGAATTTGTGTTGTCTAAGTTTTACACTGTTATTCTTTTTGCATTTATATCTACTTTATTTGTTGGAATAACTTCTTTAGTGCTAGGGCTTATTTATTCTGATTTTAATGAAATTGCTATCATCACTACAGATTTAGAATACCTTTTAGCCTATTTTATAAAGCTCGTTGGTTTCTTTTCTTTTGGATTATTTTTAGGAGTTTTAATTAAACGATCTGCTTTTGCGGTAGGTGCTATGCTAGTTTGGTCATTTATTGAAGCAATTGCAATGGGATTACTGAAATGGAAGTTTGATATGAAAGATTCCTACGAAAGTATTGCTCAATTCTTTCCATTAAACTCTATGATGAATCTGATAAAAGAACCCTTTACAAGATTTAACGCAATAAAAACTGCAGCAAGTCAATTAGGTGAAGAAGTTACCAAAGATTTTTCTGTACAATTTCAAGATATTAGCATTGTACTAATCTGGACTGTAATATTTATTTATTTAAGTTATTATTTGATAAAGAAGAGAGATTTGTAAACTCTTAATTATAACCTTGGGAAGCACGGTCTAAAGCATCTAAATCTACAATTTTTATACGTCTTCCTTTGACTTCTAGCAAACCCGATGCTTTAAAATTAGAAAGCAAACGAATAGCTGATTCTGTTGCAGTTCCAATCGTATTTGCCATTTCTTCTCTTGTTAATCTAATATCAATATAGCCTTCATCATCTGTCCCAAAGATTTCATGTAACTTTAAAAGCACGTCTGCTAATCTTTCTTTTACAGATTTTTGAGCCATCATTGAAATAGATTCATTGGCTTCATTTAATTGATGCGAAATATTTTTTATTAATTGTAATGAAAAAACAGGATTATCTTTAATCGCTTCCATTATTCTTGTTTTAGGAATAAAACAAACTTGCATATCTTCTAAAGCAGTGATTGTCAAACCAGAAGGCTCTTCACTAAGCACAGAGCGTTGTCCTAAAATATTTCCTTGACGTAAAAATTTAACAATTTGGCTTTTACCATTTGTGTTTAACTTGCTCAATTTACATTTACCATTCTTTAAACAGTAAATACCATTCATTACATGACCTTCTGTTACGATATTCTCCCCTTTCTTAATGTTTAAAGTTGTTTTACTTCTTGTAAAGTACTCTAACTCTTCGAATAATAGTGTACTGAATTCGTTATCGTTCTTAATAAAACAATGTTCACATGCACCCATGTTGTTTAGTTTTTAGATTATTGTAGATTTGTTGCAAATATAATCAAAAAATGATATTTATCAGATTTTTTGTTTAATACAAATAAAATTTATGAGTGATTCAGTATGTTACCATTGTGGACTAGATTGCGGAAAAAGCCCTGTCGAATTTAATGACAAATGTTTTTGTTGTAATGGTTGTAAAACAGTTTATGAGATTCTTAACCAAAATGAATTGAGTTGCTACTACGATTTAGAACAAAATCCAGGTACCATTCCTAAAGAAATACAAGGAAAATTTGATTATCTCGACAATGAAGAAATTGCCGAAAAACTTATTGAATTTACGGATGGAACTACTAGTGTTGTTGAGTTTTACATACCTTCTATTCATTGTAGTGCCTGTATTTGGGTACTTGAAAATTTAGGAACTCTAAACCCTGCTATTTTAAATTCATTGGTTAATTTTCCCAATAAAACAGTTCGAATTAATTTCAAATCTAAAGATACTTCGCTAAAAGATATAGTCGAACTTTTAACATCTATTGCCTACGAACCCTACATCAGCTTAGAAGATGCCGATAAAAGCGCAAAAAAAGTTGATAAAACTTTAATGTATCAATTAGGAATCGCTGCATTTGGTTTTGGTAATGTGATGCTTTTAGCATTTCCTGAATATTTCGAAACTGAAGGTTATTGGCTTGACGAATTTAAATATATGTTTCGTTGGATGATGCTTACCTTATCCATTCCTGTTGTTTTATACTCTGCAAAAGATTATTTTGTCACAGCTTACAAAGGACTCATAAAAGGCATATTAAGTGTAGATGTTCCCATTGCACTTGGTATTATTGTTATCTTTTTAAGAAGTAGCTATGAAGTAATTGCAGATATTGGCCCAGGTTATTTCGATAGTTTAACAGGTTTAATTTTCTTTCTTTTATTAGGAAAAGTATTTCAACAAAAAACATACAACTACCTTTCTTTTGAAAGAGATTATAAATCTTACTTTCCGATAGCAGTAACCAAAATAGTCGCTGGAAAAGAAGAAAGTGTTCCTGTTCAAGATATCAATGAAGGAGATCGCTTACTAATTAGAAATGAAGAATTAATTCCTATAGATGCCATTTTAATCAATGGAGAAGGTTTGATTGATTACAGTTTTGTCACTGGCGAATCAGAACCTGTTTATAAAGGAACTGGCGACAAAGTATTTGCAGGAGGAAAACAAACAGGTGGTGCTATAGAAATAGATGTGATTAACAAAATGTCTGAAAGTTACTTAACCGAACTTTGGAGTAATGATATTTTTAATAAAGATATTCCAAAAGATAACATTAAAAATCTCACCAATAGAATTAGTAAATATTTTACAATTACCATTGTAACAATTTCTGTAATTGCAGGTGTTTATTGGGCATTTATAGATTTAGGAATTGCCGCAAATGTAGTGACCGCTGTTTTAATTATTGCTTGTCCTTGTGCCTTAGCTTTAGCAGCTCCATTTGCAATGGGAAATATGCTACGTATCTTTGGATATCGAAAATTTTATCTTAAAAATGATGCCGTAATTGAAGAGATTGACAAAATTACACATATCATCTTTGATAAAACGGGAACCCTAACAACAAATGAAGCCAATGAACTCACCTATGTAGGTGATTCTTTTACTACAAAGGAATTAGTTGCTGTAAAATCATTAATTCGTTCTTCTAATCATCCGTTGAGTAGGGCTTTAAATTCGTATATAAAAGTAGATGCTGCAGTTGATTCTATCTTAAAATATCAAGAAGTTGTAGGAAAAGGTATTAGTGGTGAACTCAATAATTTACAGATAAAAATTGGTTCGGCTAATTTTGTGAATGCCACCAAACAAGACACTCTAAATACCACTATTTATATAAAAATAAATGAAACAATAAAAGGCTACTATAAAAGTAAGAATATTTATCGCAAACAAGTAGCTTCAATAATTTCTGACTTAGGAACTAACTATAAATTAAGCATTCTATCAGGAGATAACGATGGAGAAAAAGCCTATTTACAAAGTATTTTCCCTAAGAAAACGAATTATTTATTCAACCAAAAACCCCAAGATAAACTAGATTATATTAAAATTTTACAAGATAAAGGAGAACAAGTAATGATGATTGGTGATGGTTTAAATGACGCAGGAGCATTGGCTCAAAGTAATGTAGGTATTGCTATTTCTGAAGATATAAACGTCTTTTCACCAGCTTGTGACGGTATTTTAGACGCTTCTCTTTTTGAAAAATTGCCTACTTTTTTATCCTTATCTAAAAAAACGATTCGTATTATAAAATGGAGTTTCAGACTTTCCTTTTTATATAACTTTGTGGGTATGTATTTTGCAATCACCAATCAACTGACCCCTTTGGTCGCTGCTATATTAATGCCTTTAAGTTCTATTACTATTGTTATTTTTGTTACTCTTATGACCAATTTATTTGCTAATAAAAGATAGTTATGTATTTTATTAAAATCTTACAAACAAACAATTATCATGTAATCTTCAGTAAATATTTTTATCTTTGCACTATTCTATAAAGATTAAGAAATGGAAGTTATATATATTACGATGGGAGTATCGGTACTACTAGGTGGTCTCTTTTTATATTTATTCTTTAGAAATGTCAAAACAGGTCAATATGATGACATTTACACGCCTTCTGTTAGAATGTTGTTTGATGACGAACTCGTTAAAGAGCCCAAAAAAGACAAAAAACAAAAAGAAACAGTAGAAAAAAAATCTACTCAATAATTATTAACCAAAACCAAATTAATTAATTAATCAAGTATGGAAAAACAACAATTTTACTATGACAACAAAATTGTAAAACTATTTTTCTGGGCAACTGTCCTATGGGGAGTAGTTGCGATGTTAGTCGGACTAATGGTCGCGTTTTTATTTCTTTATCCAAACTACATGGCAGATATTCCATGGCTAAGTTTTGGAAGATTAAGACCTCTGCATACCAATGCAGCAATTTTTGCCTTTGTAGGTAATGGATTCTTTGTAGGAATGTATTACTCCATGCAACGGCTTTTAAAAACCAGAATGTTTAGTGACTTCTTAGGAAGAGTTCACTTTTGGGGATGGCAACTAGTGATAGTTCTAGCAGCCGTTACTTTACCTTTAGGAATGACTTCATCAAAAGAATATGCTGAGTTAGAATGGCCAATTGATATTCTAGTAGTACTAATATGGGTAGTAATGGGTATCAACATGATTGGAACCTTACTTAAAAGACGCCAACGTCATATCTATGTAGCTATATGGTTCTATATTTCTACCTTAGTGACTATTGCAATGCTTTATATCGTAAACAATTTAGAGCTTCCTGTTTCTATGACAGGAATGAAATCTTACTCACTATATGCTGGCGTTCAAGATGCATTGATTCAATGGTGGTACGGACATAATGCGGTTGCATTTTTCTTAACAACTCCTATGTTGGGTCTTATGTACTATTTTGTGCCTAAAGCAGCCAACAGACCTATATATTCTTATAGATTATCTATCATCCACTTCTGGACATTGATTTTCTTATATATTTGGGCAGGGCCTCACCATTTATTATATACTGCTTTACCAGACTGGGCACAAAATTTAGGCACAGTATTCTCAATAATGCTAATATTCCCATCTTGGGGTGGTATGATTAACGGATTACTAACCTTACGTGGAGCTTGGGATAAAGTTCGTGAAGATCCTATTCTAAAATTCTTTGTAGTAGCCATTACAGCTTATGGTATGGCAACTTTTGAAGGACCAATGTTAGCCTTTAAAAACTTAAATGCTATTGCTCACTACACAGACTGGATCGTAGGTCATGTACATATTGGAACACTAGGTTGGAACGGATTTATTATAGCTGGTATGCTGTATTGGCTCGTTAAAAAATTATATAAAACAGAATTATATTCTATAAAATTAGCAAACTATCATTTCTGGATAGGCACCATTGGTATCTTATTCTATTCCATGCCACTCTATATTGCTGGGTTTACTCAAGCATTTTTATGGAAACAATTTAATGAAGCAGGTGTTTTAGTTTATGGTAACTTCTTAGAAACAGTAACACAAATTATCCCAATGTACGCGATGCGTGCGTTTGGTGGAACGCTGTATTTTACAGGTTTTTTAATCTTAGCCTATAACTTAATCATGACTGCCAAACAAGGTAGTAAAGTAGAAGATGAATTAGCAGAAGCAGCTCCTTTAGAACTCATTAGTGGAAAAAGAGCTAAGAAAGAAGCGATACACCCTTGGTTAGAAAGAAAAGTGATATTGTTTACAGTATTATCTTTTATAGCAGTTGCCATTGGAGGAGCTATAGAAATTATACCTATGTTCCTAGTAAAATCTAATGTACCTGTTATTAAAAGTGTAAAACCTTATTCACCACTTGAATTAGTAGGTAGAGATTTATATATTCGTGAAGGTTGTAATAACTGTCACTCGCAAATGATTCGTCCATTCCGTTCTGAAGTTGAGCGTTATGGTGAATACTCTAAAGCAGGTGAGTTTGTTTACGATCATCCATTCTTATGGGGTTCTCGTAGAACAGGCCCGGATTTACATCGTATCGGTGGTAAATACAATAACAACTGGCACTTTAACCATATGATGGAACCAGATTTAACATCTCCAGGAACCATAATGCCTAGATATTCATGGATGATTACAAATGATCTTGACTATGCAGATGTTGGAGCAAAAATGTCAACCCTATCAGCCTTAGGTGTACCATATTCTGAAACTGAAATTGCAGGTGCTGTTGCAAGTTTAGAAGCACAAGCTAAAGAAGTTGAAGCTAGTTTACATCAAGATCCTGAATTTGTTAAGAATTATGCAGATAGTAACATTCAGAATAAAGAAATTGTTGCAATTATTGCTTATTTACAACGAATGGGAACGGATATTAAAGCTAATAAAACCGCACAAAATTAATGTTACGTTTTATAAAACATAATGTAGATAGTATTGATGGTGTAGCGATATATCCTATCATTGCACTATTAACTTTCTTTATTGTATTTATTGTAATGATTTTTATCGTTTTAAAAATGAATAAAAAGCATATGGATGAAATCAGTAACTATCCACTAGAAGATGATAACAATTTAAACAACGAAAAATTATGAGTAATAACGAAAATATGGGCTTTTGGGCTAAGTTTATAAAAGCTGCAACTAAAGCCAACGATTTAGAACGTGAAGATGAGGTGATGTTAGACCACAATTATGATGGTATACAAGAACTTGATAATGAATTACCACCTTGGTGGATATGGGGGTTTTATATCACTATAGCAATTTCTATTCTGTATTATATACTTATCCATATTTTTGGTTGGTACGGTCAAGAAGATGAGTATCAAGCTGAGCTAGTTGCACATACAGAAAAAGTAGCTAAATATAAGGCAGAGCATCCTGAACTGTTTAAAACAGAAAATCTAGTAGCTTTTACTGATGCAGAGAATTTAGCAAAAGGTAAAGAATTATTTGCAACCAAAACATGTACCGCTTGTCACCTTGCTGATGCAGGAGGAAGTATTGGACCTAACTTGACCGATGATTATTGGATATTAGGTGGAGGTTTCCAAAACATCTTTAACACCATTACAAAAGGTGGTCGTCCAGGAAAAGGAATGGTTGCCTGGGAAAGTACTATTAAACAAGAAGAACGTCAACAATTGGCTAGTTACATTTTAACACTTCGTGGAACTACACCAGCTACTCCAAAAGCTGCTGAAGGTGACCTTTGGGAAGGAACTGACAAAAAAGTAGAAGAAGGTGTTGATACTCTTGAAGAAGGTGCTAAAGAAATTATTAAAGAAGTAAAAGAAGTTATTAACGAATAGAACTATCTTTATAATTTAGTATAAGTGTGATAGCTATAACACTTTAAATTAACTAACGCCCTACGATAATAAACGCTGTAAGAAATGTTACTTATGGCGTTTTTTCTATTTATTAACCTGTGACAATAGGCACAAGTTGAAACGATTAAATTCCTTATTTTTGCCAAATAAATAATTTCAAAAATTATGAGTAAACAAATTGATCAATCTTTTAGAGATACCATAGGAACTATTGACTCTGATAGTGCTAAAAGAAATTTTATTCACCCTAAAAAGCCAAAAGGAAGATTTTATAATTACCGAACTTGGTTGAGTTGGGTATTACTTCTTATATTTGTGGTTACTCCATTTATTAAAATTAATGGAAATCAACTATTTCTTTTTAATGTAAGTGAAAGACAATTCAATATATTTGGCTTTCCGTTTTTTCCTCAAGATTTTCACATTTTTGCGATAGCAATCGGAATTTCAGTTGTATTCATTATATTATTTACTGTAATTTTTGGTCGTATTTTTTGTGGCTGGTTATGTCCGCAAACTATATTTATGGAGATGGTTTTTCGAAAAATAGAATATGCCATTGAAGGAGATAGAGGAAAACAAATAAAATTAGACAAACAAGATTGGGATGCCGAAAAAATAAGAAAAAAAGGTTTAAAATGGTTTGTGTTTGCACTCGTATCTTTTAGTATTGCTAACATTATGTTTGCCTATATTATTGGTACTGATACTTTAATTCAACACATGAAAGATGGTATAAGCGAGCATGCTAAAACCTTTGCTATCCTTTTAGTATTTACAGCTGTTTTCTATTTTGTCTTTGCTTGGTTTAGAGAACAAGCTTGTATTATAGTGTGTCCGTATGGTCGTTTACAAGGCGTGTTACTCGATAATAATTCTATCAATGTTGCGTATGATTTTGTTCGTGGTGAAGGCGATAAAGGTCGTGGTAAATTCAAAAAAAGTGATGACAGAACCACAACTGGTTTAGGGGATTGTGTCGATTGTAAGCAATGCGTGGTGGTTTGCCCGACAGGAATAGATATTAGAAATGGAACACAGCTTGAGTGTATCAACTGTACCGCTTGTATTGATGCCTGCGACGCCATGATGGATAAAGTAGGTTTTGAAAAAGGATTAATCGGTTACAAAACAGAAAATGATATTGAAAAAGGCGAGAAATTTGTATTTGGAAAAAGACATTGGTTTTATGTATTTATACTAACAATTCTCACTGCCCTACTCTTTGGTTTATTGGTATTTAGAGGAAGTGTGGAAACTGTAATTTTACGATTACCTGGTCAAATGTACACTACTGAAGGAGAACAAATACAAAACGTATATACCTATAAAGTTATCAATAAGAGTTCTGAAACCTTAGAAAATATCACTTTTAAGATATTATCTCATAAAGCAAGCATTAAATACATAGGTGAAGAACATTTTGATGTAAATGAACAAGAACAAAAAGAAGGTACTTTGTTTATTAAAATAGACAAAAAAGACATGCTTTCTAAAAAAGAACGCATTAAAATTGGTGTGTATTCTGGTGATGAACTAATTGAAGAAGTAAGCACTAATTTCCCAGGACCTTTGGTGGTTAAGTGAAAATCAACTAAAAAAGGCTATCTGCATTAGATAGCCTTTTTTTATTTTCTCCTATTTGCTTTTACTAACTCTATTTTTTCTTTTGTGGTTTTTGTAGTAAACGTACCATAATTTATTAGAATACTTTTTTTATCAATTCGCTCAATAGTTCCTTGTGCCCTACTATCTATTAAACGCACAGTATCACCAATATTAAATATGTAGTTTGTTATTTTCTTGGCAATCTCTACCGCTTCCTTTTTCTTTTGCACTCTTACTTTTACAACTTTATGTAAAACTTCTTTCTCTGTCTGCTTTAGAATATTCTTTTGTTTTGTCTTTTGTTGATTTTCAACTTTCTTTTCATTTTTGGTTTGCTTTTTCGGAGGATTCTTTTTAGTGTATTTTACTCGTTCCGTTTGCACCCACTTTAAAAAGTTATCATTGAGTTGTTTCTTATTGTTATTTTGAAAGTATTTATTGAGTAATTCATTAATCTCACGTCCGTATTGTAGCATTTTTTGATTGCTATCATAAAGCGTTTGAAATTGTTCTAATTTAGTCTGTATTTTTTGTTGTTTGTCAGTTAATTCTTGCGTTTTTTCTTGAGCCTTATCTTGTTCTTTATCTAAAGATTGGGTTTTACGTTGTAATTTATTCCGCTCAGTCTGTAATTTAGAAATTGTCTTATCTAATCTAATCTTAGATTGTGATACTCGCTTTTTTGCTCTATTTATAAGACTGTAAGGTATACCGTTTTGTATGGCTACCTCAAAAGTAAAGGAACTTCCCGCCTGCCCTGTATGCAACTCAAACAAAGGTTCATGACTTCGTTTATCAAATTGCATATTGGCGTTAGTCGCAAATTCTAATTCGTCAGCTAGAGATTTTAAATTGGCATAATGCGTTGTAATGACTCCAAATGCTTTCTTATTATAGAAATCTTCCAAAAAAACTTCTGCTAAAGCTCCTCCTAATTCTGGATCACTTCCTGTTCCGAATTCATCAATTAAAAACAAAGTTCTATTGTCGCACTTTCGTAGAAAATGACCCATATTCTTTAATCGATAACTATACGTACTCAGTTGATTTTCTATAGATTGATTGTCTCCAATATCTGTTAATATTGTTTTAAAAAATGACATTTTACTCTTTTCATCAACTGGAACAAGCAAACCACTTTGCAACATGACTTGTAACAAACCAATGGTTTTTAAAGTGATACTTTTTCCACCAGCATTAGGTCCTGAAATAACAATAATTTGCTGCTTTGTATTTAACTCGATTGTCTGAGGAATTGTTTTAATATTCTTATCCTTATTTTGTTTCCAAAGTATGGGATGATAGGCTTCTTTTAGAAAGATGGTTTTTTCTTTTACTAATTTAGGAAGCAAAGCATTCGTCGCATTTGCATATTTTGCTTTAGCTGCTGTTACATCTAAGTTTGTGAAATAGTGTTTATGTAAGATTAAGAGTTCTCGATACGGACGTAAATAATTTGTAATTTCTTTTAAAATACGAATTACTTCTTCCTTTTCTTCTAATTCTAACTCTTGTAATTCTCTAAGATATTTTAAGGTCGCTTGTGGAGCTATGTAGACAATACTTCCTGTTTTTGAAGTTCCTAATAAAGAACCACTAATCTTTTTACGATGTTTTGCTTGAACCGCCAAAACACGTTTCCCTTCAACGACTGATTCTTTGATTACATCTAAATAATCTTTATCTAGGTATTGTTTTAAAGCTCTATTAAAACTCGCCCCAATTTGACCTGATATTTTGTTAATTCCATTTCTGATACTTTGCAGTTCAAAAGATGCTTTATCAGCTACCTCGGCATATTTGGTGATTTTAGAAGTGATTAACTTGATCAGTTCTTTATCTACAGCCATTTCTCTATTTTCCGTATATAAAAAAGGATAAATTTCTTTGAACTTTTTAAAGAAACGAGATAAGTCTAAAAGTGTTTGTGAGTTTACAGCAATCTCAAGTAAATCTTTGGCTTCTATAAAAGTATTTTCAATTTTTAATAAATGAATTGCATTCGAAATATCATAAAAATTATGATTGGGTATTAGATTGTTATTATCAAATGAAGAAAGATACTCATCAGTAAGATGTAAAGAATTTTCATTGGCATCTTTATCCGAAAACGGGATAATTTCATCTATGCTAGCAATTCCTAATTCTGAAATAGCATAGGTCTTCACCTCGTCTAATACAAGATGAAATTCTAAATCATTTAATGTTTTTTTTGTTATTGACATTGCTAATAATACCGCTAAGACGCAAAGGTGCAAAGCTCTTTTGTAAACACAGCACAAATAAACAAATAAACCTATAAACGAGTATACAAAATATCGTATTTTCGTAAATAATTAAACCTGAATACATGAATATCAATATAGAACCTAGTTGGAAAAAAGCCCTAACAAATGAATTTTCAAAGCATTATTTTACTGAGTTAATCTCTTTTGTGAAGTCTGAATACAACCAACACATCTGCTATCCCAAAGGAAAAGATATTTTTGCTGCTTTTGATAGTTGCTCAATTGATAATCTAAAAGTTGTAATAATCGGACAAGATCCGTATCATGGAGAAGGACAAGCAAACGGTTTGTGTTTTTCTGTTAAGGAAGGTATTAAGCATCCGCCTTCTCTTATAAATATATTTAAAGAATTAGAAAAAGATATTGGAAAAGAATATCCTAAAAGTGGTGATTTATCGCATTGGGCAAAACAAGGCGTTTTATTAATCAATGCTACTTTAACTGTACGAAATCACGAGGCAGGCTCACATCAAAAACAAGGTTGGGAGACTTTTACGGATGCTGTTATAAAACACATCTCTGACCATAAAGAAAATATCGTTTTTTTACTTTGGGGTGGTTTTGCTAAAAACAAAGGCAAACATATTGATGTAAATAAACACTTAGTTTTAAGTACAGGTCATCCTTCTCCACTTAGTGCTAACCGTGGCTATTGGTTTGGAAATAGACATTTTAGTAGGGTGAATGAGTATCTTAAAACAAACGGAATAGATGAGATTGTATGGTGAAGAACTTGACTTTGTCATTTTTTTTGTCGTACCTCGTTTATCAATTGATAAACACCATTGAAACGATTGTTATCCTAACGATAAACGAAAACTATAATCAGTAAAAAAAACAGTTTACCAAAACTTCTTCAATTTCCTTTTAGTCATATCTTGGTTAAATATCTCATCTAAAATTTGATAGAGTTCGGGATGTTTTCTTTTTAAAAGTTGCGGTCTTTCAAAAAAATACTCACTGATTACTGCGAAAAATTCGGCTCTATTAGTTGCCCCATAAGGGTTTATATCTGATTTGTTTTTATAGATTTCTTCTATCTTTTGGTTGATTAAATCTAACCAAGGAATGGTGTATTGTTTTTCTAAAAGTAAACTAGGAATACCATCAATGATATTATCAGACTTATCAATCAAATGGACAAATTCATGAATAGCCGTATTTTTTTTATCTGATTCATTAGAAAAACCATGATGTAAAGCTGGTTTAGAAAGTATCATTTTTCCTTCCATAAAGCCTGTCCCAACCATACCAAGTGTTCTTCTCCCTTTACCTTCTGTTTGAAAATCTTCGTTAAACATAGCAGGGTACAATTGCACTACATTTAGGTTGTTATAACGCCAATTAGGGAAAGCAAAAATGGGAATAATAGCACTTGAAGCAACTAATAACTTATCTTTATCAGTGACAACTACATCAATGCCCATGATTTTATAGTTTAGTATAAATTCTTGAATTTTAAACTCAAATAGTTGTTTGTCTTTTGTGGAAAGTGATTGGTAGAAGACAACTTTTTCTTTTAAAATAGTTTTCCAATTTGATGGGATAGACTCTTTTGGAATTTGCCATTTATTCCCGTAAAGAGATTTATAAATTACAATAAAGGATGCTACTAAAATAAGTAGTGCTATAAAACTAAACATAAACTAAATTTCTAAAATAGTCCGTAAAAGTATTAATACAAACTACAAATTAAATTGGTGTAAAAAAACTAGTATAAATCATCATCAAACAAAAAATCATCTAAAAAATCATCATCGTCAAAATTATCATCCATAAAATCTTCAAAGTCTTCTAAACTAGGTTTTAATTTATCTTCATACTCAAACAAACTATTAATTGCTTCAGGTAGTAGGTTGATAATATCTGATGCCGTAAAGGTTTCCATATAACCCAAAGAGGCTGAGAAATCTGCCGTTCTCCCATGAATAAATACGCCAAACAAGCTTGCTTGTAATGGTGTGTATGATTGTGCCAACAGACCTGTAATCAACCCTGTAAGAACATCTCCTGTTCCTGCAGTTGCTAAAGCAGGGTTTCCTGATGCATTAAAATAGAATTGGTCTTTTTTAACAACAACTGTGTTCGCTCCTTTTAAAACGACAATGCAATTGTATTTTTTTGAGAACAAAGCTATTTTTTCTAATTTGTCATAATCGTTTTTCCAATTCCCAATTAATCTTTCTAATTCTTTTGGATGTGGTGTTAGTATCGTGTCTTTTGGTAGATAATTTAGAAATTCTTTATTCTTTGAAAGAATATTTAATGCGTCTGCATCAATCACTAATGGTGTTGTATTTTCTTTTAAAAACTTCCCAAATGCTTTTGCTGTTTTATCTGAAGTTCCCATGCCTACACCTACTCCAATAGCTGTTGGTTTTACTTTGAAATTAAAAAATTCTAATTGGTCAGCTGAATCAACCTCTACCATGACTTCGGGTATCGCCGTTTGTAAAATTGTGTAGCCACATTTTGGGATATAGGCTGTGACTAAACCACTTCCGATTTTCAAAGCTGCTTTTGTTGCTAAAACAGTCGCTCCTATTTTACCAAAACTACCTCCGATAATTAATGCGTGTCCAAAACTACCTTTATGTGAAAACCTAGTTCTATATTTAAAAAAAGATTCTATTGTTTTGGAAGTCGTGAAATGATAGTTTACTGAAATTTCATCGAGAAATTTTTCATCTAAACCTATATCAATGGTTAAAAATTCTTTTACATACTCTTCATTATCAGGCAATAAAAACGCTAATTTGGGCGATTGAAAAGTTAGCGTAAAAGCTGCTTTTACAACAACTTGATTGGCTTCTATTGGCTTATCAATATACAGACCAGAAGGCACATCTACGGAATAAACAGTTGCTCCTGATTTATTGATAAATGAAATTACCTCTTTTGCAATGCCTTTTGGTGGTTTGTTGAGTCCTAATCCAAAGATGGCATCAATTACGATGTCGTCTTTATTTATTACTGGCATATCATCTAGTGAATGAACACTAGCAGCGTAAATTCCTGCGTCTTCTGCTCTTTGGTAATTTGTAACAAAATCATTTGACATAGTGTCTGAAAAATGTACCACAAAAGTACCTGTCATATAATCATCTTCATAAAGATATCTTGCTATTACCAGACCATCGCCTCCATTATTACCCATTCCACAGAAAACATGGATTTCTTTATCCTCAATATCTTGTTCTTCTATCCATTGCACACATCTAAAAGCGGCTCTTTCCATTAAATCAATTGATGTTATGGGTTCATTTTTAATCGTTGCCTGATCGGCTAGTTTCATTTGTTTGGCATTGAGTATTTTCATAATTTATCTATAGGCTTTAATTAAGAATCTTTGTAAATTATTACTTACTTTATAATAATCAACTATTGTTTCTAGTAGATTGTCTTTTAGAATTATTTTGGGTGATAAAGCAGCTTCATAATACCATTGTTTATTATACAATAGGTTTTGTTGTTCAGCGGATTCCCTAAATTCTTTAGGAATACGTATGTGCTGCTTTCCTTTTATTATTCCATAATATTTGGTGAATTTTTTATCATTTATAATCTTGTCAAATTCTTTTGCATGAGAAATGATGTATTCTCTAGTTTGATAAACTTGTTTGGTATCTGGCATAAAAAGTCCTCCATAAACACCTAGCTTTTCTGGATTTAGCTCAATATATAATCCTGGGTAGGTTTTATCTTTTCTTCCTCCTTTAGAAATAATTGCTGAATTAAAAAGTTTATAAGGTGTCTTATCTTTTGAGAAACGCACATCTCTATTGATTCTGAATATTGCATTTTTGGGTTCTAATTGTATTTCTTTATCAATTGTTCCTATCGCTTTTATTAAATCTCCTATAAAAAATTTGAAAGGTTCTCTTACCTCTTGTTCATATTCTTTACGGTTTTCATCAAACCAATCCTTGTGATTGTTTGCAGCAAGATTTTTAAAGAACTTTAAATATTTTTTTGTGAAGTATTTCATGTATTTATATTTTTAATTTATAATGAAAAGGTTTAATACAATCCCTTACTTTGGTGTTCCTAGTAAGTACAAGATAACACTTGGACCTGATTTAACTTTATTAATTTCCCAATCATAGCTTTTATGCTTGTCAATACTATTAACTAATTGATGCATTTCTTTGACAGAATACGTTCTTAATGAAGATACTAATCCATCCCATAAAACAAAAATCGGTACTATTGGTATTATATAGGTAAATAGTATTCTTCCTAATTTAAAAGGTCTAATAAAAGGTGTCATTAAAAGTACAGTAATCGGTGAAAAAAACATAGCGAACAAACTAATAAAACTTCTTTCTTGCCCTTCGAATATGGCTATAGAGCTATTTGAATCAACCGCATTTTGTAAGGATAAAAACTGAGTTCGCAATCCTTTTAAATCTTTTGGCACATCCCTAGCATCGATAGGAGTTTTGATATAAGAAATATTTGATGCCTGTTTTGAAGTGTATTCAAAAGCAGTTGTATTTGGATAATAATCTGTTAAAACAATTTTAATATCAGGGTTGTTTTTTTTTAATTCTTCATTTAACCATAATAATCCACCGCCGCCACCTGAGCCTAAATCTAGGATTTGATTCATTCCTGCAACTTCTAAACCCTTTTCTAGAACAGGAATTATAGGGTTATACATTTTTGACATATTCGATAAAAATTGTAAAAAATCAGTACCGTAATTTCTAAGGAATGATGGAAACCATTTTTGATCTTCAAATTCAAATAAATGTATTCTACTCATTCTGTAGTTTTTTAGATTAGTTAAAATTACTAAATTCTACAATAAGAGCGTCTAAAAAGTATAAGAAACTTCTGTCATAAAGTTAAAACCTGGCATGGGTACTAAGTTGGTTTCAGAATATGAGGTATTGAATATGTTATTCGCCTTTAGTTTTATTTCCCATTTATTGATTTCTGTATTTAAAGCAGCATCCAGTAAATGATAGTTTTGCCCATCTGTTCTTTCAGAATATCTATAACTAATAGTTTCACTTAAAAAAGAGAATAATTGAGTCGTAAAACTACTTACAAATTGGTGTTTATAAGAGTTAAGACTATACCTTGAAAAAAGGTATTCATTATTCTTTATTTGATCATCAATAAATGTATAGCCTATATTTATTCTTTGAGGAAAGGAATTCAGTAGAAATTTATAACTTGATTCAAATTCAATTCCTTTTGTTTGTACTTCTGCTATGTTTTTGGCTTGCCATAAATCAATCTCTTCTGATTTTACCCAATCTATTAAATCTTTTGATGCTCTTTCGAAATAAGCCATGTTAATATTTATTTTATTGAAATTTGCATGTAATCCTACTTCTTTTGTCAGTGCTTTTTCTGGTTTTAAATTTGGGTTGCCTAGCTCAGTTCTACTGTTATAGTATAAATTTGTAAAAGTGGGAATTCTTGAAGTATAACCCATGTCTGCATAAAGTTTAATATGATTTGAAATTTCAAATCCAATATTTAATCCTGGATAAGTAAAAAACCCAAAATCTGAATAATGAGCGATGGCAATACCAGGTGTGAAATCTAATTTGTTATCCAAATATTGAAAGCGATGTTCTGCAAATAAATTGGTTACTAATCTTTGTCTATTTCCTAAATTATTACTTTTTAGTGAAGCGTCGTAGATGTCTAAACCTAGACCTGTTGTGCCTATTTCACTATAAGAAGTAGCATTTAAACTTACTCCTAGTTTATTAGTAATATGTTTGTTTCTATAGATGCTTGGATCATTTCTAACCAACAAAAATAAATCTTGGTTTTGTCTCCAATAAACTGTGGGTTTTAACTTCCATTTCAATTTTGAAAAATTCCCTTTTACTGCAACTAGATTCGTTTGTGTTTCTTCGTATTGATCTATAAACTTAGGACTTGCATAAAAACCATTTGCTCCAAAATCTCTTTTTCCAAAAGAGGTGATTAAACTATAGTTCTTCCATTTGCCTTTTAAGAATATGTTTAAATTATCAAAATCTGTATTATACCTATAGCCTTCAGCTACTTGCTTCTGTATTTGCAATTGCAGGTCTCCTTCACCAATCTTTTGTTGCGTTTGAAATCCCACACCATAATTTTGAAATGAACCTAAGTTTAGTTTTAATTCTGTTTGATTTTGAACATAATTTTTAGTAATAATATTTATAGCCCCATTCATTGCATTTTGACCATATATCCTAGCTGCTGCACCTTTTATTAATTCTATTCGCTTGATATTATCAATATTTATCAATCCATTTAAAGTATGATGACCTGTTTGCGAATCATCCATTTTAATACCATCAATAAGCAGTAAGGTTTGATTGAAATTACCACCTCTAATATATAAATCAGCTTGCATACCTTCAATGCCTTTTGTACGAATATCTACACCAATTACTAGTTGTAAAACCTCGGCAATAGTAGTAGCAGTAGATTTAGTTAATTCATCTGATGTTACAATTGAAATCGAGTGAGATGTTTTAGAAAAAGGAATTTCAATTCGTTGACTTTCAATTAGTACTTCTTCTATTTTTTGAATAGAATCAATAGATTCTTGTGCAGTTAAGTTCAATTGAAATACAATAGAAAGAATAAAAATATGAAAGTATTTAAACATAGGTAGCCGTAGATTAGAGGTAAGCAAAACTATAAAAACTAGCGTATATAATAAAAAAAACACCAATAAATTATTGATGTTTTTTTATTTTAAGACTAACAATTAGAGATTGAATGAACAATCCATTCTTGTTTATTTAAGAAGCTAAGCTTGTCCTGTTGGTCCAAAATTCATGGGTATTGTAGGATGCTTGTCATAATCTTTAATTTCACCATGTGCTTTTTCAAATTTATTAACATTATCTGCTAATGCTTTGAGTAAACGTTTGGCATGTTGTGGTGTCAAGATGATTCTTGATTTCACTTTTGCTTTGGGTCTACCGGGCATAATGGCTATGTAATCAATGACAAATTCAGTAACTGAATGATTGATAATTGCTAAATTAGAATAAATACCTTCTGCTATTTCTTCTGGTAATTCTATGTCTAATTTTCCTTCTTTTGGTTTATTTTGATTTTTCATAATTAGTCGTTGTCCATTTCTTGAGTAATCGCATCCATTTCTGATTGTGATCCTACAATAAGGTTATTATAATCACGCATTCCTGTACCTGCTGGTATTCTCTTACCTACAATTACATTCTCTTTTAATCCTTCTAAATAATCAATTTTACCACTAACAGCTGCCATATTTAATACTTTAGTTGTTTCTTGGAACGATGCCGCAGAGATAAATGATTTAGTCTGTAAAGAAGCTCTTGTGATACCTTGTACGACTTGTTCTGCAGTTGCTGGGTTAGCGTCTCTAGCATCAATTAATTCTTTATCTGCTCTACGTAAAATCGAATTAGCATCACGTAATTGACGAGCAGAAATTAACTGTCCAACATTAATATCTTTTGAATCACCAGCACTTTCTACTATTTTCATGCCAAATATTCTATCATTTTCTTCGATAAAACTATTTTTATGAGCCAATTGATTTTCAAGGAATAAAGTATCACCAGAATCGATGATTTTAACTTTACGCATCATTTGACGTACTACTACTTCAAAATGCTTATCGTTAATTTTCACACCTTGTAAACGATATACCTCTTGGATTTCATTTACTAAGTATTCTTGTAATTTTGATGGTCCTTCAATACGTAAAATATCAGAAGGAGTAACAGCACCATCTGACAATGGCATTCCACCTCTTACAAAATCATTTTCTTGAACTAATATCTGATTTGAAAGTTTTACTAGGTATTTTTTAATATCACCTGTTTTAGTTTCAACGATAATTTCTCTATTACCTCTTTTGATTTTTCCAAAAGAAACAACACCATCTACTTCAGAAACAGTTGCAGGGTTTGATGGATTACGTGCCTCAAACAACTCGGTTACTCTAGGCAGACCACCTGTAATATCACCTGCTTTTCCAGCAGATCTTGGTATCTTAACTAAGATCATACCAGCAACTACTTCTTCTTCTTCATCAATAGCTAAATGAGCCCCTACTGGTAAATTGTAATTCCTTAGTACTTCTCCTTTCTTGTCAACAACAAGTAGGGCAGGTATCATTTTCTTATTCTTAGATTCTGTAATAATTTTTTCTTTAAACCCTGTTTGTTCATCAATTTCAACTTTGTAGTTGATTCCTCTTTGAATACTTTCAAACTGAACTTTACCAGAGAATTCTGAAATAATAACACCATTATGCGGATCCCATTGACAAACAATAGCTCCTTTTTTAATAGTTCTTTTCCCTTTAATGAAATATTCAGAACCATAAGGGATATTCTTTGTACTTAATACAATACCCGTATTTGAATCGATAATTTTCATCTCAGCAGTTCTAGAGACAACCATATCTTTTTTATCACCAGATTCCTTATCTACATATTCAATAGTTTTTAACTCTGATACTTCTAATTTTCCATCATATTTAGAAACTACTTTATTTTCTTCAGAAATATTACCCGCAACTCCACCAACGTGGAATGTACGTAAGGTAAGCTGTGTACCTGGTTCACCAATAGATTGAGCTGCAATAACACCTACTGCTTCTCCTCTTTGAACCATTTTATTGGTCGCTAAACTACGTCCATAACATTTGGCACAAATTCCTTTTTTGGCTTCACAAGTTAATGCAGATCTAACCTCAACTGTATCAATTGGAGAATCTGTTATTTTTAAGACAACAGGGTCATCAATTAAACCACCAGATTCTACTAGTAACTCTTCAGTTTGAGGATGATATACATCGTGTAGAGAAATTCTACCTAAAATACGTTCACCTAAAGATTCTACAACTTCATCATTCTTTTTTAATGCTGAAACTTCTAAACCACGCAGTGTACCACAATCTTCTTCATTTACAATTACATCTTGAGATACATCAACTAAACGACGTGTTAAATAACCCGCATCGGCAGTTTTAAGTGCAGTATCGGCAAGTCCTTTACGTGCACCGTGAGTTGAAATAAAGTATTCAAGAATCGATAAACCTTCTTTAAAGTTAGAGATAATCGGATTTTCAATAATATCTCCACCACCTGCAGTTGATTTTTTAGGTTTCGCCATTAATCCACGCATACCTGTTAACTGACGGATTTGATCTTTAGAACCCCTCGCACCTGAATCAAGCATCATATACACAGAGTTAAATCCTTGTTGATCTTCACGTAAACGTTTCATTGACAATTCTGTCAATTCGTTGTTTGCTGCAGTCCAAACATCAATTACTTGGTTGTATCTTTCTTTTGTACTCAATAAACCCCCATCGTGATTCATAACAATAGCATCCACTTTTTTACGAGCTGTAGCTACCATAGATTCTTTTTCTTTTGGTATAATAATATCCCCTAAACTAAATGAGAGACCACCTTTAAAGGCAAATCTATATCCCATTGTTTTTATTTCGTCTAAGAAAGCTCCTGTAGTAGGTATATCAGTTACTTTTAAAATATTACCAATAATATCTCTTAGAGATTTCTTATTTAATACTTCGTTTATATAACCCGCTTCTTCTGGTACAACTTCATTAAATAGTACACGACCTACTGTAGTTTCAATGATTTTTGTTACTACTTCTTTAGCTTCATTTAAATCTTTGGTACGTACTTTAATTCCTGCATTTAATTCAACTACTTTTTCATTAAACGCAATAATAACTTCCTCAGGTGAGTAGAATGTCATTCCTTCACCTTTCACTTTATAGTCTTTTGTTGATTTACGTTCTTTGGTCATATAGTATAGACCTAAAACCATGTCCTGAGAAGGTACCGTAATTGGTGCACCGTTGGCAGGGTTTAATATACTATGTGATGCTAAAAGTAATAATTGTGCTTCAAGAATTGCTTCAGGGCCTAATGGTAAATGGACTGCCATTTGATCCCCATCAAAATCTGCATTAAATGCAGTACATGTTAATGGGTGTAATTGTATGGCTTTTCCTTCAATCATTTTAGGTTGGAAAGCTTGTATACCTAATCTGTGCAAGGTTGGTGCACGATTTAGTAATACTGGGTGATTTTTAATCACATTTTCTAAAATATCCCAAACAATTGGTTCTTTACGATCAATTATTTTTTTAGCAGTTTTTACTGTTTTAACAACTCCTCTTTCAATCAGTTTACGAATTACAAAAGGTTTGTATAATTCAGCTGCCATATCTTTAGGAATACCACACTCATGTAATTTTAAGTTTGGTCCTACGACAATAACTGAACGAGCCGAATAATCTACCCTTTTTCCTAAAAGATTTTGACGGAAACGTCCTTGTTTACCTTTTAATGAATCAGATAAGGATTTTAAAGGTCTGTTATTTCTAGTTTTTACAGCAGATGATTTACGTGTGTTGTCAAATAAAGAATCTGTAGATTCTTGCAACATACGTTTTTCATTACGTAAAATTACTTCAGGAGCTTTAATCTCCATTAGTCTTTTTAAACGATTATTACGAATTATTACCCTTCTGTATAAATCATTTAAATCGGAAGTTGCAAAACGCCCACCATCTAGTGGAACTAACGGACGTAATTCTGGCGGAATCACCGGAATTGCCTTCATAATCATCCATTCTGGTTTATTTTCTCTGTTTTTTTGAGAATCACGGAATGCTTCTACTACATTTAAACGTTTTAAGGCTTCAGTTTTACGTTGTTTTGATGTTTCGTTATTTGCTTTATGTCTTAAGTCATAAGATAAAGTATCTAAATCAAGTCTTGAAAACAAATCAATTAAACAATCTGCTCCCATTTTTGCAATAAACTTATCAGGATCCGTCTCTTCTAAATATTGATTTTCTTGCGGAAGTGCTTCCATGATATCCATGTACTCTTCTTCCGTTAAGAAATCCATTTTTTGAATAGGTTCTCCTTCTGCATTTTTAGCAATACCTGATTGAATAACTACATATCTTTCATAATATATAATCATATCTAACTTTTTAGAAGGTAAACCTAAAAGGTATCCCATTTTGTTAGGCAATGATTTAAAATACCAAATATGTGCAACAGGTACAACTAAATTTATGTGACCAACGCGATCTCTACGTACTTTTTTCTCAGTAACTTCAACGCCACATTTATCACAGACAATTCCTTTATAACGAATTCTCTTATATTTTCCACAAGCACATTCATAATCCTTTATAGGACCAAAAATACGTTCACAGAATAAGCCATCTCTTTCAGGTTTATGTGTACGGTAGTTAATTGTCTCTGGTTTAAGCACCTCACCTCTTGATTCTTTAAGAATCTTTTCAGGAGACATTAGACCAATTGAGATTTTATTAAATTTCTTTACGATATATTGTTCGTTTCTTCTTGCCATTTGTTTTGTCTAATTAATTAGCTTATTCATCTAAAGTAACATCTAAACCTAATCCTTTCAATTCATGCATTAATACATTGAATGATTCTGGTAAACCTGGTTCAGGCATAGGTTCACCTTTAACAATTGCCTCGTATGTTTTGGCTCTTCCCATAACATCATCAGACTTAACTGTTAAGATTTCACGTAAGATACTAGAAGCACCATAGGCTTCAAGTGCCCAAACTTCCATCTCTCCGAAACGTTGACCACCAAACTGAGCTTTACCACCCAATGGTTGTTGTGTAATCAATGAATAAGGTCCAATAGAACGAGCGTGCATTTTATCTTCAATCATGTGACCTAGTTTGATCATATAGATAACACCTACCGTAGCTGGTTGGTCAAAACGTTCACCAGTTCCACCGTCATATAAATAAGTATGTCCGAATCTTGGCACACCTGCTTTATCAGTTAGTTCGTTAATTTGATCTAAAGATGCCCCATCAAATATTGGTGTTGCATACGTTTGACCTAATTTTTGACCTGCCCATCCTAGTACTGTTTCATATATCTGCCCAATATTCATACGAGAAGGTACTCCTAATGGATTCAAAACAATATCAACTGGAGTTCCATCTTCAAGGAATGGTAAATCTTCTTCACGTACAATACGTGCAACAATACCCTTATTTCCATGACGACCTGCCATCTTATCACCAACTTTTAATTTACGTTTTTTAGCTACATATACTTTGGCTAATTTTAAGATTCCTTTTGCGAGTTCATCTCCAACAGATATTGTAAATTTTGCACGTCTTAATGAACCTTGTAAATCGTTTAGTTTTATTTTATAATTGTGTATTAATTCTGAAACGAGAACATTCAATTCCTTAATAGTAGTCCATGTACCTTTTGTTAAGTGATCAAAATCTTCTACTGTACCTAACATTTTTAAGGTATATTTTTTACCTTTTGGAAGAATATCTTCTCCTAAATCATTTTGAACACCTTGACAAGTTTTTCCATTTACTAATTTGAATAGTTTGTCAATTAAACGTGTTCTTAAGTCTACAAATTTTGTTTCAAATTGTACATCTAATTTTGCGATGTCAACTTTATCCTTAGCTCTTTTCGTTTTGTCTTTTACTGCTATTTGGAAAAGTTTTTTGTCTACCACTACTCCTCTTAATGAAGGAGAAGCTTTTAATGATGCATCTTTTACATCACCCGCTTTATCACCAAAGATTGCACGTAAAAGTTTTTCTTCTGGAGTTGGATCAGATTCACCTTTTGGTGTGATTTTTCCGATAAGAATATCACCAGGTTTCACTTCTACACCAATACGAATCATTCCGTTTTCATCAAGATCTTTTGTAGCCTCTTCACTTACGTTTGGAATGTCGTTAGTTAACTCTTCAGTACCTAACTTAGTATCACGTACATTTAGTGAATATTCATCTATATGAATAGAGGTGAAAATATCTTCACGCACTACTCTTTCTGAAATTACAATTGCATCCTCAAAGTTAAAACCTTTCCAAGGCATGAAGGCTACTTTCATATTACGTCCAAGGGCTAATTCACCATTTTCGGTTGCATAACCTTCACAGAGAACCTGTCCTTTTTTAACTCTATCACCTTTTTTAACAATAGGCTTTAAGTTAATGATAGTACTTTGATTGGTTTTTCTAAATTTTGTCAATTTATAAGTTACCTCATCTGGATCGAAACTGACGGATCTAATATCGTCTGATCTATCGTACTTAATCGTTATTTTTTCTGCATCTACATATTCAACGACACCTTTACCTTCTGCATTAATTAAAATACGTGAATCTTGAGCAACACGTCTTTCTAAACCTGTTCCTACAATAGGAGCTTCTGGTTTTAAAAGTGGTACTGCCTGACGCATCATGTTTGATCCCATCAATGCTCTATTCGCATCATCATGTTCCAAGAAAGGAACTAACGAAGCAGATATAGATGCTATTTGATTAGGAGAGACATCCATGAAATTTATATCTTCTGGTGCAACAATAGGAAAATCACCCTCTTGTCTAGCCGTTATTCTAGAATCAACAAATTTATTATTAGCATCAATCAGTAAATTAGATTGTGCAATATTCATTTCTTCTTCTTCCTCTGCACTTAAATAGGTTGGTTCATCTGTTATATTTACAACACCATCAACCACTTTTCTATATGGGGTTTCTATAAAACCTAGATAATTCACTTTTGCATAAACCGCAAGAGATGAAATCAAACCAATGTTTGGTCCCTCTGGAGTCTCAATTGGGCATAATCTTCCGTAGTGTGTAAAGTGTACATCACGCACCTCAAATCCTGCTCTTTCTCTTGATAAACCACCTGGTCCAAGTGCCGATAAACGACGTTTGTGAGTAATCTCAGCAATTGGATTGGTTTGATCCATGAACTGAGATAATTGGTTTGTTCCAAAGAATGAATTAATTACAGATGAAAGTGTTTTTGCATTGATCAAATCAATTGGTGTAAACACCTCATTGTCACGCACATTCATTCTTTCTCTGATGGTACGAGCCATTCTTGATAAACCAACACCAAATTGGTTTGCTAATTGTTCTCCAACAGTTCTAACACGACGATTAGAAAGGTGGTCAATATCATCAACCTCAGCTTTAGAATTAATTAACTCGATAAGGTATTTGATAATTGTAGTAATATCTAACTTAGTTAATACTCTTTCATCGATACCAACATCTAGTTGCAATTTTTTATTCATTCTATAACGACCTACCTCACCTAAGTTGTAACGTTGTTCCGAGAAGAATAATTTATCAATAATTCCTTTAGCTGTTTCGTAATCTGGCGGTTCAGCATTACGTAATTGCCTGTATATATGTTCAACTGCTTCTACTTCAGAGTTTGTTGGATCTTTTTGCAATGTATTGTGAATAATTGCATAATCACCTTCTGAAGCATCTTCTTTATGTAAAAGAATTGTTTTAGAACCCGAATCAATAATTTCTTCAATATGTTCTTTTTCTAATATAGTATCTCGATCGAAAATAATTTCATTACGTTCAATAGATACAACTTCACCAGTATCTTCATCAACAAAATCTTCAAACCAAGTTTTAAGAATTCTTGCGGCAGTTTTTCTACCTAAGACTCTTTTTAAACCAGCTTTAGAAACTTTTATCTCTTCTGCGAGGTCAAATATTTCTAATATATCTTTATCACGTTCAAATCCGATTGCACGGAAAAGTGTTGTGACTGGTAATTTTTTCTTACGATCAATATACGCGTACATGACGTGGTTAATGTCTGTTGCAAATTCAATCCATGAACCTTTAAAAGGTATTACTCTTGCAGAGTAAAGTTTAGTTCCATTAGCATGGAACGATTGTCCAAAGAATACACCAGGTGAACGGTGTAACTGAGAAACGATGACACGTTCAGCTCCGTTGATTACAAAAGAGCCACTTTCTGTCATATAAGGTATTGCACCTAAATATACATCTTGAACAACGGTTTCAAAATCTTCGTGTTCAGGATCAGTACAATAAAGTTTTAATCGTGCCTTAAGAGGCACACTGTAAGTTAAACCTCTTTCAATACATTCTCGTATTGTATAACGTGGAGGATCAACAAAATAATCTAAAAATTCTAATACAAACTGATTACGTGTATCGGTAATAGGGAATATTTCCGAAAAGGTTTTATATAAACCTTCGTTATCACGTTCTTCTGCTTTTGTTTGTAGTTGGAAAAAATCCTGAAATGATTTTACTTGAATGTCAAGAAAATCAGGATATTCGGTTGTTAATTGTGCAGATGCAAAATTAATTCTTTCAGTTGCTGTAAGAGTTGCTGCCAATGTGAAATAGTTTTAATTAGAAAAGAACGAATATATACGCAAAATGGTTTAGGTCAAAACGCTTATACGTAATGACCTAAACCTTTACTATTTAGGGTAAGAAAAGCTTATTTAAGCTCTACTTCTGCTCCTGCTTCTTCTAAAGATTTTTTCAAGCCTTCTGCTTCATCTTTAGTTACACCTTCTTTGATTGGTGCTGGTGCACTATCAACAACTCCTTTAGCTTCTTTTAAGCCAAGACCCGTTAATTCTTTAACCAATTTAACTACAGCTAGTTTTGATTGTCCTGCTGCAGTAAGGATTACGTCAAACTCAGTTTGCTCTTCTTCTCCTCCAGCTTCTCCACCAGCGGCTGGTCCTGCTACAACTGCTGCTGCAGCTGGCTCAATACCATATTCTTCTTTTAAGATACTTGCCAACTCATTTACGTCTTTTACCGTAAGATTGACTAATTTTTCTGCGAAATCTTTTAAATCTGCCATTATTCTTAGTTTTAAAATTTTGTTTATTAGTTTATTTAGTGTGTGTATTATTAATTAGAGTCAAATAGTATTACAATTATTTTTCCTCTTTTTCAGATAAAGTTTTTAAGATACCTGCTATTTTACCTCCACCTGACTGTAATGCTGATATAACATTTTTGGCTGGTGATTGTAATATACCGATAATCTCTCCGATAAGTTCTTCTTTAGATTTGATACTAACTAGTGCATCTAGTTGGTCATCTCCTACAAAAACTGCTTCTTCAATAAAAGCTCCTTTTAATAAGGGTTTTTCTTGCTTTGCTTTTTTACGGAATTCTTTTATCACTTTGGCAGGTGCATTACCTGTTTCAGAAATCATTAAAGAAGTATTTCCTTTTAATGTATCTGACAATTCTCCAAAGTCTTTATCTGATTTCTCCATTGCTTTTGCAAGCAAGGTGTTCTTTACAACCGAAAGTTTAACATTTTTCTTAAAACATGCTCTTCTTAAATCGGAAGTGTTTGAAGCATCTAAACCTGAAATGTCTGCTAAATATATGATATTATTATCAGTCAAAACAGCTGTCAAATTTTCAATTACTTGTGATTTTTCTTCTCTTGTCATTTGAATAAATTTAACTTAGTGACTTAATACTAATACCAATACTTGGGCTCATGGTACTGGCTATGAAAACACTTTTCATATAGTCACCTTTTGCCGTAGCTGGTTTTAATTTAATAATCGTTTGTAATAATTCTTTTGCATTTTCTGCAATTTTTTTAGCGTCAAAGGAAACTTTGCCAATTCCTGCATGAATAATACCAGTTTTATCAACTTTAAAGTCGATTTTACCTGATTTTACAGCAGCTACTGCTTTACCAATTTCCATTGTTACTGTACCTGTTTTTGGGTTTGGCATTAATCCTCTAGGCCCTAAAATTCTACCTAAAGGTCCTAATTTACCCATAACGCTAGGCATTGTAACGATAACGTCAACGTCTGTCCAACCTCCTTTAATCTTAGTGAGGTATTCATCTAATCCAACAAAGTCAGCACCTGCTTCTTTAGCTTCTGCTTCTTTATCTGGAGTAACTATTGCTAATATTTTAACATCTTTACCTGTACCGTGTGGTAAGGTAACTACACCCCTTACTAATTGATCAGCTTTTCTTGGATCAACTGCTAATCTTACTGCCAAATCTACTGTGGCATCAAAATTAGTACTTGTTATATCCTTTAAAACTTTAGCTGCATCATCTAATGAGTATAATTGAGTATTATCAAGTTTAGAATAAGCTACTTTTTGTTTTTTAGTTAATTTTGCCATTGTTAAATAACGTTTAAAATTAAATTAAAAAGGAGCTTTTCCTTTTACTTTTACACCCATAGAACGTGCTGTACCTGCCATCATTTTCATAGCTGACTCAACGGTAAATGCATTTAAATCTACCATCTTGCCTTCAGCAATTGTTCTCAATTGATCCCAAGTAACTGTTGCTACTTTGACTCTATTTGGTTCACCTGAACCTTTCTTTAGTTTTGCTGCTTCTAATATTTGGACAGCTGCAGGTGGTGTTTTTACAACAAAATCAAATGATTTGTCTTTATACACAGTAATTACCACTGGTAATACTTTCCCTTGCTTGTCTTGAGTTCTAGCATTAAACTGCTTACAGAACTCCATAATATTAACACCAGCAGCACCTAAAGCTGGACCTACAGGTGGCGAAGGATTTGCGGCTCCTCCACGTACTTGTAATTTTACAACTTTACCGACTTCTTTTGCCATTTATATTAATTATAAAAGTTATGATTCTTTCTCTATTTTGGAAGCTAAGAGATTAAATCTTACTTGTGTAACACTTATTAAATTTTTTCAACTTGCATATAACTTAGTTCTAATGGTGTTTTTCTTCCGAAAATTTTAACCATTACCTCAAGCTTACGTTTTTCTTCATGTATTTTTTCGATAGTACCTTCAAATCCATTGAAAGCTCCATCAATAACTTTAACAGATTCTCCTTCAATGAAAGGTATCATTACATTTTCATTAGCTACAGCTAACTCATCAACCTTCCCTAACATTCTGTTAATTTCAGCTTGTCTTAAAGGAACAGGATCTCCTCCTTTAACTTCACCTAACATACCTATAACTCCAGGAATTGCTCTAATTATATGAGGAATTTCTCCACTTAAATTAGCTTCTATCATCACATATCCAGGAAAATACACACGTTCTTTATTATATTTTTTTCCATTTCGAATTTGAATTACTTTTTCAGTTGGAACTAAAACAGTTTCGATATAGTCAGAAATATTAAGACGTGTAATTTCATTGATAAGGTAATCTTTCACCTTATTCTCTTGACCTCCTACAGCCTTTACTACATACCATTTTTTTACGAAATCAGACATAGGTTGATTTAAAATATTTGGAATAATTGTTTCAGTAAAGTTTGGAATACTTTATCAACTCCAAATACAGCCAAAGCAAATAATACAGTAAATAAGGCTACAACAGCAGTAGATTTTTGAGCTTCTTCCCAAGAAATCCATGTCATGTTCTCTTTTAGTTCTCTAAACGATTCTTTAACGTAGGTTAGTAATTGCATTGGTTTCTATTTTTTTGATTTAAAAATCAGTTTATCAATTTTGTACATACAGAGAAACTCACTTCGACTCGTTCCTCGCTCAGCATAAACTTCTCGCCTTGAAATTCTATCATTGTTATCAAATTCCTTTCTTTTCCCAAATCTTCCTTTTCATATCGCACGGGCAGAGAGGCTCGAACTCCCGACACCTAGTTTTGGAGACTAGTGCTCTACCAACTGAGCTATGCCCGTAAAAAATACATCTTTTTAAAAAACATATTTTATTTACAACACAAGGTATCCTGAAAAAACAGGACACCTTTATATTGTTTATACTTGCGTTTAGCCTACATCATTTCAGTTACCTGACCTGCACCTACTGTTCTACCACCTTCACGGATAGCGAAACGTAAACCTACATTTAAGGCAATTTCTTGGTGTAATTCCACTGAGATAGTTAAGTTGTCTCCTGGCATTACCATTTCAACACCATCAGGTAACATAATTGTTCCTGTTACGTCAGTGGTTCTTACGTAGAACTGTGGACGGTAGTTGTTATGAAATGGTGTATGACGACCACCTTCTTCTTTTTTAAGGATATATACCTCTGCTTTAAATTTAGCATGAGGAGTTACAGAACCTGGTTTACAAAGAACCATACCTCTACTAACTTGATTTTTATCAATACCTCTTAATAAAAGACCTACATTATCACCAGCTTCACCTCTATCTAATATTTTACGGAACATTTCAACTCCAGTAACGGTTGATTTTAATTTTTCAGCTCCCATACCGATAATATCAATTGCATCACCTGTTAAAGCAATACCTGCTTCGATACGACCTGTAGCAACAGTACCACGACCTGTAATCGTAAATACATCTTCAACTGGCATTAAGAAATCTTTATCAATATCTCTTTCAGGTAATTTGATCCATTCATCAACGGCATCCATCAATTCCATAATCTTATCTTCCCATTGTGCTTCACCGTTCATCGCACCTAAAGCTGAACCTGCAATTACTGGTGTATTATCACCATCGTAATCGTAGAAAGAAAGCAATTCTCTTACTTCCATATCAACTAATTCTAATAATTCTTCATCATCAACTAAATCTACTTTGTTTAAGAAAACAACCATACTTGGAATACCAACTTGTCTTCCTAATAAGATATGCTCTCTTGTTTGTGGCATAGGACCATCAGTTGCTGCAACCACTAAAATTGCACCATCCATTTGAGCAGCACCAGTTACCATATTTTTCACGTAATCCGCGTGACCTGGACAGTCAACGTGTGCATAGTGACGATTTGCAGTTTGGTACTCAACGTGAGCTGTGTTAATTGTAATACCTCTTTCTTTTTCCTCTGGGGCATTATCAATTTGATCAAAGTCCATTATTTCAGACAGACCTCTTTTTGCCAATACCATTGTTATGGCAGCGGTCAAAGTTGTTTTTCCGTGATCTACGTGTCCAATAGTACCTATGTTTAAGTGCGGTTTGGACCGATCAAAAGTTTCTTTAGCCATAATTGCTTGTTTTACTTAGTTTATATTAGTGTTAATCTTAAAATTCTAATTCTATTCTTCTTCTTCGCTATTGAGCCAACGACGGGACTTGAACCCGTGACCCCATCCTTACCATGGATGTGCTCTACCAACTGAGCTACGTCGGCGAGTTTTAACAAACGAAAACACTTATACGTATAAACCTTTTACATATAAGTCCTTTTATTTGAAAAAATTGAGCAAGAGACCGGGCTTACTTCGACTCCTTTTTCGCTCGGCATAAACACTTCGACTACGCTCGGTGTACCACTTCTCGCTTTCATCTCCTTACATAAAAAACATAATTTATAAAAAAACTATGTCTTATAATCAGAGCGAGAGACCGGGCTCGAACCGGCGACAATCAGCTTGGAAGGCTGAAGCTCTACCAACTGAGCTACTCTCGCTTTTAAAAATCACTATTTATAGTAATTTTAAGGTTTTTGTGGTGGGAGAAGGATTCGAACCTTCGAAGGCGAAGCCAGCAGATTTACAGTCTGCCCTCGTTGACCGCTTGAGTATCCCACCCCTAGTTTTAAAGAACTATTATTTCATTAATTTGAGCCGATGGAGGGACTCGAACCCACGACCTGCTGATTACAAATCAGCTGCTCTAGCCAGCTGAGCTACATCGGCGTAAAAAAAACAAACCGCTTTTTTCAAACGGTCTGCAAATGTAAAAAGTTTTATTTTAAGAGCAAAACTTTTTATTCTATTTTTTTATATTTCTTTTAATGCTTTTCTCTTTGCTTTTCTTTTAGTTTAATTAATGTCTTTTTCAAGACTGCAACTGACTGATTTAGTGCTGTTTCAAAAGAGTTTGCTGTTTTCTTTACTACGGGGTCATATCCAGGTATTCCTAACCTAATTTCTAACTCTTTATTTTCTTTTACACTGGTCTTTTGTACTTTTAAATGAACTTGGGCGTCAATTATATTATCATAGAACTTCAAAAGACCATTTATTTTGTTTTCTATGAGATCTACTAGATCTTTATCAACGTTAAAATTTACTGCTTGAACATTTACTTTCATACTTTTTATTTTTAGTTTAGAATTATACAGTAAAGTTACAAATAAACTTAGAAAAAAACAATTGTTTATTTATTTTTTATTTCTTGGATGGAAATTTTTATACACTTCTTTTAGATGAGCCAAACTACTTTGTGTATATATTTGCGTGGATGCCAAGCTTGCATGACCCAACAATTCCTTAACTACATTTAGATCGGCTCCTTCATCTAACAAATGTGTGGCAAAGGCATGACGTAATACATGTGGACTCTTTTTCTCCTTGGTCGTAATCTGTTTAAAATACTTAGTGACTATTTTATAAACCAAAGAGTCATATAATGGTTTACCTTTATTAGTTAAGAACAATTCTTGATATTCTGAATTAAAATCATTTCTTAAAGCCATGTATTTATGTAGAAAATCAATTGTAATTTCTAATAAAGGAATATATCGTTCTTTATTTCTCTTGCCTAACACTTTAATAATTTTGTTTTCGAAACTAATGTCAGACAGTTTTAATCCTACTAACTCTGCCCTTCGCATTCCTGTTGTGTATAGCAACTCTATTATTAGATGGTCACGTACTTGTTCTAAACCTTTTGCTTCAAAGAAAAGCTCATCTAATCTTTCTAGTTCTTTTTTAGAAAAAGGGGTTATTGTTTTCTTTTGAGTTTTTAGGGAATGGTGCCCTTGAAGTGGGTTGGAATCAATATCTCCTACTTTTTCTAAAAACTTATAAAAGGATTTTAAAGCACTAATTTTTCGATTAATACTCCTATTTGATAAACCATCATTGACTAAATTTACAATCCATGTGCGTATTTGCACATAAATCACTTCTGATAAAGTATCCGCTGAGTAGGTTTCTTGTAAAAAGGCTCTAAAAAGAAGTAAATCCTTCTTATAAGCCAAGAGGGTGTGTTTTGAGTATCCTCTCTCAAATTGCAAATACTCAATAAATTTAGAAATGGGCATAAAAAAACCTTAGGTGTACAAATCTACAAAAGTAGTTTTAAAACATCTAAGGTTTAGACTTTATTTTCTAAAGAACTAAGATTGTTCTTCAGCTGTTCTTCTGCGTTGCACGTATGATGCTTTTATCATCTGAGCACGTTTGTTTACAGAAGGTTTCGTAAACTGTTTTTTGCCACGAAGCGTACGCATTGTCTTTGTTCGATCAAATTTTCTTTTGAATCTTTTTAAAGCTCTGTCTATATTTTCTCCGTCTTTTACAGGAATTATCAACATAGTTTGTCACCTCCTTTCATCTGTATCTTTTAAATGGTTATACTTTTAAGTGTGCAAATGTACTATTATTTTGTTTATTTGCTTTAATTGTAATGGAAAATAGTATTATTTTTCGTTTGTTCATAATTCTTTTTATTTATTCATATCAAAAAGGTTGAAAAATTGTTTTTTTGCAAACATTAATTTCAACTATTTATTTAATAACCAGCATATTGAGAGTTATCTAGTCTTTGCTTAATAAAAAATGCTGTTTTTTATTAAAAAATACTTTGTCATATTCAAAAAGGAGTTTATATTTGCACTCCTTAAATCGGGCAATTAGCTCAGTTGGTTCAGAGCACCTCGTTTACACCGAGGGGGTCGGGGGTTCGAATCCCTCATTGCCCACCAAACAAAATCCAAACATGAAAGTGTTTGGATTTTTTGTTTGTGGATACTTTTAAATTATTTTGGAACAGTCTCAAAAGTTGTGGGGTTTTAAAAAAGTATGATATTTGTATTTATAAATATCAGCTATGCCAAGTATAGATTTATTACCGATTGTCAAATTGCTTTTACTCGAAGTTTTAGTTAACTATTTTGGGACAAGTACAAAACCTGTGGGGTTTATAGTTTTACGCCCATAATTTTTGGACTCTAATCATCTTTCTATCTTCAATATGTGTTTTTTTATAGTATTATCTTGATTTAGATTTTTTCTACTTATGCCTAACACTGAGATAAAAACAATCAACACCTACTTTTCTAAATAATCTATCGCCTTTTCCCTTAGACTTTCATCAATAAGCATGGCATTTATTTGAAAAGCATTTCCTGTTCCTCTTTCAATTTTTACAGCTTGGTTTGCAGTAAAATACGGGCAGTTTATAGCTCTTTCATAGAGTTTGTCATACAACACTTCTTTCTTTGAAATATAATTATAAACAAAAGGGTTTAAAGACTTTGCATCATTAATATATTTAATAACAAGTTTGTTGAGTTTAGAATTTGGGATGACTATTAACTCTCCTTTTTTATTAATAATTTCTGTTGAAGTTAGATTAATATTTTTAATTCTACCTGCGACTAAATCTGTAACTATATAATCATTTAGCCTAGGCGTATTGGAAAACTTGATACTTGCTCCTGCAAAAAAATTTGTCCAAGAACTCCAACCAGTAACCAAAACGATAAAACCAATGGCTAAGGTCAATACATGATTTGCTACTAAAAGTGAACTCAATAGAAATACAAAAAACACTACCCAAACCACTATTTGCAAACGTTGCCATAACAAAGCAACTGTACTTTCTTTTCTCAATAAAACAGGAATAATATACTTAGAAATTACATGAAAAACAAAATGCAACAAAGCTCCTATTACTAAATAAAGAAGTATTTGTTCTATGGGTAATGTGCTTAAATATTTTTCCATTTTTTAAATAATTGAAAGTGATTTTAAATGCTTTTCAATAAAAAATCTTGCCGAATTATTGAGTATATATCTTGCATCTGCTTGTTTGGTTACTAAAGTCCCTTTTTCCATTTCTTCTAATGCTTTAAAGAAATGATTCGACTCATCATTAAATAGTATTTTTACTTGTGCTTCTGATAGATTATTATGAAGAACAAATGCATAAAGCAACACTTTCCATTCTGCATTAAATATTTTTGGCATTTTAGTAGAAACTGGCTCTGAAATACTAAGCTCATTTTCTTTATTTAAAGAAATAATTGGCAACCATTTTTGCAAAGAAACACCTATTGAACCCTCTGAAAGTATCTGTAATTTTGAAATGATTTTATTTATTTTTTTCGAATTTCTAACTAATTCATTTTTATAATAAATACTTGCTCCTCCTACTTTGTGTCTGTTTAAAATGATACTATTAATTTCTAATTTACTATAAGGTCGCATGATAATAGTGGTAATTAACTGCTTTTCTAATTGTGTTGTTTGCTTGATAACCCCATAACTATACCGGTTTGCATTTAATATAAAGGTGTGTTTGTCACCCATTTTTTCTATCAAACTCGTTAAATGATTTAATGTTTTTACTCCATTCTCTGATCTTGTCCACCATTTTTCTAGATCATTAAACACAAATACAGCTGGTTTTATTTGTTTTAAGATACTTAAACTAGTTCCTTTTTTATTAAATAATTTTTGAAATACTTTATGTAAATCGGCATTTGTATAGGTTTGATTTGCTGGCGGATTAATATCATACTTTACTGATTTTTCTGGAATTCTTGCAATGGCATCACTTAAAAATGTTTTTCCAGATAATGCATCACCAATAATCATTATTGCTCCATTAACTCCTGATTCTAGTCTTTTTAATGCGTCTTTCCCTTTTAAATATTCTGGTCTTTCTTCGATACTTGTATTGACTAAATGACTTCCTGTAAATAGCTTTTTATAATAGAAAGGCAGGATTTTACTTACCTCTTTATCAATTCGTTGTTCTTGTAAGAAAGAATAAGTTTGCTCAATTTTATTGGCATATCCCTTATAAAAATCTTTTGACAATTGATTGTCTAGTTCTTGTTGTTGTTGTTGTTGATTAACAAAAGTTTTTATCTGTTTTTTTAATATCCCAAAATCAGAAGTTTTCTTTTGTTTCCAATCTGTAAATTTTGAAGTTAATACAGTTTTTTGTGCCGATTTATCTAATAAATCTGTGGATTCTAGTATTACTCTAATAGTAAGAAGATCTTGTGTTTGATGCAGATTTGTTTTTAAATCTAACAAGAATATATCCTTTAATTTTCTGAGATTAGAAAGGTTTATGGCTATATTCTCTTGAACTTCATTTTTTAATTGTTTAGTCCCTTTTGATTCGATAGAAGTTTCATCAATTAAATAAATTAACTTATTGGCTGTATTATAGATACCTTCAGAATTTTGATTGTATAATTCTTCCAACTCATTAATACTTTCTTGTAAAGTTCCCAAATAATTAGCCTGAATTATATGGTTTTGAACCGTGGCAAGGTTTATTTGAATATTCTCTTCCGAATCATTTTGTTTTTCGGACAACACATTAAAAGAGGTCGGATTCATCAAACTAACAATCCTATTTGTCTTTTGCGTCAGTTGTGTGATACTTTTTTCTTCATCTTCAAATAGATTAGATAAATTAACACTAGAGATGCCTTCTGCAATTTCAATTAGGGCATCAATTGTTTGTTTGTCTAGGTTCTTTTCTTCTCCTTTTCGTAACTCAGCATCTATTTTAGAAAGAATTTTAATCTTTTCTAATTGTGGGTTAATCATGCTTTCTGTCAAATGATTTTTAATGTTTTCATTTATATTAGAAAGTAATAATCCAGTATCCGTTAATAACCAATCCATTTCTGTTTGATTATGACATAACAATTGATTTTTATACCAATTGGTTCCAAACCAAGCCACATTATTTTTGATCGCTAAACTATCTTTCTTTGACGCTTTATTTTTAGTATTCTGAATTTTCTTGAAAAAGTTTGGTTTCTCAATATTGTTTAGCAGTTCTATCGTTTGGTCTCTTTCAAATTGCTGAATACTATCAACAACTGTACTTTTTAAACGCTGTGCTGTTTGTAATTGTGTTTTAATCAGGCTTTGGCTATTTTCTACAAAAGTAGCAAGTGCTTGTTTATTATTTGCACTCGTATTCTCAACAAATAATTGTGTTTCTTTCACTAATCCTTCTGTTAATGAACTCAACATTACAAAATTTTGAGCTCCAAATTGATACAGCGATTTCTGAAGATTAGGTGTTATTTTTTCAATGAAATAAAAATTTAGAATAGCTTTCCATTTAACTTTTCTATTCGTTTTAAAAGAAATATTTTTGGGTTCATTTTCAATAAAATCATATCTAACTTTTTGAAGTTTATTGAGTTCTTTATACAAACTTTCTGAAGCCGTTGAAAGTTTATTTTCTTTAAAACTTTCAGATGTTGCAATGAGTTCTTTACTAAAACTTTGAAGGTAAGGTATAATTTCTTTTACCTCATTTTTTTCTACTAAAGCACTCGATAAATCATCAAATTTTTGGGAAATTTCACTAATAAATTGCGAATAAGATGAAGCTATGATACGTAATGATTGTTCAGAAAAACTATTTAAGGTATCGTTTAAAACGGCATCTAGTTCTCCTACTTTACTATTGATAGTATTATTTTCAGATAAAGGAAGTGGTTTTAACACAGATGATTCTGATAGTTCAATATTTGATTCTTGATTAACATCAAATTTCAATTCATTAAAGTTATTTGATGCTTTGACCATTAATGTAGAACCAATGGTGTTAAATAACTGCGTTGTATTGACAATAAAATCAGCTTGTTTTTCAGTTTTAATATTCGGAATTCCCAGTAAAGTTAAATCGGTATTTGCAGATTGTATGGCAATAATTTTATAAAACGGTTTTTGCTCTACTCCATTATTGATGACTACAATTTCTACATTGACTCGTAAATCTTCGACAAACTTTGTAATTTTCGATTTAATTATTGAACTATCAGTATTATTATGATTTACGTAAAGCACTCGTATTTTTGCTCTATTCCAATCGGTAGATTGTGTAATAAAGCGAACAATGTTGAGCATCATTTCAGCATTTTTACTGTCTGTTTCTCTCCACCATAAATCTACACTTGATTTTTTTCCAAACTTGGCTTTTTGATCAAAATCTAGATAGAGTAAATTATAATCTAAATGCAACAGAGTTTGGGTCATCGAAGTATAATCACCTGATTTATTAAGTTTCCTAGGCCAACCCATCATTACCGTATTGGGTTCAACACCTGAAAAACCAAAAGTAGAAGCTATATTTTCAATACCTTTAAAGATATTATCTACTTTTACTTGTCTTGAAAACATGCCTAAATCTTTAAAAGAATTCTCTTTTAACACTTGCTCTGACTTTTTAAAAGGCTTGGTGTTATTTTTATCTAAGATTAATTTGAAATTAGTTACAATACCTGTTCGACCCGCTATCGTATCACTCAGTTGTAATAAGTATTTACGATGTGCACTTTCACCACTAAAAAGAATAATATTTGGGTTCCAATTGGCACTGGTATCATTTTCTTTTGTGTCTAATTTTTTCAACCCTTTAGCGACAATATTTTCCCAAACACTTTGCCATACATCACCTGTTTCTAAGGCAAGTTGTTTTCTTTGTAATAATAGATAAATACCAATAATTATAACGATGGCACCAAACATGGCAAGCATATCTAGTTTAAACATGATACCAAAACTTGCTAAAAAGCCTAATAGACCAAACCAACGGTTTACTTTAAAACTGGGCTGAAAATCGGGATTTGCCCAACTCTCTAAGAAAAAAGAAAGATTGATAAAACCATAAGCCGCTAAATAAAACATGGAAACTACACGGGCAATAACATCTAATTCACCAATTAATATACCAGCTTGTGCAATAACAAAAACTAGAATTAAGGCATTGACGGGTTCATTATTTTGTCCTTTTCCTTTTCCGAATAATTTAGGTGTTACCTTGTCGATAGACATGGCTTGTAAGATTCTTGGTCCGCCTAAAATACCACCTAATGCCGAGGATAAGGTTGCTCCCCAAATACCAGCGACAACAGCAGGTGACCATAGGGCTATTTTCATCAAAATATTATAGTCACTACGTAATGTTTCAGAATCAATATAATACGAAAGGAAAAATGCCAAGCCTATATAAACAACAAAACCGACTGCTATTGCGGCAATAGTACCAATAGGAAGTGACTTTTTCGGATCTTTTAAATCACCACTCATTGCTACACCTGCGGTAAATCCAGTAACAGCAGGAAAGAATATGGCAAACACCATTTCGAGTGGAACCGACTTTTCACTTGCAAAAAGAGCAACTGATTGCGGTGCAAATTCATTAGTTCCAAATCCTATAGAAACTAAAGATATCACGATAGCCGCTAAAATAAAAAATTGTGTTTTTAAAGCAAATGAAGTACTAATTAGGGCAATCACAGTCAATAAAAGAAGAGCAATAGAACCTGCAATTCGTAATCCATTAATACTCGTATCAAAACCAAAATAGCCATTAAAACTCTCGGCAAAACCAATTAAATATAATGCAATAGAAAATGCCGTACCAATATAAAGCGTAACGCCAATTGCTCCACCGATAGGAATTCCCATACTTCTGGAAAGTATATAATAAATTCCTCCTGCTCCAACTTTTTTATCGGTAGCTATTGAAGACAAACTCAATCCTGTAGAAATAGAGATTACATGTGCTATAACCACAATAATAATTGTACCTATTAAGCCTGCGTTACCAACTACCCAACCCATTCTCATATACATGATTACACCAAGTATAGTTAAAATAGAAGGTGTGAAAACTCCTGAAAATGCTCCGAACTTGTTTTTATCTGACATATATCCTTATAATGTAATTCACAAAGATAAGAAATTGAACGTTACGAAATATAACGTTTAATGGTGAAAGATGAAGGAGAAAAGTTGAGAGTATAAAAGGTAAAGGTAATTAAACAACCTCAGCCACGACAAAAGTACTACCACCTACATAAATTACATCAGCTTTTGATGTATTGATTTGAGCTTGTTTTAATGCTTTGGCTACTGATTTGTAGGTTTTTCCTAATAAATTGTAAGCTACAGCCTTTTGCTGTAATATTTTTGAAGCTAAAGCTCTAGGCACATTTGCTTGACAGAAATAATAAGTAGCTTTTTTTGGAAATAGTGGTAAAATAGTCTCTAAGTTTTTATCATCAACAACACCTAACACA